>NZ_JBFBAA010000020.1:0-49317 GCF_040682035.1 Actinoplanes sp. NPDC051470
AGCCTGGGCCTCGTGGCTGTGATGCGAGCGTTCGAAACTGACGACTACCATCCGGACTACGGGATCTTGATCCTCGCGGACACGAACCAGGCGTGAGACCCGAACGAGGACCCACAAATGCCGCATCACCGCGACCGCGGAGACATGCCGACCGGGGCGTTCGCCGGATCGGGCGCCGGCTGGATCGCTGCTCAGGCCCCTGACCTGTCCGACCACACAGTGCGTATTGAGCTGCACGACGTGCCGCCCGCGGCGGAGCGCGCACACTTCGATGAGATCCTGGAGACACCGTTCCGATCAAGCTCGGGCGAATTGGCCCTGACGGACCTGACCGGCGGCTACGGTGAGGCCGACCTTCACCTCGGCGACACGGAGTGGTTCCGTGTACGAGTCGCACGCCGGCCGGCTGACGGCGACGGGTACTACTGGCTGATCCAATTCTGGCCGGATCCAACCAGAGAACTGCCCGCCTGGTTCGCCCGTAACTCCCAGATGGGAGATCGGGCCTCGGGTGTGGCCAGCGACATCGAAGCGCTACTGTCAGAAGGCAGCCGCCTGGAACTGGGTTACCAACAGGTTGATGCGGGCGGTGTCGTGGTCGGGGCGTAGGCGGGCGGTGCGGCCGAGGGTGGCCAAGCCGTGCAGGGCGGCCCAGAAGACCTCGGTGAGGGTGTCGATGTCGCGATCGGCGGCGACCGTGGCGACGGTCTCGCGCAGTGCGGTGAACGCTTCGATCAGCGGCGCCGGAGTGTCGTCGGCACCGAAGTGCAGCCGCGTCGACCGGATGAACATCGCGTCGTAGAGGGCGGGGTTCGCCGCGGCGAAGGCGTTGAAGGCGGCGGCGACCCGGCCGAGCTCGTCGGCGGGTGTGGGGCTGCCGAGGCGGGCCGCGCGCAGCGTCTCGGCGAGTTCGCCGAAGCCCTCGACGGCGACGGCCTCGACGATGTCGTCCATCGACCCGAAATGCTTGTACAGCACCGGCTGGCTGTATTCGATCTCGGTCGACAACCGGCGCGTGGTGACCGCGTCCCAGCCCTCGCTCTCGGCCAGGGCGCGCGCCGTTGCCGTGATGAGCCGGCGACGGGCGAGGCGCTCGCGTTGCCGGCGGTCTTCGATTGCCACACCCGACTGTAGCACTGCTACCCGTTCTAGCAACGCTATTGACGCGAGCGTCCGGGAGGGGTTAGCGTCGCTAACGGTAGCAACGCTAACCCCTGTTGGAGGAGCCCGACATGACCACACCCGGACGCCAGCTCGCCGACCTCTTCGTCGAGATGACCAACACCCACAACCCCGACCTGGTCGAGAAGTTCGTCGCCGAGAACTACCTGAACCACAACGACTTCGTCGCCGACGGCCGCGAGGCCAACCGGCAGTTCTGGGCCGCGTTCTTCACCGGCCTCCCCGACGTCACCGTCACGATGGAAGACCTGATCATCGCCGGCGACCGGGTGGTGGGCCGCTTCGTCTACCGGGGCACCCACACCGGCGACCTGCTGGGCATCCCCGCCAGCGGCCAACCCGTCGAGATGCGCAGCATCGACATCTGGCGCGTCCAGGACGGCCTGTTCGTCGAGCACTGGGACCAGCTGAACCTGATGCAGATGTTCCAGCAGATCGGCGCCCTGCCGCAGCTGGGCGGGCTCCAGGCATGACGCTGCTCGCCCAGCTGGCCGCGCTCGTGGCGATCGTGAGCACCGCGATCGTCTACGGCGCCGACGCCTTCTTCGCGCTCGTCCAGCGACCCGCCCTCGCCCGGGTCGACGACGCCACCCTCACCGCCGTCATGGGCAACGTCCAACGCGTGGCCGACCGGCGCATGCCCGCGCCCGGAATCATCGGCATCATCGCCGCCGCCGTCGCTGCCGTGCTGGCCGCCCTGGCCGGCCGCCCCACCGCCGCGGCAACCGCCGGCGCGGCCTTCGTCCTGCTGGCCGTCTGGATTCTGCTCTACCTGCGGATCAGCGCCCCCATCAACCGCAAACTCACCGCGGCCGCCGCCGCCCACGAAACCCCCGCCGACGCCCGCGCCCTGCAACAGAACTGGGACCGCATCATCGCCCCCCGAGCCATCCTGCAGGGCCTGGCCGTCCTGGCCCTGGGCCTGAGCCTCATCAGCTGACCCGCCACCCACGCCTTGAACCCGGCCGCTCTCGCCCCGGGCGCAATCCTCATCCGATAGCCGCGCCCCAAGCCCCACGCCTCTGCGGTCCTTCGGCGTCACCACACACAGCGCGTCGGTCGCCCCGAGCGCCGCCGCGCGGAGCAGTTCCTAGCGCGTCAGGGCGAGGACGTCGTCGCGGGTGGCCTGGGCCGCGGTGCCGCCGGCGGCACGGGTGCTCAGGGAACCCGCCGCGACCGCCCAGCGCAGGGCCTCTTCGATGCCTTGATCCTGGAGGCGGGCGGCCAGGAAGCCGGCGTTGAAGCTGTCACCGGCGCCGGTGGTGTCGACGACCTCGACGGCGTGGCCGGGGGTGGTGGCGCTGTTGCCGGTCCACCAGGCGCGGGCGCCGTGTTCGCCGTCCTTCATCACCACCGTGGTGCTCCCCAGGGAACGGGCCGCCGCGTCCAGGTCGGTCACCCCGGTGACCGCGCGCAGCTCGTTGGCGTTGGGCAGGAAGACGTCGGTGTGCTCGAGGATCGCGCCGATCGACTCCCACTTCTCGGCCGGGTCCCAGTTGGTGTCCAGCGACGTGGTCAGGCCCTGGGCCCGCGCCCGGGCGAAGACCGGGGCCAGCCCGGCGGCCAGGGCGGGCTGGAGATAGAGGCTGGAGACGTGCAGGTGGCGTACGCCGGCCAGGTGCTCGTCGGTGATGTCGTCGGGGCGGAGCGCCGGGATCGTGCCCGGCAGCGTGAGGATCGCCTTGTCGCCCGGCTCGGAGAGGATCACGCTGAGGCCGGTCGGGGTGTTGTCGGCCCGCTCGACCTCACGCAGCTCGACGCCACGGCCGGTGATCGCCCGCCGGGTCACGTCGCCGAAGACGTCGTGGCCGATCGCCGTCAGCAGCGCCGTACGCACACCGAGCCTGGCCAGACCCGCCGCCGTGATCGACGCCGACCCGCCGAGCACCAGATCGGCCCCGGTCAGCAGTTGCTCGGCCTGCCCGAACCGCGGCCGCACGTCGCCGCGCAGAATCAGGTCGGGGTTGGCGTCGCCGACGACCAGTACGTCCACACTCGCTCCTAGAAATGCTCAAACGCTCACTCTGGAATGCACGATTGCCACATTGCCGTGCCAGCGAGCACCATACGCGCACAAACGGCTGTTGACAGCTGCGCGTTCGATCAGTTGACTCGGCCTCAGAATGATCGTCACGGTGACGTTGAATCCGGCGCTCGACCTCACGTACACGGTCGATGCGCTGATCCCGCACGCCACCCACCGGGTCTCGTCGGTGCGGTCCCGCGCCGGCGGCAAGGGCCTGAACGTGGCCCGCGTCCTGCACGCCCTGGGCGAGCCGGTGCTGGCGACCGGCATCGTCGGCGGTGCCGTCGGCACCCAGATCACCGACCTGCTCCGTACGGCGGGCCTGCCGTCATCGTTCGTGACCGCCCCGATCGAATCCCGCCGCACGGTCACCGTCGCCGACGGGACCGATGCCACCGGCTTCTGGGAGCCCGGCCCGCAGATCACCGCCGAGTCGTGGTCGGCCTTCATGAGCCACTTCCGAACCCTGCTCCCCCGGGCCACGGTGGTGGCCCTGTGCGGTTCCCTCCCGCCCGGCATCCCGACCGACGGCTACGCGACCCTGACCCTCCTGGCCGCCGAGCACGACGTACCCGTGGTCCTCGACACCAGCGGCCCCGCCCTGCACGAGGCCTTGGCCGCGCGCCCCCACATAGCCAAACCCAACGCGGCCGAGCTGGCCGACCTCCTGGCCCACCGCAAAGCCCCACCCCCAGCCACCGCCGCGCCTTCCCCTCCCCAAGCCACCTCCGCGCTCTCCCCTCCCCCCACCGCGTCCGCGTCCTCCCCTCCCCCCACCGGCTCCTCGGTCGACGCGTCCCCGACAACCGTCAGCGCGTGGCGGGAGCGGGCCGAACACGTTCGCTCCCTGGGAGCCCGCTCGGTCGTGGTGTCACGGGGCCCGCAAGGCCTGCTGGCCGTGGCGGAAGGCGGCGGCTGGGAAGCGCCCCCGCCCGAGGTCGTGGCCGGCAACCCGACCGGCGCGGGAGACGCCTGTGTCGCGGCCCTCGCGCGAGGCTTGCGGGACGGCACCCCCTGGCCCGAGATGCTGGCCGACGCCGTCGCGCTGTCCGGCGCCACGGTGGCCGCGCCGGTCGCCGGATCCTTCGACCCGGACACCTACCACCGGCTACGAGCAGCCGCCGCCGTGGTCGGCCACCCCGTTCCACCCCGATGCTGAGGAGCACCAGATGTTCACCCCGACCGGAGAGCTGATCGACCGGGCGCGCGCGACCGGCGGCGCGGCGGGCGCCTTCAACGTGATCATGATCGAGCACGCCGAGGCCATCGTCACCGGCGCCGAGCAGGCCGGCCTGCCGGTGATCCTGCAGATCAGCCAGAACGCGGTGAAGTTCCACCACCGCCGCCTGGCCCCGATCGCCGCCGCCGCGCTGAGCATCGCCGAGGCCGCCACCGTCCCGGTCGCGCTGCACCTGGACCACGTCGAGGACGACGAACTGCTCGACCAGGCGGCCGGCAACGGCTTCGGTTCAGTCATGTACGACGCGTCGAAGCGCCCGTTCGACGAGAACGTGGCCGCGACCCACGCCGCCACGAAACGGTGCCACGCGCAGGGCCTGTGGGTGGAGAGTGAACTGGGCGAGGTAGGCGGCAAGGACGGCGCCCACGCCCCCGGCGTCCGCACCGACCCCACCGAGGCGGCGTCCTACGTCGCGGCAACCGGCATCGACGCCCTGGCCGTGGCGGTCGGTTCCTCCCACGCCATGCTCACCCGCACAGCAACCCTCGACCACGACCTGATCGCCCGCCTACGCGACGCCGTCCCCGTACCCCTGGTCCTGCACGGCTCCTCAGGCGTCCCCGACCACGAACTGACCCAGGCCGTCCACGCCGGCATGCTCAAGGTCAACATCGGCACAGCCCTGAACACAGCCTTCACCGGCGCCGTACGCGCCACCCTCACCGAAAACCCCACCCTGGTCGACCCCCGCAAGTACGTCGCACCCGCCCGAGACGCCATGGCCGCCACCGTCGCAGCCGCCCTGACCCTGCTGGCCGGCGCCGAACCACGGCCCTAGCCGCCCCGGCCCCGCGCGTGCCCATGCCTACTTCGCCGGGCAGGGCCAGGCGGGTCGAGGCAAGCCGAGGCGAGCGGGTCAAGGCGGGTCAAGGCAAGCAGGATCGAGGCGGGGCGAGGCGCGGCAAGGCGCGGCACGGCACAGCGAGGCGGGGCGCGGCACAGCGGGGCGAGGCCGGGCGGGGCTTTGGGCCGTATGGGGATGCTGGCGGGACCGGGTGGGACGACCCGGCGGGGGGCGCGCGGAGCGGGACCAGCGACGGCGGCTGGGCCCGGATGGCGGGACTTTGGTGTGCGCGTACCTCAGCATTGGTCGTTGATTTTGGGTGTGAAACTGCTGAGAACGGGTGGTCACTCGGCCGGCGGCACGCGGTAGCCGACCCCGGGCGTGGTGACGATGGCGGGCGGGTCGCCCAGTTTGCGGCGCAGGCGGCCGACGGTGACGGCCACGGTGTTGGTGAACGGGTCGGCGTTCTCGTCCCAGACCTGGTCGAGCAGGGCCTCGGCGCTCAGGAAGCCGGGGCTGGCCTGGAGCAGCGCCGCCAGGACGGCGAACTCCTTCACCGACAGGTCCAGGCCGCGGCCGTCCCGGGTGGCGATCCGGCGAACCGGGTCCAGGTCGATGCCGGCCACCGACAGGGTTCTCGCGCGGGCGTAGGGGCGGCGGCGCGCCAGCGCGTGGATCCGCAGGATCAGCTCGGGGAAGTGGAACGGCTTGGACAGGTAGTCGTCGGCGCCCAGGGTCAGGCCACTGACCCGGTCGCCGGGGGCGCCGGCCGCGGTGAGCATCAGGACCATCGGACGGCCGGGGCGTCCGGCCCGGAGCGGAGCCTCGGTGATCATCTGGCAGAGGGTGTCGCCGTGCAGGCCGGGCAGGTCCCGGTCGAGGATGACGACGTCGGGGGTGGTGACGTCCAGTTTCGCGGCGGCGGTCAGGCCGTCGTGGGCCAGGTCCACGGCCAGGCCCTGGTCCCGCAGGCCCTCGGCGATCACCTCGGCCAGGGCCGGGTCGTCCTCCACGACCAGGATCCTCACGACGGGAGCACCACGGTCACGCGGAGGCCGCCGCCGGGACGGGCCAGCAGGCCGACCTGGCCGCCGTGGGCCGCGGCCACCGCCGCCACGATGGACAGGCCCAGGCCGGAGGAGCCGGTGCGTTCGTGGCCCAGGCGTTCGAACGGCTGGGTCAGGCGGTCCACCTCGCGCTGGTCGAGGACCGGGCCGCCGGTCTCGACGATCAGCGTCGTCCCGGCGTACCCCCGCATGCCCTTGATCTTGATCCAGCCGGTGGGCTCGTTGTGGGTGACGGCGTTGTCGACGAGGTTGCCGACCAGGCGGGACAGCAGGGGCGGGCTGCCCTGGACGACCAGCGACGAGGGCAGATCCAGGGTGGTCGCCGGGCGGGCGGCGGGCAGGGCGGCCGCCACCAGCGCGGTGAGGTCGACCGGCGAGGTGCCGGCCAGGGCGCCGTGCTGGGCCCGGGCCAGCACCAGGAAACCTTCGAGCAGGTGGTCGACCCGGTCGAGCTGGACGCGGAGCCGGTCGGCCAGCGCCACCGTCGACGCCGCCGCGGCGGGCTTGGCCACCGCCACGTCGAGCGAGGCGCGCATCGTGGCCAGCGGCGTGCGTAACTCGTGCGACGCGTTGGCCACGAAACGACCCTGGGCGGTGAACGAGGTTTCCAGCCGTCCGAGCAGCTCGTCGATCGTGTCGGCCAGATCCTTCACCTCGTCGGCCGGCCCGTCCACGGCCAGCCGCTGGTCAAGGCTGTCGGCGGAGATCCGCCGCGTGGCGTCCGTGATGTCCCGCAGCGGCCGCAGCACCCGCCGGGCCAGCAACCGCCCGAGCACCAGCGACGCCCCGGCCATGACGACCAGGGCCAGCAGCGCCCCCACCACCAGCTGCCGAGCGTGAATGGCCGGCTCAGGCGCCGCCGGCGGCCCACCCACCGGCACCGTCGACCGCCCTTGGGCCAGCGCGAACGTCAGAACCAGCAGCACCACCCCGGAGGCGAGAAACCCCCCGGCGTACAGAATCGTGAAGCGCGCCTTGGCTCGCATCCCGCCAGCATGCCCCGTGGCGCCTAACACCGGCATGACAACGCGGCCGCGGCCGGCTTCAGGGCATCGGCTTGACCGGGCCGGCCATACCGTGCCGCGCCACCACCGCTCCCGCCAGTGGTGGGCCAACACGCCATCGCAGCCCCGAACACCGTCAGGGCCTACCACCAGCGCCGGGCAACCAGGGTGAGGGGCGGCAGCGAGGGTGAGCGGGCAGCCCGGGCGCCTGGCAACCGACCTCAGCCCATGACCAGCGCGAGGGCCGGCACCCAGCAAGAGCAGCCACGCCGCGAGGGCCGGCACCCAGCGAGAGCGGGCACCGAGCCGGTGAGGTTGAGTGCGGCGGCTAGCTGAGGAAGTCGATCAGGAGGGGGTTGATGAGGTCGGGGCGTTCGAGGCTGGGGAGGTGGCCGGCCCAGTCGAGGTGGCGGTGGTCGGCGTTCGGCAGGGTGGCGGCCACGTGGGTGGCTGTGTCGGTGAACTCGGGGAGGTCGTGGGCCCCGGAGACGAGCAGGGTGGGGGCGGTGATCGCGGCGATGTCGTAGGGGTGGGTGATCTCGGCGGGCTCGGGGGCGGCCCGCTGGATGTCGAAGGCGTGGCGCTGCATGGTGTGGACCGAGGCGCGGGTCGCCGCGGAGGCTTCGGGGCCCAGCCACGTGGATACGTTCAGGGCGGTGGCCGCCTCGAGGTCGCCGGCGGCCAGGAAGGCGTCCTCCTGGTTGCCGAAGGCGCGGCGGGCCTCGCTGGGCGGGTGGCCGGGCAAGGCCGTGCACAGCAGGGCCAGCGCCGTCACGCGGGACGGGAAGCGGGCGGCCAGTTCGAGGGCCACCCCGCCGCCGCCGGAGGAGCCGATCAGCGCCGCCCGGTCGAAGAGGGCGGACACCTCGTCGGCGTCGTTGTAGGGCTCGGCGGGCACCGGGGTGTCGCCGAAGCCGGGCAGGTCGCAGGTGATCACCCGGTGGCCGGCGGCGGCCAGGTCGGGGACCAGCGGGGTCCACATGCGGCGGTCGCACACCGTCGAGTGGAGCAGGACGACGGTGGGACCTTCGCCGGTCACCTCATGCGCGATAGTCATCGCCCCGCAGGCTAGCGGCGAGTGGGAACCGGCGCCCGCGAAATACGGCGCGGGCTCACAGGACCGAGTCGTCCAGGTCGAGGAGCAGGGTGTCGCCGGATTCGAGCAGGTCGAGCCACGGGCCGACGCGCGGGAGTTCGTGGTCGAAGAAGTACCGGGCGGCGAGCCGCTTGCCGTCGTAGAAGGCGCCGGCCCGGTCGCCGGCGGCGGACAGCTGGGACAGCCACATCCAGGCGATCACGATGTGCCCGGCCGCGTCCAGGTAGGTCGAGGCGTTGGCCAGCGCCCGGCCGGGGTCGCCCGAGGCCCACAACGCGGCCGTGACCGAGGCGAGGCGGTCGCAGAGGGCCAGCAGGCGCGTGGAATAGGCGGACTCGGCGGCGCAGGAGGCTCGGATGGCCGAGAGAAGCACGTCGAGGCCATTGTTCAGCAGCACCTTCCGGCCGAGGAGGTCGAGCGCCTGGATGCCGTCCGTACCCTCGTGGATGGGGTTGAGGCGGTTGTCGCGGTAGAACTGCTCGACCGGGTATTCCCGGGTGTAGCCGTAGCCGCCGTGCACCTGGATGGCCAGGTCGTTGGCGCGCAGGCACCACTGGGACGGCCACGCCTTGACGATCGGGGTGAGCACGTCCAGCAGCTGGTCGTTGCCCTGGTCGACGAGCTTGGCGGCGTAGAGGATCAGCGCCAGGCCGCCCTCGACGTAGCTCTTGGACGCCAGCAGCATCCGCCGCACGTCGGGGTGGCGCACGATGGGCACGGCGGGTGCGTTCGGGTCCTTCCCGGCGGGTGGCCGACCTTGGCGCCGTTCCCGCGCGTACGCGAGAGCGTGCAGATACCCCGTGTATCCGAGGGCCACGGCGCCCGCCCCGACCCCGATGCGCGCCTCGTTCATCATGTGGAACATCTGCGCCAGGCCCTGACCCTCGTCGCCGACCAGGTGGCCGGTGGCGCCGTCGAAGGCGAGCACCGCGTTGGTCGTACCCCGGAAGCCCATCTTGTGGTTGAGCCCGGCCAGCGTGACGTTGTTGCGCTCGCCGGTCTCGACGTCATGCTTGGGCACGATGAAGAGCGACAGGCCCTTCACCCCGGCCGGAGCGCCGACGACGCGCGCGAGAACCAGGTGGACGATGGTCTCGGTGAGCTCATGGTCGCCGCCCGAGATCCACATCTTGGACCCGGTGATGGAGTACGTGCCGTCGTCCTGACGAGCCGCTTTACAAACAACGTCGCTGAGCGACGACCCGGCCTGCGGCTCGGAAAGGCACATCGTGCCGGTGAAGCGGCCGGAAAGCATCGGTCGCACGTAGGAAGAGATCTGGGCCGGCGAACCGTACCGGAGGAGCAACGCGGCATTGCCCATGGTCAGCATCGGATAGGCCGACGTGGCGATGTTCGCCGCCTGGAACCACGCGAAACACGCCCGCCCGACCACGTGGGGCAGGTCCATGCCGCCGACCGACGAGGGGAAGGTGGCCGACAGCAGCCCGGCGTCGGCGAACGACCGCAGCGCCTTGCCCACCTCGGGGATGACCGTGACGGTCGTGCCGTCGAAGGTCGGCTCCTCGAGGTCGTTGCGGCGGTTGTGCGGGGCGAACTCCCGCTCGGCCAGGACGGCGGCGAGGTCGAGCGCGGCGTCGAACGTCTCGCGCCCGTGGTCGGCGAACCGCGGGTCGGCGGTCAGCGACTCGACGTCGAGCCACTCGTACAGGAGGAAGTCGAGGTCGCGGCGGTTCAGGATCGTCGACACATTCTCACCGTAGGCGACTCTTCTGCACCTTGCCCATGGGGTTGCGAGGAAGCTCGCCGACCGGCCGGATCTCCCGCGGGCGCTTGTGCGCGGCCAGCCGGCCGGCCACGAAGTTGATCAACGCGGAGGAGTCGACCGGACCGGTGAGCACGACGAACGCGGTGATCTGTTCCCCCAGGTCGTCGTGCGGGGTGCCGATCACCGCCGCCTCCCGCACCGCCGGGTGGGCCAGCAGCGCGTCCTCGACCTCGCCGGCGCCGACCCGGTAGCCGCCGGTCTTGATCAGGTCGGTGGAGGCGCGCCCGACGATCCGGTGCCACCCGTCCGGCCCGATCGTGGCCACGTCCCCGGTCGGATACCAGCCGTCGACCAGGTCGGGCGGCACGACCGCGCCGTCGCGCAGGTAGCCGTCGAGCAGCGTGGGCCCGCGCACCTGGAGGTGGCCGATCGTGGCGCCGTCCGGGGCCACCGGAGCGCCGCGCTCGTCGACCAGCCGCGTCTGGACACCGTCGATCGGGGTGCCGACATGTCCGGGCCGCCGCTCGCCGGACGAACGCGCGCTGACCGTGATCAGCGTTTCGGTCATCCCGTACCGCTCGACCGGCGCCTGCCCGGTCAGCTCTTCCAAACCCTCATACACTCCTACGGGCAGAGCGGCGCTCCCGGAGACGAGCAGGCGAGCGTGGCTGAGCGCCCGGGCCGCGGCGGGCGCGGCGACGACGCGCGACCACACCGTCGGCACACCGAAGTAGAGGGTGCCGCCCGCCGCGGCGTACGCGTCAGGGGTGGGTTTTCCGGTGTGCACCAGCGGCGACCCGACGCGCAGCGCGCCGAGCACCCCGAGGACCAGCCCGTGCACGTGGTAGAGCGGCAGCCCGTGCACCAGCGTGTCGTCCTCGGTCCACTCCCAGGCCGAGGCGAGCGCGTCGAGGCCGGCCGCGACGGCCGCGCGCGAGATGACGACGCCCTTCGGCGGCCCGGTGGTGCCGCTGGTGTAGAGCACGAGCGCGGGCCGGTCGGGGCCGGGCTCCGGCGGCAGGTCGCCCTTGGGGTACGAGGACGGGATAAGGGTGGCGCCGCTGTCGGCGAGCAGGTGCGCGCGCTCGACGTGCCCGGCGTCGGGCGGGATGGGTACGACGGGCACACCGGCCAGCAGCGCGCCGGTGATCGCCACGACGGTGGCGGCGGTCGGCGTCGCATCCACCGCGACGATCTTCTGGCCGGCGATCGCGGCGGCCACTCCCGAGGCGCGTTCGAGCAGCTCATGACCGGACAGCGTGGCGTCCGGCGCGGTCACGGCGGCGGCCCGGTCGGGCCCGTACAGGGACGTCAGCAGCGGCACACCGCCGACAGTATCGGAAACCCCTATGCAACTTTTGACCGATGTCGATGTAACACTGTGAACACAGGATCGACCACATGCGTGATGCAGCTTTGAGCCGTCGTCGTTTCCTCCAGTCCGTCGGCGTCAGCGGTGGCGCCGGCGCGCTCTTCGCCACCATGGGCGCGCTCGGCCTGGCCCCGGCCCACGCCACCGCCCCCGGCTTCCGGGCGCCGCGCCCCTCCGACTTCCACCTGACCGGCCGCGCCGCCAAGAAGGTGGTCATCCTCGGCGGTGGCATCGCCGGGCTGGCCGCCGCCTACGAACTGGGCAAGGCCGGCTACGACAGCACGATCCTGGAGGCGCGCAGGGTCACCGGCGGCCGCAACTTCACCGTCCGCGGCGGCACCGCCCAGACCGACCTGGACGGGCACACCCAGCGGGCCGGCTACTCCCCCGGCGTCCACCTGAACGCCGGACCGGCCCGGATCGCCCAGTGGATGGTCACCCTCGACTACTGCCGGGAGCTGGGCGTCGAGATCCAGCCGTTCGTCAACGCCAACGCCGACGCGCTCATCTACAACGAGGCCACCGGCACACCGATCCGTCACCGCACGGCCAAGGCCGACGTCTACGGGTACGTCTCCGAGCTGCTCGCCAAGGCCACCGACCAGGGCGCGCTGGACGCCCGGCTGACGGCGGCGGACCGGGCGCGGCTGCTGGCGTTCCTGGAGGGCTTCGGGGCGATCGGGCCGGCGCACACGTACACCGGTGGCAGCCGGCGCGGCTTCGCCTCCTATCCCGGCGCCGGCGACGACGCGGGCACCCCCGCTGGCCGGACCGCCGGGGCTGTCCGACGTGTTCGCCAGCAACGTGGGCCGGTACTTCAGCTTCGAGTTCGGCTACGACCAGGCGATGATGATGTTCCAGCCGGTGGGTGGCATGGACCGCATCCCGGCCGCTCTGACCGCGGCGGTCGGCCGGCACCGCGTACACCTCGGGTCTGAGGTTCTGACCGTCTCGAACCGGGCGCACGACGTCACGGTGACCTACCGGCAGGGCGGGCGGACGCGAGCGATCACCGCCGACTTCTGCATCGCGACGCTGCCGCCGCACCTGATGGCCCGGATCCCGCACAACCTGGGCGCCGACGTGACGGCCGCGCTCGGCTCGTTCCCGGCGACCGCCTCCGGCAAGATCGGGCTCGAGTACCGCAGCCGCTGGTGGGAGACCGACCTGCGGATCTACGGCGGCATCACCGAGACCGACCTCGACCTGGCGCACGTCTGGTACCCGTCGCACGACTTCCACGCCCGCCGGGGCCTGATCGTCGGCTACTACAACACCGGCGCCGCGGCCCGGGCCTACGGCGCCCTGACCCCGGCGGAACGGACCGCCCGCGCGGTGGACCAGGGCGTCAAGATCCACGGCGAGAAGTACCGCTCCGAGCTGGCGGCGGCGTTCTCCGTCGCGTGGCACCGCACGCCCTACCTCGAGGGCGCGTGGACGTCACCGCCGTGGGGCAGCGCCCCGTACCGCCTGCTCCTCGAACCGGCCGGCCGCGTCTATTTCGCCGGCAACTGGCTCAGCCACGAGGTCGCCTGGCAGCACGGCGCCTTCGTCTCGGCCCGCGCGGTGGTGACGGCCCTGCACCAGCGGGTGCTCACCTAGCGATCGCGTCGGCGATCGGGGTCTCGCCGTTGTTGAAGTTGATCGTCCGGCCGATTGTCGCGGGGTCGTGCAGGACGGCGGCGATGACCGCGGCCACGTCGGCCCGGCCGACCTGGCCGCTGGTGGCGCCCTGGGCCGCGGTCTCGATGCGTCCGGTCGGCGGGTCGAGGGTCAGCCCGCTGGGACCGAGGATGGTCCAGTCGAGGCGCGACCCGCGCAGGTGGTCGTCGGCCGCCGCCTTGGCCTCGGCGTACGGGAAGAAGCGCTGGTCGGCAGGGACACCGTGGTCCTTGCCGGCGCCGAAGTAGGAGACCATGACGTACCGGCGGGCCGCGGCCGCCGACGCCGCGTCCATCGAGCGGATCGCCGCGTCCCGGTCGACCGCGTAGGTGGTGTCGGGCCACGGCTCGCGCCCGGCCGCGCCGGCCGACCACACCACCGCGTCCTGCCCGGCGAGCAACGAGGTCAGCCCGGCGACGTCGAGCGCCTGCACATCGGCGGCCACCGGTGTCGCTCCGGTGGCCGCCACCTCATCGCTGTGGGCCGGGTCGCGGATCACCGACGTCACCTCGTCGCCCGCGGCGACCAGAAGCGGCGCCAGCAGCAGCGCGACCTTGCCGTGCCCTCCGATGATCAACACTTTCGCCATGCGTCAAAACTACCGCTCGGCTTGGTGGTCCTCCTCCTCCTGCTGCTCCTCGTCCTCGGCGCCGGCCTCGTCGTGCGCCGGGCGCTGGGCCGGGACAAAGCCGTTCGGGACGGCCTGCTGCTCGTCGGCCGGCTCCTGCTCGACCGCGGCGTGGGCCGGCGGCGGCGGGGCCGGCATCGCCTCGATCTCGCCGGTGACCTGCGGCTGGTCGACCCAGAGGGCGCGCAGCTGACCCTGCATGAAGTGGGTCAGCCGGGAGCGGTACTCCCGGTCGAACGCCTCCAGCGCCTCGATCTGCTGCTGGAGCGACTCGCGGCGGGAGCCGAGGCTGCCCACCACGTCGTCGTAGCGCAGCTGGGCGGCCGCCTTGAGCTGCTCGGCGGCCTGGTGCGCCTCGCTGCCGACCGACGCGGCCTGCTCGCGGGCGCCGTTGATGATCTTCTCGGCGTTCTGCTGCGCCTCCTCGGTGCGGGCGCGGGCGTCCCGGGCCATCTGCTCGGAGGCCTGGCGGGCCTCGAACAGCACCTTGTCGGCCTCGCGGCGCACGTTGTGGGCGTGCACCTGGGCGTCCCGGGCGATCTGCTCGGCCGCCGCCTGGGCGTCCGTGCGGATCTTGTCGGCCTGGTGGTGCGCGGTGGCGACGTGCTCCTCGGCGGTCCGCTGCGCCATGGTGAGCACCTGCAGGGCCTGGTCCGGGAAGCGAGGGTTGTTGCTGTTCGGCGCGACCATGGCGTGCTCCGACGTCTCGGTCTCGGCTGGTGTTCCGAGCATCACTTTGACTCGATCCTTCATCCGGTTGTCCGTCATCGGAGACCTCCGTGCGTGGCGACTCATGAGCCGTCTACTCGTGTCATCGAGACCTCCGTCCCGAGCCGGTCCTGGCCGGCTCACCGGCCGTGACCGCGGAAAGATATCAAGTGCGCCAAGCCGCTCGCGAGGGGCCGAACGACCAGGACATTCGTCCGGGGCGGGCGAATCGGGGCCGCCGGTTGCGTCCGAAGCGCCCAGGTGGGCCGCCGAGCAGGCGTTTTACGCATACACCGACAGTTGTTACCGGATTACACATAAGTAAAAGATCAACGGAGAGCGTTGACCCGCACGCATTCAGGCATGATCCTTGCCAATGCGCCGCGGGGAGCGCACCCTTTCCCGCTGACCGGACGGCGCCACCGCGTACGCCCCCTGACCCCAACTGAACCGCGAGCCCCCACCGTCCCGCCGGACACGGGGTCCGTCAGACTAGATCCACTGTAGACAACTATGCATCGATAGTGCAGAGTGTCCCCCGCCATGTGCGGACAGTGACCCCATGTTGACGGACACCGCGCCCGATCGAGTGCTGTAGTCGCGTCGCTACCGTGCGATGCCACGGGGTTCGGCCCCACACCTGAAGACCAGTCAGAGAGAAGAGGATCTCGTGTCCGCACGAGGACGTCCGGCCATCAGCCTGAACGCATCCCGCTCGGGCGGGACCATCCGCCGCCGGATCGTCCGCACGCTGGCGTTACCGGTCGCGGCCGTGCTGGGACTGCTGGGCGTCATCACGGTCATCGAGGTCGACGGCTACCGCACCGCCGAGGCCTCGGCCCGGGCCGTCACCCTGGTCCTCTCGGTGCAGGACCTGGTTCAGGAACTCCAGACCGAGCGTGGTCTCACCGCCGGTCTGCTCGGTGGCAACGTCGGCTTCAAGGCCGAGCTCGCGCCCGCGCGGCAGCGCGTGGACGACCGCCGCGCCGCGGTCGAGGCGCTGGTCGCCGACGGCGGCGACGTCGAGGACCGGGTCAGCACCGCCGTCCGCAAGCTGGACGGGCTGGCCGGGGTCCGCGCCGGCACCGACACCAGCGCCGCCGGTCGCGGGCCCACCTTCACGTTCTACACCGACCGCATCGCCGACCTCACCAACGTCGACTTCGGTCTGGACGCGTCCACCGACACCGAGCTCCGCCGCGGCGTCGCGGCCCTCCAGGCGCTCAGCGACGCCAAGGAGGCCACCGCCCAGGAGCGGGCCTTCCTCAACGGCGTCTTCTCCGCGACCGGCTTCGGCAAGGGTGAGTTCCTGCAGTTCGTCACCATGCGCGCGAGCAAGGACGCGGCGCTGGCCGACTTCCAGCGGTACGCCACCCCGACCCAGCTCGCGGCCAAGGACTACGTGCTCAGCACCGGCCCGGCGCAGACCGCGGCGTACTTCGAGCAGGTCGCGCTGGCCGCCGGCGGCAGCTCGTACCTGCTGGTGAACCCGCAGTCCTGGTGGTCGGCCCTGACCACCGTGCTGGACGACATGCTCCGCCTCGAACAGCACGTGGGTTCGGTCATCCGGGCCCGCGCCGCCGACCTGCAGGACCGGGCGACCCAGCGGATGATCGTGCTCGGCGCGGTCGCGCTGGCCTGTTTCGCCGGCTCGGTCTACCTGGCCGCGGTCGCCTCCCGGTCGATCGCCCGGCCGCTCGCCACCCTGGCCGACGAGGCCAACCGGCTGGCCGGCGAGACGCTGCCGGTCTCGGTGCAGCGCGCCACCGCCGGTGATCCGGGCGCGGCGCCGCACGAGCTGGTCGTACCCGACGGGGCCTCGGACGAGGTGAAGTCGGTGGTCTCGGCGCTCGACCGGGTGCAGGCGACCGCGTTCGCGCTGGCCACCGAACAGGCCTCGCTGCGACACTCGACCACCGAGTCGCTGGCCAACCTGGGCCGCCGCAACCAGAACCTGCTCCGCCGCCAGCTCGGCTTCATCACCCGCCTGGAGCGGGAGGAGTCCGACCCGGCCGGCCTGGCCAACCTGTTCGAGCTCGACCACCTCGCCACCCGCATGCGCCGGAACGCGGAGAGCCTGCTGGTCCTGGTCGGCGCGGCCAGCCTGCGCCAGTGGTCCGAGCCGCTGCCGATCGCCGACGTGATCCGGGCCGCGGTGTCCGAGGTCGAGGAGTACCGCCGGGTCACGCTGCGCCGGGTGGACGACACGATGATCGCCGGCGCCGTGGTCAGCGGTGTCGCGCACATGCTGGCCGAGCTGGTGGAGAACGGCCTGACCTTCTCGCCGCCGGACGCCGACGTCGAGATCCAGGGCCGCCGGATCGGCGACAGCTACCTGATCGCCGTCACCGACCAGGGCATCGGCATGAGCGCGGCCGACATGGACCTGGCCAACCAGCGGCTGCGCGGCGAGGGCGACTTCATCAGCGCCCCGGCCCGGTTCCTGGGCCACTACGTGGTCGGCCGGCTGGCCATCGACATGGGCCTCGAGGTGCAGCTGACCCCGTCCCCGGTGACCGGCGTGACGGCCCGCATCACGCTGCCGTCGCACCTGCTGGCCGAGGGCCCGGCCGCGGTCTCGCCGACCCCCGCCCCGCTCCAGGCCGAGGTGTCCGCGCCGGCGCCGGCCCCGGTGCCGACCTCACCCGCCCCGGCGCCCCAGCCCGTCGCCGACGTGCGTCCCGACCTGGCCGACACCCAGGTCCTGACGCTGCCGGCCGCGCCCGAACCGTCCACCGCCACCACCCCGGACGGCCGGCTGCGGCCGACCACGATCGAGTACGTCACCGCGACCGGCACCCCCACGGTGCCGGCGCAGCGGGCGGCCTCGCCGTACGAATCGGCCAAGACCTCCTCCTCGCTCGGCCTCGACCTCTACACCTTCGCGCCCGCGCCGGAGACGACGACCGAGCGCACGCCCAACGGACTCAAGAAGCGCACCCCACGTGCCAAGAAGTCCGCCAGCACCACCCCACCCACCTCGGTAGCCGCCACCACGCGCACCGCCGAACGCACCGCCGCCGTTGTCGACTCGCCCGACGAGGTCCGATCCCGGCTGACCGCGTTCCGCAGCGGCGTCCAACGCGGCGCCGGCTCCCCTCCCCCCGAAGAAGGTTCCGATGAGCGTTGACACCACCGCGGACCGGCACCAGTTCAACTGGTTGCTGGGCAACTTCGTGCACCAGACCGACGGCGTCCGCGACGCCGTCGCGGTGTCGTCCGACGGCCTGTTGATCGCCGCCTCCGACGGGCTGGGCCGGGCCGAGGCCGACCACCTGGCCGCGATCGTGTCCAGCCTGGCCAGCGTGTCCCGCAGCGCGGCCCGCCGGTACGACTTCGACGGCCTCAAGCTGATCATGATCGAGATGCGCCGGGGCTTCCTGCTGGTGTCGGTCATCTCCGGCGGCAGCTGCCTGGGGGTGGTGGCCGGCGGCGAGAGCGATGTCGGCCTGGTCGGGTACGAGATCTCCCGGCTCGCCGAGCGCTTCGGTGACCTGCTCACCCCGGCCCTGATCTCCGAGTCCCGGCAATACCTCCCGCGATGACCGGCCCGTGGGACCGGCCGTCCGCGGGCCGGCATGTGCGTCCGGACATGGACGGCGAGGACCAGTTCGTCCGCCCCTTCATGCTGACCGGTGGACGGACCCGCCCGCTGCAGGACGGCCTGCGCATCGAGACGCTGTTGCACGCGTCGCCGGCTGCGCTGTCCGCGCCGCTGCGCTTCGAGTCACGGCGGATCGTGGAGCTGTGCCAGGCGCCGATGTCGATCGCGGACCTCGCGGTCGCCCTGCGCGTACCCCTCGGAGTGGTCCGGGTGATCGTCGCGGACCTCATCACGGAGGGCTATCTGCGGGTCGAGGACCAGCTCGGTGAGCTTCCCATCAGCGTGATCGAAAGGATCAGGGATCGTGTTCGGGCGCTCTAGTGAGCCCTCGGCGGCACCGGCACCGGTGTCCGTCAAGATCGTCATCAGCGGCGGCTTCGGCGTCGGCAAGACCACCTTCGTCGGTGCCGTCTCCGAGATCGAGCCGCTGGTCACCGAGGCCGAGATGACCGAACGCTCGATCGGCGTGGACGACACCTCGGCGGTCATGAACAAGAACACCACCACGGTCGCGCTCGACTTCGGCCGCATCACCCTCGACGACGCGCTGCTGCTGTACCTGTTCGGCACGCCCGGGCAGGACCGGTTCTCGTTCCTCTGGGACGACCTGGTGGACGGTGCGCTCGGCGCGATCGTGCTGCTGGACACCCGGCGGATCGAGGACTGCTTCGCCGCGATCGACTACTTCGAGGAGCATGAGATCCCGTTCCTGATCGGCATCAACCACTTCGACCACGCCGAGCGGTACGACCCCGAGGAGGTGCGGGACGCCCTGGGCCTCGACTTCAGCGTGCCGATCGTCGAGTGCGACGCGCGCTACCGCGAGTCGGTGAAGAGCGTGCTGGTCGCCCTCACCGAAGAGGTGCTGGCCAAGCGGCTCCTGCGCCGGTCGGCGGCGATCGCGTGAAGATCCTGATGAAGCTCACCGCGCTGTCGTCGGTGCTGGCCCTGGCCGCCTGCGGTGACTCGGCCGCCGCGATCACCGACCCGCCGGGGGTCACCCGCACCGGCTGCGGCACGGTCAACGTCGCGATCAACCCCTGGGTGGGGTACGAGGCGAACGCCGCCGTCGTCGGCTACCTGATGAAGACCGAGCTGGGCTGCAACGTCGTGGAGAAGGACCTGACCGAGGACGCGTCCTGGGAGGGTCTCGCCAACGGTCAGGTCGACGTGATCCTGGAGAACTGGGGCCACGACGACCTGAAGAAGAAGTACGTCGACGACCGCAAGGTGGCCGTCGAGCAGGGCCTGACCGGCAACAAGGGCGTGCTCGGCTGGTACGTCCCGCCGTGGCTGGTCAAGGAACACCCGGACATCAAGAACTACAAGAACCTCAACGAGTACGCCGAGCTGTTCAAGACCGAGAAGACCGGCGACAAGGGCCAGTTCCTGGGCGGCGACCCGTCCTTCGTCACCAACGACGAGTCGCTGATCAAGAACCTCGGGCTGAACTACCAGGTGGTCTACTCGGGCAGCGAGGACGCGCTCATCGCCGCGTTCCGCAAGGCCGAGAAGGACAAGAAGCCGATGATCGGCTACTTCTACTCGCCGCAGTGGCTGCTGGCCGAGCTCGCGCTGGTCAAGGTCAACCTGCCGGTCTACAAGCCCGGCTGCGACGCCGACCCGAAGATCGTCAAGTGCGACTACCAGCCGTACGACCTCGACAAGGTCGCCCGCAAGGCGTTCGTGGACAGCGGCTCGCCGGCCGCCGACCTGGTGAAGAACTTCAAGTGGACCGACGCCGACCAGAACCAGGTGGCCCGGGACATCACGGTCGGCAAGCTCTCGCGGGACGCCGCCGCCAAGAAGTGGCTGGACGACAACCGCGCGGTCTGGGAGAAGTGGCTCCCGGCGCGCTGACCGCACGTACGAAGAAGGGGCCCTTCTCTTCCGGGAAGGGCCCCTTCGCCATCATGAGGCGGCGATCGCGTCCTCGATCCAGTCCTTCAGGTTGTCCACCCGGGCGCTGGTCTCCTCCTCGCTGTGCGGGCAGGACGGGCCGTCGCTGACCACGGAGACCAGCTTGGGCGCGCGCCAGCGCTGCTCGATGAAGAACGGGCCGCCCGAGTCGAACGGGCACGGGGTGGTGTTGTCGGCGGGCGCGAAGCCCTCCACGCCGATGGTGGTGCCGGTGACGTTCAGGACCTCCAGCTGGCCGGTGCGCAGCTTGGTCTCCTGCACCGGGCTGGCGCTCTGCGTCGAGCCGTAGCCGGTGAGCCGGAGCACGTCGCCGGCCTCGGGCGGGGCGTCCGAGATGGCCAGCGGCTTGATGCCGCGGACCGGGGACGCCAGCTTGGCGATCGACACGTCGGCGGTGGTCGACTGGCGGACCGCCACGATCTCGCCGCGGTAGCCCTTGCCGGTGCCGTTCACGTCGGCCTTGCCGATGGTGGCCACGGTCGAGTCGGCGACCGGCCGCTCCACCCGGACGCCGTTCGCGTCCCGGAAGCAGTGCCCGGCGGTGATGATCCACTGCCGCGCGATCAGCGCGCCGGAGCAGCCGCTGTTGCGCTTGCCGCCGGTCGGGGTCGGTATGCCGGTCATGACCAGCTGCACCGAGAACCGGTACTGACCCTCCTGGACCAGCTCACCGTTGGCGATGGCGTTGGCAGTCCCCGTGCCGGCGATCGCGAACACGGCCGCCGCCGCCGTGGCGACCACCCCGCTCAGGACCGCCGTTACTGTGCGTCGTCGCACGATGTCGTCCTCCACTGAAGGTCAGGCGATTGCGGCTCACCATAGACATCGGTCGCTAGTTCGACCACCTGGGCCGCTGACGCCGCGTAACTCGGTGACGTTCGGGTAGACATGAGGTGTGTCCGTACATCCGCAACCGCCCGGGCGTAAGGGAACGGTCGAACGGCCGTACAGCCCCCTCAACCTGCGGCTCGCCCTGGCGATCTTCGGCCTGATCACCTCGGCCGCCCTCGGGGTGCTCGCCTTCCGCGGCGGCTGGACCGCCGGCGGGTGGATCCTGGTCGTGCTCGCCCTGATCGCCGCCATCGACATCGTGGTCATCCAGCGGCGCCGCCGCGCCCGCCGGCGCGTCCAGGGCGAAGGCCACTCCATGTTCGAGTGACCTGCTCCATCCGGGCCGCCGGCGGACACGAGAGCGGCGGCCGCACCAGGCGGCCGCCGCTCCCCTGTTCAGTTGTCGTTCAGACCGCCAGGCGCCGCTCGAGGGCGGCCCGGGTCGAGCAGGCCACCACCGGGTCCAGCTCGAAGTTCGCCGTCTCGACGAAGCCCGCGTTGACCTTCACCGTGAAGACCTCCGGGATGTACCCGTCCTTCGCCACGACGACCTGGTAGTTGCCGCGCTGGAGCCACCAGCCGTACTTGCCCTGGGCGTCGGCGACCAGGGTGTGGCCGGCCGCGCCGTTCAGGCGGATGGTGGCCTTCAGCGGCACGCTGCCGCCGGAGCAGGTCGCCCCGGTGACCGTGCCGACGACCTTGCCCCACGAGGCCGGCGGAGACACGTTCATCTCCACGTCGATCGCCGGGACGGCGTACGGGCTGTCGCTACGGAAGCCCAGCAGGCCGGTGAAGGTACCCGGCTGCAGGACGCCCGCCTCGGCGGTCGCGGTGAACGTCACCTTGATCTTCCGGGTCGCGCCGGGGGCCAGCGTGAAGCCCTCGTCCGCGTCCGTGGTCAGCCAGGTGATGTCGCCGCCGCCCTCGCAGTCGGCGAGGCCGTCGAGGAACGCCGCGTCGGCCGTGCCGGTGAAGCCACCGGACGAGCCACCCAGCCGGTACGCGCCACACGAGGCGGCGGCCCGGTACTTGGGAGCGGCCATCGCGGGCAGGTTCGCCCACGAGCCCGAGGCGGGGTCGTACGCGAGGGTCGCGTTGGTCAGCGACGCGCCGTTGTTGACCGCGCCGCCGGCGTACACGAGAACCCCACCGGCCGCCGTGGCGGCCGCACCGAAGTTGTTCTGCGGCAGGTTCGGACCGGCGGTCCAGCCACTGCCGTCGAACACCTGGGTGTCCGCGTAGAAGACGCCGGTCTCGCCGTCCGCGCCACCGGCGCAGACGACCTGGCCACCGACCGCGCCACAACCGGTCCAGGAGACCGGGTGCGGGTAGGCGGCAGCCGCACCGAAGGTGCCCGAGGCGAGGTCGAAGACCACGGTCTCGGTCGACGGCGCACAGCCGCCGTCCACGCAGCCGCCCACCAGGTAGACCTTGCCGTCCAGCACCGCGCTGCCGGCCGCCGCGCGGGCGTTCGGGTTGGTGGCGTCCAGCGTGGACCAGGTGCCCGCGGCGATGTCGTAGACATCCACCGAGGTCGCCGGGTCGCCACCGTCGCTCCAGCCACCGAAGACGTACAGCTTGCCGCTGTACTCGGCGACCGAGGGCTTGGCCCGGCCGTGCGGCATGGCCGCGAGCGTCGACCAGGTCGACTCGGCCGGGTCGTAGACGAACAGCTTCGTCTCGTTGCCCGAGCTTGTGCCGCCACCGATCGAGTAGACCTTGCCGCCGGCGGTGATGGCGGCGTTGTCCATGATGGCGCTGGGCACGTTCGGGATCGCGGCCCACGCGTCCGCCGCCTTGGCGCTGCTCTTCGGCGCCGTGGCGTAGGTGCGGCCGGTGTTGGCCACGCTCAGGCCCTTGACGGGTACGGTCACCACGCCCGCGGCCTCGGCCGACTTCAGCACCTCGAAGCCCTTCGAGGTCTCGGTCGGCTGAATGGTGGCCGGCGCGTTACCGGTGTTCTTGACCGTCACGTTGGCCGACCGGGCCGAACCGTAGACCTGGTGCGACTCGATCGCCGGCGGGGTGACCGTCAGCCGGCCCGCCCCGAGGGCGAAGTCGGCCTTGGCCACACCGTTGGCCGGCACGTCGACGGTCTTCTTGGCCGGCGTGTACGGCGACTTGGCCGCGGTGAAGCCGTGCGACCCGGTGGCCGTGGAGAACAGCCAGTAGAAGCCGTCGGCCAGGTTGGCGTCGTCCGGCGTGACGGCCGAGACCGCCTTGTCGGCCGGGACGTCGTCACTGGTGACGGTGACCCCGTTGAGCGCGGCGCCGGTGTTGGAGTCGGTCGTGTTGCCGACCACCAGGCCACCCGGGATCGGGGTGCAGGCGCGGTTCACGACCTGCACGTTGTCGATCTGCCACCACCAGGCCCACGAGCCCTTGTAGCGGAAGCGGACCTGGGCGTCGGCGTCACCGGCGACCGGGGCCAGCGAGATTTCCTCGACCCGCGGGCCACGACGGCTGTCCGTGGTGTGCAGGACGTTGGTCCAGGACGCGCCGCCGTCGGCGGAGACGTCGATGTCGATCGGGTTGCCGCTGCCGATCGACCAGAAGTCGCTGTTGAACCGCAGGAACGGCGAGGCCGTGCCGGACAGGTCGAGCGGCTTCGTGATCAGGTCGGTGTCCTGGGTGTTACCGCTGCCCAGGTGGTCGCTGTCGACGATGGCGAAGTTGCCGCTGCCACCGGTCAGGTTGCCGCGGCGACCCTCGTCGGTGAACCCCCAGCCACCACTGTCGGTGCGGTTCACGACCTCCCAGCCCTCGGGGGCACTGGCGGCGGTGAAGTCCTCACTGATGCTGGGCTCGCCGTAGGTCGCCCGGTAGCCGGTCGCGGTGCACTCCGGCGTCACCTTGGCGTCCAGGTCGCCGGTGGCGGGCGTGGTGCCCACCACGACCTCGCCGGTGGCCGGGAGGTAACCCGGGTAGACCGGCGTCGCCTTCACCGTGTACGTGGTGTTGGCGGGCAGGTCGACCGAGTACGTGCCGGTCAGCGGGTCGGTGTAGGTCGGGGCGCCGGGCCGGCCGGTCACCTCGACCTTGGCGTACAGCGGCCAGCCGTGGCCGGAGCCGTCGACGACCTTGCCGGACACCTTGACCATCTGGGCCGGGGCCAGGGCGAAGTTCAGGACCAGGAGCTGGCCCTCCTCCACCGTGACGGTGACCGTCTCGGCGACGTAGCCGTACTTGGTGGCGGTCACCTCATGGGTGCCGGCCTCCAGGGTCAGCGAGTAGCGGCCCTGCGCGTCGGTGAGGACCGTACGGCCCTCGGAGGTCACCGTGACGCCGGTGATCGGACGGCCGGTGGCCTCGTCGGTGACGGTGCCGTTGGCCCGCGCGATCGGGCCCCGCGGCGCCTCCGTGACGGCCTTGAAGACGTCGAGCTTGCCCTCGCCGAAGACGTTGTTGTCGTCGTCGGTGCCGCCGCACTGGCTGTCGGGGGTGTCCGACGCGGTGTCGTCGAACAGGGTCCGGGTGGTGGCGATGTCCCGCTCGAGCGACGGCGCGGCCGACCACAGCAGCGCGACCGAGCCGGCCACGTGCGGTGAGGCCATCGAGGTGCCGCTGTACTCGTCGTAGCCGCCGCCGGGGACGCTGGAGCGCACGTCCACGCCCGGCGCCGCGATGTCCGGCTTCACGGCGTTGTCGAACGCCGAGGAGCCACGGCTGGAGAAGTCGGCGATGTCGCCGGCCGAGTCGTAGGCGCCCGCGGAGTAGGACTCCGGGTAGTCACCGGGGTCCGAGGCGCTACCGCAGCCCGGGCCGGAGTTGCCGTTGGAGAACGCCGGGAAGATGCCCGCCGCGACCCAGGCCTTGACCGCGTCCTGGTACCAGGTGCTGCCGCGGCCGCCGCCCCACGAGTTGTTGACCACGTCGGGGCGCAGGTCCGGGCGGGGGTTCTGACCGTTGGAGTCGGTCGGGGCCAGGATCCACTGCGCGGAGGCGAGCAGCGAGGCCTCGGAGCAACCGTTCGTCTCGCAGCCCTTGGCCGCGATGAACTTGGCGCCCGGCGCGACACCGATCTGGTTGGCGCCGCCGTCGCTGCCGACCATCGTGCCCATGGTGTGCGTGCCGTGCGAGTTGTTGTCGCAGGGCGCGTCGCCGGAGCAGATGTTGGCCGGGTCGAACCAGTTGTAGTTGTGGTCGTAGGACCCGTCGGCCTGCAGGCCGCGGTACTTGTTCTTGAGCGCCGGGTGGGTGTAGTCCACGCCGGTGTCGACGTTGGCGACCGTGATGCCGTTGCCGTCGATGCCGTAATCGCTCCACACCTGGGGCGCCTTGATGCTGTTCAGGCCCCACTCGGTGGCCTGCGTCGACTTGTCGGCGGACCGCTTCTTGACCGGCTCGATGACCTTGAAGGTCGAGGTGGGCTCGATCTTGGCGACGTCGGCCCGGACGCTGAGCGCGTCGAGCAGCTCACGGTCGCCGGTGACGTTCAGCGCGTTGCTGATCCAGTACGACCGGTACTTCGCCTTGTGGGCGTCGAGCAGCGCGATCACGCCGCTCTGGGACTCCTTGGCGATGCTGGTCAGCCGCTGGTAGACCGTGGCGCCCTGAACGTTGGAGTCGGCGATCTTCGCGGCCGAGGCGAGGTCGGCCTGCGAACGCAGGTAGACCCAGAAGGTGGCGCTGCCCTTGGCGGCGACCGTGGACAGGACTTCGGAGCTGACCGAAGGCCGCTGAACGGCGGCCGAGGCTGCGGTCGGGGCGGTTAAGCCCGCCGCGGTGATGGCCAGGGCCAGAAGGGCCCCGCCCACCGCGGATGACCGTACGCGTCTCAAGCGCGTACCTGACATGTGGTTCCTCCCCCACTCAGCCGGGACGCGGTGGTGTCCACGCCCGGCAGCGACGGCGTCCAGGGGTAGTCCTGGCGCCGACAGGCACACCCCGTAACGCCGCCGAAACAATGCGTGGCCAGGGAGTGTCGAGAGGAATTGTTTGCTGATTCAACGACGGCTATCAATGGCGCGGATGCGTCACGGCGCGAATGAGCCACATTGTTTCCGATGGGTAACTCCGCCGCTCCGGCACGCGTCCCCCGCCCCGGAGGCCTCCAGACCTACAGTGCGTTTGTCCGATTGATCCCGAACTCAACCGAGGCCGCCCGTGAGAATCCCGCACCCCATCGCCATCGCGGTCGTCACCGCGGCCCTGCTCACCACCGCTGCCGGGCAGCCGGCCGACGCGGCCGCGAGCAGCCTGGTCGCCCAGTGGAAGATGAACGAGTCTTCCGGCGCGCGGACCATGGTCGACGCGAGCGGGCGCGGGCACCGCGGCAAGATCGGCAGCGAGGTCGTCACCGGGGTGCGCGCCGGTGGCGTCACCGGCTACCGCTTCGCCCGGGTCGTGCCGGACGTCCCGCCGCCCCGCCCCGGGCACATCATCACGGTCTCCGACAGCTCGGACCTCGACCCCGGCAACCGGAACTACGCGGTGACCCTCCGGTTCCGGACCACCGGGAAGTTCGGCAACATCGTGCAGAAGGGCCAGGCCACCGTCTCCGGCGGCAACTTCAAGGTGCAGATCCCGAACGGCGTCGTGCAGTGCTACTACCGCGGGTCGGCCGGCGCGATCCTGCTGTCGACGCCACGGAAGCTCAACGACGGCCTCTGGCACACGGCGCGCTGCGAGCGTACGCAGAAGGGGGTCTATCTCTTCGCCGACGGCGCCCTGGTCGCGTCGCGGATCGGCTGGACCGGCCGGATCTCCAACTCGTGGGCGGTGACCATCGGCGGCAAGCTCGACTGCGACCAGATCGAGGTGGGCTGCGACTACTACGTGGGCGACCTCGACTGGGTGGAGATCACCGCGGGCTAGATTAACGGGCGATGCCCGCCCCAGACGTGACCCGGCCCCGCCGCTTCGCCGCGCTCCGCAACCGGGACAGCCGCCCCTACCTGTTCGGGGCGGCGATGGCGATGATGGCCGACAACATCGAGCACGTCATCACCTACTGGGTGCTGTGGGAGACGTTCCGGTCGCCGGTGCTGTCCGGCTTCCAGGTGATCAGCCACTGGGTGCCGTTCCTGCTGTTCTCGGTGTATTTCGGCGGGCTGGCCGACCGGTTCGACTGCCGCCGGGTGATCCAGGTCGCGCAGACGCTGTTCATGCTGGTCTCGGCCGGGTGGGGCGTGCTGTTCCTGACCGGCACGCTCCAGGTCTGGTCGGCCTGCCTGCTGCTGGTGCTGCACGGCCTGGCCGGCGCGCTGTGGGGCCCGGCCGAGCAGTTGATGCTGCACGACTTCGTCGGCGACGACGACCTGCCCAGCGCGGTCCGCCTGAACGCCACGTTCCGCAGCCTGGGCATCCTGTTCGGTCCGGTGATCGGCTCGGCGCTGCTGCTCGGACTCGGGCCGACCTGGGGCATCGTCGCCAACATCGCGTTCTACCTGCCGCTGACGATCTTCCTGTTCCGCACCCGCTTCACCGGCCACACCCGCGACGCGTCCCCACGCCGCCGCATGGGTCTTCTCGGCGCGGTCCGCACGCTGCGCGAGGTCAGCGGCAACCGCACCCTGGTCAGCATGATCATCCTGGGCGGCCTGGGCTCGTTCTTCGTCGGCGCGTCCCTGCAGTCGGCCATGCCGATCTTCGCGCAGGACCTCGGGGCCGGCGGCGCGGGCACGGCGTACGGCATCCTGCTCTTCGCGACCGGCGCCGGCGGCGTGCTCGGCGGCGTCCTGATGGAGGCCACCGGCGTCGTCAAGGCGACCGTCGGGGCGGCGGTCACCAGCACGATGGTGTACGGGCTGAGCACGCTCTTCTTCGCCGTCTCGCCCTCCTATCCGCTCGCCGTGGCCCTGCTGCTCGTGGGCGGCGTGGCCAACCTCGCGTCGATGTCGATCGGTCAGACCGTGGTCCAGCTGCTGGCGCCCCCGGGCGAACGCGGCCGGGTGATCGGCGTCTACAACATGTCGGCCAACGGGCTCCGCTTCGGCAGCGGCCTGACCGTGGGCGTGCTGGGCGCGGCGATCGGGGTGCACTGGTCGCTGTCGCTGAGCGCGGCCGCCCTCTGCGTCGGCACGGCGCTGGCGGGCTGGGCGGCCTTCGCATCCCGCGATCGGCCACCCAGCTCTGTCGCCTAGGCGTTCTCGATCGCCTGTTTGACGCCGGTGCCGACGGCCTCACCGGCCAGCCAGCAGACGCCCGCTCCGACGAAGCCGCTGGCCCCGGCGGTCGGAATGAGCAGGGTCGCCATCACCGCGCCGCAGGCCGCGCCGGTGGCGACGCTGGCGGCCACACCCGCGATACCCGCCCACGCTTCCTGCGGATTCATGTTCGTCGTGGCCTCGGCGGCATTCTTGACGTTGCCGCCGGCGTCGACCGCCTTGACGATCTGGGTGGCGATCCAGGGAATGACCGCCTGGCCGGTCGGATCCGTGTTGCTGACCGGGTTGGCCATGCCGTAGCTGTATCGGTTGAGTTCCTTCCCCGACGGGTCGACCTGGGTGAACCGGGCCAGCTTCGGGTCGTGCTGCCGGTGCCCGAGCAGGTAGGTGCCGTGAGCGTCGTCGAGCTGCCACCCGCCGATCCAGCGGAACGGGTTGGCGGCGGCCGCCCAACCCGTCTTCGTGGTGTCGCCGTAGGGCTTGTAGGTGTACTTCGCCGCCTCGGCGTGGTTGGCGTCGACCAGGAGCAGGGTCGAGCCTTGGTAGTCGGTGACCGCGTAGAGCGGCTTGCCGTCCTCGGTGATCTGGCCGATCAGATTGCCGGCCGAGTCCCGCACAAAACTCGACCGCTTGCCGTCGGTGGTCACACCGGTGACGCCGATCGCGGTGTTCGTGAGCACCTGCTCGCGGGCGCCGGTCTTGATCACTGCGCGCTGGGTCTGGTCGGTGCTCTGGTAGGTGATTGCGATGTCGTTCAGCTTGGTGAGCTGGTTGGTCGGGCTGTAGGTGGCGCTGAGCTCACTGCCGCTGCCGATCGTCAGGTTGCCATTGCCGTCGTGGGTGTAGGTCACGCCGCCGGACGACGCCACCTGCCCCGCGTCATTGTTGGTGAAGGTCCTGCCCTCGGCCTCCTTCAGGTTCGACGCCTCGTCGAGCTTGTATTTGTGCGACCCCGCCTGCAGCAGCCGGTTGCGCTCGTCGTACTGGTAGCTGATCGTCGCGCCCTCCCGCTTCTCCGACTGGAGCAGCGAGGTGTCGCCGTCGGCGTCCTCCCAGTCGTAGCTGCGGTCGATCGGCTTGGTGCCGTCCGGGCGCTTGGCCACCAGTGACGTCTGCCGGCCGGACTTGTCGTACTCGGCGGTGACCTGGAAATCGCTGGCGAAGCGGGTCGAGGTGCGGCGGTCGGCCTTGTCGTAGCCGAACCGGGCCCACATGCCCGACTTCGGGCCGGACTGGTAATCCAGCCGGTTGGCCTTGTCGTACTCGTAGTCGACCAGGCCGCCGTCGTCCTGGATGCGGGTCAGGTTGTTGTTGAGGTCGTACCGGTAGTACACGTCGTACCGGAGACCGCCGCGGGTGTTGCGTGCCTCGGTCACCTGGTTGCGGGGGCTGTAGACGAACTCGGCGAAGCTGTCGGCGAACGACCGGCTCTTCAGGTTCCCGTTGGCGTCGTACTGGATGTATTGGATCGGCACGTAGGTGGTGCCGTCCACCCGCTGGACCTCCACGAGGCGGTCCAGGGCGTCGTACCGGTAATGGATCTTGTTCTTGTTGCCGTCGGTGGTGTCGGTGATCCGGTCGCGGTCGTCGTACTTGAAGCTCCGCTCCTGGAGCGCGCCGGGCGGGAACTCGCTGGTGAGGCGGCCGCCGTCGTCGTACTTGTAGGTGGTGACCCGGCCGTCCGGGTCGGTCGACCTGGTGACCTGGCCCCAGTCGTTGTGGTCGTACTTGTAGAGGTCCTTGTTGAGCGTGACCGACTTGGTGGAGAGCAGGTCGCCGTCCGCGCCGTAGGTGTTCGCGACCTTGTTGCCCTGCGGGTCGGTCATCGAGGTCGGGAACGACGGATGGGTGGCGTCGGTGTAGCCGGTCACCGACTTGGCCCCGGTCGGCAGGGTGGCGCTGGTCGGGTTGTTGGTGGTCTCGTCGAAGCCGTAGGTGACCTTGGCGCCGAGCCCGTTGGTGGTCGAGGCGACGTCGCTGTTGGCCGTCCACGACTTGCCCTGCTCGTTGCCGTTCGGGTCGATGGCCTTGGTCTGCCGGCCCTCGTCGTCGAAGTGGTAGGTCGAGGTGTTGCCGCGGGGGTCCTTCTCGGTGGTCTTCTTGCTCTCCGGATAGTCGTACGTGGTGACGGCCGGCGCCGCGCCGGTGGGCTCGCTGATCGTCTTCACGCGCCGCTGGTCGTCGTACGTCAGCGAATAGGTGCTGCCCTTGGGGTCGGTGATCGACGTGAGGTTGCCGCCGTCGTAGCCGAACGTGATCCGGTTGCCGAGCCGGTCCGGGAACGACGTCAGGTTGCCGCTGCCGTCGTACTCGAAGGGCCCGTGCACGCCGCCGGTCGTGTCGGTCATCCGCACGATCCGGTTGCCGGCGTCGTACTCGCTCATCGTGGTGACCCGCCCGAGCGGGTCGTAGATGGCGGCCAGCCGATCGTCGTGGGCCGCGTCGTAGTTCAGCTTGATCTTGACGTCGTTGTTGTTGCGCATCTCCCGCAGCGACCCGTTGCTGTGGAAGGTCCAGACGTCCTCGGAGTCGTCCCACTCCAGCTCGAACTGCCCGTCGGACCTCTTGGTGAGCTCGGCGTTGAGGCCGCTGCCGGTCTTCCAGGCGCCGTTCGAGCTCTTGGTGAACGTGCTGGTGTAGCCGGTCGGCCCGTGCAGCACGACCTTGGACGACTGGATGTCGATCCACACGTCCTGGCCGGTCGACATGGTCCAGCCCCGCCCGAACGCGCCCTGCTCGTCGTCCTGGGTGAGGTTGTTGTAGACGTGCGACACGTCGGTGCCGAACCCGATTCCGCTGACCCGCAGGTCCTGGTAGCGCACGATGACGTTGCCGTTGGCCGTGTTGACCAGCAGCTGGAGCCGGTCGGCGAGCTGGCGCAGCTCGATCGGGTACCACTCCTGCATGCCCAGCCCCGGCGCCGGCACGTCGTCGGTCGTGGTGGTCGTCCGGCGTGCGCCCTGTGGGTCGCCGCCGATCCCCGGGGTACGCCGGACCGCTCCCGGCGTGTCGGCTTTCGGTGCCCGGTCGGCGGTGAGGGCCGACGCGGTGCCGCCGGCCGGTGCGGCGCCGGCCGGCGCCGCGAGTGTGGTGGTGACCACGACGGCCGCGATGGCCACCGGACTCACCCAGCGAAGCTTCATCAGTTTCCCCCTGTCAACAGTTGCGGATCGCAACCTAGGGGGTCTCAGTACACATTGGATACACGCCTATCGATCTTGCATCTCCTGCTCACAGGCGGCGGCGCGGCCCAGCAGGACGGTCCGCTCGCGCTCGTTGCGGGTCAGCGCCGCCGCCCGCTCGAACTCCGCCCTCGCCTCGGCGGGCCGGCCCAGCTTGGCCAGGAAGTCGCCCCGCGCCACCGGCAGCAGGTGATAGTTCCGCAGGGCCGGGACGGCGATCAGCTGGTCGAGCAGGGCCAGCCCGGCCGCCGGCCCGAACGCCATGGACAGCGCCACCGCCCGGTTGAGCTCGACCACCGGGGACGGCATCGCCTCGGCCAGCCGCTCGTAGAGCCCGGCGATCCGCTCCCAGTCGGTGTCGGCGAAGCGCCGGGCCCGGGCGTGGCAGGCGACGATGGCCGCCTGGAGCACGTACGGGCCGGGCCGCCCGTCGATCAGGGTCTCGGCCCGCTCCAGCGCGGCCAGGCCACGGCGGATCAGCAGCTGGTCCCACCGGGCCCGGTTCTGGTCGGCCAGCAGGATCGGCTCGCCACCCGGGCCGGTGCGGGCGGCGGCCCGGGACGCCTGGATCTCCATCAGCGCCACCAGGCCGTGCACCTCGGGCTCGCGCGGGGCCAGCTGGGCCAGGACCCGGCCCAGCCGCAGCGCGTCCGCACACAGCCCCGGCCGCATCCAGTCGTCGCCGGCGGTGGCCGCGTACCCCTCGTTGAAGATCAGGTAGACGACCTCGAGCACCGAGCCGAGCCGGGCCGCCAGCTCGGCGCCCCGCGGCACCTCGAACGGCACCTGGGCGGTGGCCAGGGTCTTCTTGGCCCGGACGATCCGCTGGGCCACGGTCGGCTCCGGCACCAGGAAGGCCCGGGCGATCTCGTCGGTGGTCAGCCCGCCGAGCAGCCGCAGGGTCAGCGCGACCCGGGCCTCGGCCGACAGCACCGGGTGGCAGGCCACGAACACCAGCCGCAGCAGGTCGTCGCCGATGCCGTCGTCGTCGGCGACCACCGCGCCGATGTCCGGTGACGACTCCTCGAGATCGCGGCCGAGCTTTTGGAGCTTGCGCCTGAAGGTCTCGTCGCGCCGGATCCGGTCGATGGCCCGGCGCTTGGCCGTGGTCATCAGCCACGCGCCGGGGTTGCGCGGCACGCCCTCGCCCGGCCACTGCTCCAGCGCCGCGACCAGGGCGTCCTGCGCGAGCTCCTCGGCCAGCCCGACGTCGCGGACGAACCGGGCCAGCCCGGCGATGAGCCGGGCCGCCTCGATCCGCCAGACCGCCTCGATCGCGCGGTGGGTGTCAGTTACCACGTGCCAATGTCTACCCCAATGAGTTGTGGCCGGGAGCGGCCTGCGCCTCGCGCTTGGCCACGGCCTCACGCTGCTCGGGGGTCAGCTCCTCGCCGAGGTCGTCGGCCGAGATGACCGGCCGGATCTCGATGTTGGTGGGCTCGGCCCCGTCCGGGACGTGGACCGGGCAGCGCTTGAACCACTCGACGCACTCGTCCAGCGACTTCATCTCGACCAGGAAGAAGCCGGACAGCAGCTCCTTGGTCTCGGTGAACGGCCCGTCCACCACGGTGGTGGCCCGGCCGTCGAAGTAGATCCGGGCGCCCTTGGCGCTGGGGTGGATGCCATCCGCGGCCAGCAGCACGCCGGCGTCGACCATCTCCTGGATGAAGCCGCCCATCCGCTCGATCTCCTCGCTGGTGACCGGCCGGCCGGCCTCGCTCTCCGCCGTGGCCTTGGTGATGACCATGAACCGCATCGCTGTCTCCTCATCTCAGGGTGCCTTGTCACCAACGCGTCGAACGGCGATCGGCCCACTCGACACCCGGCCGGAGGTTTCTGCGGGGCCGGTGTGAGCCAGGAAACTTTTCGAGCGTCGTTGAACCAGGGCGGGCGCGGGCCGTTCTATGCCAGTGGAGCCGAGCGGTTGCCGATGGGGGGCCACGACGCCGCCGCTCCAGCGGAGTACAGCGACTGGTGATGACGTCATCGCTTTCCGCGGCCGCGCCGGGACTTTGGGGACTCGGCGCGGCCTCTCCGTTTCCGCGCCGGAACGATGAGAGCGGGGGTCCGATGCAGAACACGCTGGACGTGGGCGAGGAGCAGCTCTGGCGGGCGACGGTGCGCGCGCTGCTGCTGATGCCCACCGCGGTGGAACGCGACCTGCGCTTCGCGTCGGGTCTGACCCTGTCCATGTACGCCGCCCTGCTGGTCCTGGCCGACGCGCCGGACGAGCGGATGCGGATGGCGCACCTGGCCGAGGCGGCGGGCATCGCGCGCAGCCGGTTGAGCCGGGTCGTCGACCGCCTGGAGGCGACCGGCTCGGTGACCCGCGAGGCCTACGAGGGTGACCTGCGCGTCTACCAGGTGGTGCTGACCGAGCGCGGCCGGCGCCGGGTGGCGACCGTGCAGTCCCGGCTCACCACCACCGTCCGGAGCCGCCTGCTCGGCCCGGTGGCGGACGCCGACCTGACCCCGGCCACCTTCGCCGGGCTGATGGCCCGCCTCGCGGAGGCGTCCGAACCCGCACGCTGATACATCCGGGCACGGTCAGCTACCTGACATCCGGATCGGGTGATCCATCCGCCTAATATGCAGCGGTGTGCGCGGTGCGGTTCTCCATCCTCGGCCCGACCCGGGCGTGGCGCGGTGACGACGAGGTCGACCTCGGCGCCGCCCGTCAGCCGCGCCTGATCCTGGCCCTGCTGCTGGCCCGCGCGGCGTCCGGCGCGGGCGCGAGCCTCACCGAGCTGGTCGACCTGCTGTGGCCGGCCGATCCGCCGGCCAGCGCCCCGAACGTCGTCCACCGGCATGTCGGCGTCCTGCGCCGGGCCCTCGAGCCCGGCCTGCCGACCCGGGCCGCCGGCTCCTACCTGCTGCGCGACGGCGCGCAGTACCGCATCCAGCCGGTCGGCGACGGCCTCGACCTGGTGCGGTTCCGCGAGCTGGTGGCGCGGGCCCGGGCGGCGGCCGACGACGAGGCGGTCGACCTGTACCTCCAGGGGCTCGGCCTGTGGCAGAACCGCTGCGCGTTCGAGCTGCGGACCGGTGGGCCGGTCCACCCCGACTTCGTCGCGATCGACGGCGAGGGCCTGGCCGCGATGCGCGAGGCCGTCGACGCCGCGTTGCGGTGCGGGCGGGTCCGGGCCGTCGAGGAGGCGGTACGCGGATGCGTGGAGCTGGAGCCGCTCGACGAGGCGCTCCAGGCCCGGATGGTGCTGGTGCTCGCCGCCACGGGCCGGACGGCCGAGGCGCTGGCCTGCTACGACGCCGTGCGGCGGCGGCTGGCCGACGAGCGGGGCATCCAGCCCGGCCCCGAGCTGAGGGAGGCCTACGCCCGCCTGCTCCACCCGGACGCCGCCCCGCTGCCGGCGGCGACGAACGCCCCGGTGCCGTCCCAGCTGCCGCCCGACCATCCACACTTCGTGGGCCGCCGCGACGACATCCGGCGCGCCGACCGGCTGCTGGCCGACGACCGCCGGGCCGGCCGGCCGACCCGGGCCCTGGTCATCGACGGCATGCCGGGGGTCGGCAAGACCACGCTGGCCGTCCACCTGGCCCATCACCTGGCGCCCGGCTATCCCGACGGCCGGCTCTACGCCGACCTGCGCGGGTTCGCCGCCGACCAGAACGTGATGACGCCGGGCGAGGCGCTGCGCGGCTTCCTGTGGTCGCTGGGCGTGGCGCCGGCCGCGATCCCGGCCGAGCTGCACGCGCAGGCCGGCCTGCTGCGCAGCGTCCTGGCCGGGCGCAAGGTGCTGATCCTGCTGGACAACTGCAGCGACTGGCAGCAGATCCGGCACCTGCTGCCGGGCAGCGGCGAGAGCCTGGTCATCACCACCAGCCGACGGTCGATCACCGGGCTGCTGACCTCGGCCGGGGCCCACCCGCTGTCGCTCGACCCGCTGCCCGCCGGCGAGGCGCGTGAGCTGCTGGCGCAGCGGCTGGGCGAGGACCGGGCGGCCGCCGAGCCGCAGGCCATCGACAAGATCATCAACCGGTGTGGACGGTTGCCGCTGGCCCTGGCGCTGGTCGCCACCCGGTCGGCCATCCACCCCGAGCTGACGCTGGGCGGCATCGCCGACGCGCTCGACTCCGCGTCGGGCCGGCTGGACGGGTTCGGCGACGCGGTCTTCGACCTGAACGCGATCTTCTCGTGGTCGTACCACGCGCTCTCGGACCGGGCCGCCCGCCTGTTCCGGCTGCTGCCGCTGCACCCGGACGTCGAGTTCGGCACCGCCGCCACCGCCGCGCTGGCCGGGGTGCCCCCGCACGCCGCCGCCTCGCTGCTGGCCGAGCTGCGGTCGCATCTGCTGGTCCAGTCGATCGGCGACCGCTGGCGGATGCACGATCTGCTCCGGGCGTACGCCACCGAACTCGGCGAGGAGCACGACGGACCGGCGGCGCGGCGCGCGGCCGAGCACCGCCTGCTCGCGTACTTCCATCACACCGCGTACGCGGGTCATCTCGCCCTGCACCCCCAGCTACCCGCTCCCCCGCCGCAACCACCGCCGGCCGGGGTCATCCCCGGCGTCTTCGCCGACCAGCACGAGGCGATGAGCTGGTTCCTGGCCGAACAGCACAACGTGCTGGCCACGGTCGAGATCGCGCAGGCCGCGGGCGCGCCGCAGCCGGCCTGGGAGACGGCCCTGACGCTGCAGACGTTCCTGCAGTACACCGGCCAGATCGACGCGTGGGCCACGGCGGCCCGGGTGGGGCTGGCGACGGCCGGCGACGACCTGCTCGGGCAGGCGCTGATGCACCGCAGCCTGGCCGGGGTCTGCTATTTCCGGTCCGACTTCGAGACCGGGCTGGCCCATCTGGAACAGGCCCGGTCCGGGTTCGAGCGGCTGGGCCGGCCGATCGGGCAGGCCCACGTCGAGACCAACATCGCCGAGATCGTCTTCGACCAGGAGCGGTACGCCGAGGCGATCGGCCACGGGCGGACGGCGCTGGAGCTGTTCCGGGCCGGCGACTCCCGGCGGGGCCAGGGCGGCGCGCTCATGGTGATCGCCAAGGCGACGCTGTCGGCGGGCGACCCGCAGCGGGCGCTGACCCTGTTCGACGAGGCCCGGCGGCTCTACGAGAGCGTGGACGACCTGCACGGCGTGGGCACGGCGCTGGCCTGGTCGGGCGAGGCGTACGGCCACCTCAACGACCACGACCGCCGCCTCGCCAGCCTCTACCAGGGTGTGGCCGCGTTCCGCCTGGCCGAGTCGCCGATGAACGCCGCCGAGACGCTGACCCTGATCGGCGACGCGCTGTGGGCCGACGGGCAGCCCGACAATGCCCGCCACCTGTGGCGCGAGGCCCTGGGCGACATCGACCGCGCCGACCCGGCCCTGGCCCGGCGGATCATCGAGCGGATCCAGCGTGGCCTGCTGATCCGGGCTAGTGCGGGCTGACCCGCACGTCGGGCATCGCGTCCCACCAGGTCGCCTCGCGCAGCGTCGCCAGCAGCCGCTCACGCTGCTCGGGGCGTTGCCGGTCGACGAAGAGCACCCCGTCGAGGTGGTCGTTCTCGTGCTGGACGCACCGCGCGACGAGACCTTCCCCGACGATCTGCACCGGGTCGCCGTGTGAGCTGAAGCCCTTGGCGATCACGTTCTGGCGCCGGCGGGTGTCGAGGTAGACCCCCGGGATGGAGAGGCAGCCCTCGGGGCCGTCCTGCTCTTCCTCGTCGGGGAAGTCGAGCACCGGGTTGACCAGGTGGTGGATCTCGCCGTCGGTGATCTTCGGGCTGATCGCGAAGACCCGCAGGCTCACCCCGAGCTGGGGTGCGGCCAGCCCGGCGCCGCCCGAGCTCTCCAGGGTCTCGGTCAGATCGCCGATCAACGTACGCAACTCGGCGTCGAAGTCGGTAACCGGCTCGGCCTTGGCCCGCAGGACCTCGTCGCCGATGAGCCGAATGGGAAGCACCGTCATGGTCACCACGATAGGTCGTCTCGGACATGGAGACCGCCCGGCGTCCTGGGGCACATCAAAGACGCCGGGCGGGAGGACCGCCGGCCGGACTTTCGGACAGCCGGTCGGCGGCGCGCCGAGCCCACCAGCCGAAGCTGGGCCGTATTGGGACTCGGCATCCTGGTACAACGGCCGGCGACCGTGATCGTTCAAACCGGCTTCTCAGCCCGTTCTCAGCCCCAGAAGACGTAGGTCGCCTTGTACGGCACCGAAGCCTTGGCGCCGTCGGTGCACGCCCCGGCCGGCGCCACGCCGCCCGAGGTGCGCAGCCGCTGGATGTACTGCGCCTTGGCGAGCTGACCGTTGGCCGCGCCGCTGTGGCTGTTGATCTGGAGCAGCAGCTCGTTGATGGTGCCGGGCCGCGTCTGCTCGCCGACCTTGGTCGCGGTGACCAGCGAGCCGTCCCGCTCCGACTGCCAGCTCGGGCCGGCGAAGTGGTGCAGCCGCCCGGTCCGGCCGACGAGCACCGCCTCCGGCGTGGAGGCGCCGGTGAAGACGCCGCCGGTGCAGGTGTAGGTCTGGGTGCCCCGGGCGACGTCGAACGAGCTGAGCCGCTTGAGGCCGGCCGGCGGGTCGATCGGGGACGCGGCGTGGGTGGTGGTCGGGTGCGGCCGCGGTCGGGCGGTGGTCTCGGCCGCGGAGGCGTTGAAGGTGACCGCGGTGACCGCCGCCACCACGACTGTGGCGGCGCCGGCGAGGCTGAGCCGACGTACCGTGCTCCGGCCTGGGGTCATGGGGTGCTCCTTGTTTCTCGGTTGCCCGTGCGATCCCCACCGACGGCGGCGGCCCGTCAAGGTTCGATCAGCGCGATCCTTGTCTCACCGTTGATCCGATCGCGCTGTGAATCAACATCTGATGGAAGACGTCAGGCGTGGTGGCCGTTGAGGGAGGTCAGGGCGGCGTGGACGTGCCCGCTCGTCTCCGCCAGGGCCTGCCGCGCCTGGTCGGCCGTGGTCCCGGCGATCAGCGTCACCACGGCGACCTTGGCGTCGCCACCGGCCTCGGTCAGCGCCCGCCGGCAGGCTTCCTCGTCGGCGCCGGTGGCCTCGACCAGGATCCGGAGCCGGCGGTCGCGGAGCTTGGCGTTCGCGGCCAGCATGTCGGTCATCAGGTTGGAGTAGGTGCGGCCCAGCCGGACCATGGTGGCCGTGGAGAAGGCGTTCAGGATGAGCTTCTGGGCCGTGCCGGCCTTCATCCGGGTCGAGCCGGTCAGCACCTCGGGACCGGTGTCCGGCGCCACGTGCACGTCGGCCAGCGGGGCCAGCGGCGACGCCGGGTTGGCCGAGATCAGCACGGTGCCGGCGCCGGCGGCGCGGGCGGCGATCAGGGCGCCGCGCACGTACGGCGTACGCCCGCTGGCCGTGACACCGACCACCACCTCGCCGGCGGCGAAGGCGGCCACCGCACCACCCGCGGCCTCGTCGTCCTCGGCCGCCTCGGACGGGCGGGTCAGCGCCGGCACGCCACCGGCGATGTGCGCGACGACCCGGTCCGGTGAGACACCGAACGTGGGGATCAGCTCGGCCGCGTCCAGCACGGCGATCCGGCCGGATGTTCCCGCGCCCACATAGTGGATGCGGCACCCACCGGATAGCGCGGCCACCGCCATGTCGACCGCGTCGGCCAGCTGCGGGAGCACCGCGGCGACCGCGAGCGGCACCGTCCGGTCCTCGGCGTTGATCAGGGCCAGCAGGTCGACCGTGGACATCCGGTCGAGGGCCATGCTGCGCGGGTTCCGCTGTTCGGTGCGGGACAGGTCGGTCATGAGCGCCTCACGTGCCGGCCACGGACCGCCTCGTACGTGACGTCCAGCGCGGCCCGGGTCTCCGGGTAGGTGCGCTGCGCGACGCCGACGAAGACGCAGTCGATGACGGTGAGCTGGGCGAGCCGGCTGGCCATGGCGCCCGACCGGAACGTGGTCTCCCGCGCGGCCGTGGTCAGCACCAGGTCGGCCACCCGGGTGATCGGCGACTTGGGGAAGTTCGTCAACGCGACCGTCCGGGCGCCGTGCTTGCCGGCCTCGGCGAACGCCTCGATCGTGTCCACGGTCGTGCCGGTGTGCGAGATGCCGAAGGCGACATCCCGCTCGTCGAGCAGCGCCGCGCTGGTCAGGGCCATGTGCATGTCGCTCCAGGCGTACGCGATCCGGCCGATCCGATGAAGTTTCTGCTGGAAGTCGGCGGCGACGAACGCGCTCGCCCCCACACCGTAGATGTCCACCCGCCGCGCCACCGCGACCAGCGCCACCACCTGCTCGAGCACCGCGACGTCGAGCTGGGTGGCCGTCTCCTCGACGGCCCGGGCGTCGGCGAACGCGATCTTCTTCACCACCTGCCCGAGGTCGTCGGTCTCGCTGATGTCACCGCCGATGGCCTCCTCGTCGGCGGCCAGGTCGGCGGCGCGCCCGGCCTCGGCGGCCAGCGTCAGCCGCAGCTGCGGGTAGCCGCTGAAGCCCATCGCCCGGCAGAACCGGATCACCGTGGTCTCCGACGACCGGGCCCGCGCGGCCAGGTCACTGATGGTCAGCCGGGCCGCGGTGGCCGCCTCCTCGATGATCACCTCGGCGACCCGCCGCTCGGCCGGCGACAGCGACGGCAGCAGGCCCCGCGCCCGCACCGCGGTGGGTGAGCGGTCGGTCATGGACAGTGATTTCCTTCGGTCGGTAGGTTCGGAAGTCTATGGACCTCGTGCTGGGTGTCGACGCGGGCGCCACGACCACCCGCAGCGTGCTGGCCACGACCGACGGCCACGTGATCGGCCGGGGTCGGGCCGGTGGCGCCAACCTCAACAGCAGCGGCCGCGACCTGGCCGACACCCTCCGGCGCGCGCTGGGCGCGGCCGTGGCCGGCGCCGACCCGTCGATGGTCCGGCTCGGCGTTCTCGGCGCGGCCGGTTCGGCCGGAGCCGGGCGACGAGTCTTCGGTACGGCCGCAGTGGAAGCGTGGCGCACGATGGGCCTTCCGGGAGTCCCGGTTACGACCACCGACCTGGAAGTCGCATTCGCCGCCGGCACCTGGGAGCAGCAGGGAACCCTGCTGCTCTCGGGCACCGGCGCCCTGGCGGCCCGCTTCGAGTCCGGCGCCCTGACCCACCGCTGCGACGGCTACGGCTGGCTGCTCGGCGACGAGGGTTCCGCCGTCTGGATCGCCCTCCGCGCCCTGCGCGCCTGCCTGGCCGCCCTCGACGGCCGCGGCCCCGAAACCGCCCTGCTCCCCGCCACCCGCGACCTCTTCGCCATAACCACCCCACCACGCGACCCGCTGACCAGCGCCGCCGCGCCGCCCGCCCCGCTCATCACAACCGCCGCGCCGCTTCCCCCGCTCGACGCCGCCGACCCATCGCGCGACCCGCTCGACACCGACCACGCGTTGCCCGGCCCGCTCGACCCCGCCGCCGCGCCGGGTGCTGTCGACGCCGGTCGTGACGGCCGTGAGGATCTCGCCCAGGCGATCCTGGCCGACGCCTTCCGCCGGCCACCCGCCGAGCTCGGCCGCCTGGCGCCCGCGGTGAGCGCTCTCGCCGACCGGGGCGACCCCGTCGCCCGGCAGATCTGCGCCGACGCGGCCGCCCGCCTGCTGCACACCTTCGACTCGGTCGGACCCCCGCCGAAGAGCGCCGTCGTGCTGGCCGGCTCGGTCCTGCTCTCCCCCGGCCCGGTCGCGCGGGCCGTGCGCGAAGGACTCCGCCGCCGCACCACGACCGAGCCGTCCGAAGCCCGCGACGGCGCCGGCGGCGCCGCGGCCATGGCGATCGCGCATCTGACCGGCGCCCCCGCCCCGAGAGCCGTCCACGCCCGCCTGACCAGCCAAGATCAACTTTGAGCCTCGCGCGCGCCGCCCCCGCCCCCACCCCGGCACTGGGTGGGCGCAAAAGTAGCGTGGGGGTACGACGTTTTCCGGCGCCTGTCCACAACCGCGATGCGGCGTGGTCACGAGCCCAGCCGCGAATAGAGCAGATAGTGCCGCCGCCGCGCGTCGAACGCCCGCAGCTCGGGCCCCCACGCCCCGACGACCTCGTCCGGCGTGGCGCCCGCGTCGATCATGGTGCGCAGCCGGGTCGAGCCGGTCAGCAGGTCGATCCAGAACGGCCGGGCGCCGCCGTCGTTGCGCCACGCGAAGGCCGGGAACGTCCGGGCCGCGACCAGCATCGTGACCGCTGTCCGGATCGGGTCGAAGGCGCCCTGGTCGGTGACCTTGACCTCGATGCCCGCGCAGGTCTGGTTGGCGAACTTGTTGAAGGTGGGCACGAAGTACGCCTCGCGGAACTCGACACCGGGAAGGTTGTAGGAGGAGGCGAGGTCGCACCAGTGGTAGTCGAAGCCGGGCCCGCCGATCAGCTCGAACGGCCGGGTCGTGCCCCGGCCCTCGGAGAGCGACGCGACGCCCTCGAACATCCCGGTGCCGGGGTAGACCACCGCGGTGTCCGGCGTCGGCATGTTCGGGCTGGGCAGCACCCAGGGCAGGTCGGTGTCGCCGGCGCGGAGCCGCCCGGTCCAGCCGAGGCAGGCGACCACGTCGAGGCGGACCGGGCGCCCGGCCTCGGCCGGCAGCAGCTCGCCGTTGTAGTAGCGGGCCAGCTCGCCCACGGTCATGCCGTGCTGCTGGACGATCTCCTTGCGCCCGACGCCGCTGGTGAAGCCGGGCGTCATCATCGGCCCGTAGGCCCGGCCGCCGATCGGGTTGGGCCGGTCGAGGACCACGAACCGCAGGCCGAGGCGGGCGGCCGCGCACATGGCGTCGTACAGCGTCCAGATGTAGGTGTAGAAGCGCGCGCCGACGTCCTGGATGTCGAAGACCACCGTGCGGACGCCGGCCGCCGTGAACATCTCGCCCCACTTGGCCTGCGTGGCGCCGTACGCGTCGTAGACGGTGAGGCCGGTGCGGGCGTCGATGCCCGTGCCCTCACTGCCGCCCGCCTGGGCCGAACCGCGGAAGCCGTGCTCCGGGCCGAACACGCCCCCGATCGTCACGCCATCGGCGTGCATACGGTCGACGAGGTGCCGGTATCCGCGGTCGACCCCGGTGGGGTTGGAGATCACGCCGATGCGTTCGCCGCGGACGGCGTCCCAACCCGATGCGGCGAGGCGGTCCATGCCGGTCCGGACCGGTATCCGAGGTATCAGTCCGGGTCTGGCCTCGGCAGGCGAGGACCCCGCCGCCACTCCACCGGCCACCCCCGCGCCGGCGGCTGCAAGCAGACGGCGCCTGCCGAGTTGGACACCCCACCGCATGGCCGCGACCGTACCCCTCGTCTCGCTTTGATGGCAATAACCTTCGCCCCACTTGAAGAATCCGAAGGAAAGCTCCATCCTATCGACGCATGGAGAGGTGTGAATGATGAGGCGAGCGACCACCCTGACCCTCAGCCTGATCGTCGCCATGGTTAGCGCGGCGGGACCTGCGGCGGCGGCCGACCCCACGGGGGCGCCCACGGTGACGCCCGCCGACCTCGACTTCCGCGACGACGTGCTGCGGACCGGGACCGCGCGGCAGGTCGGTCTGATACCCGACAGGGTGGCCGCGATGCCGGCCATCGCCGCCTCCTACCTCACGCCGACCCTCGATCACCCCACCTGGCCCGCGTACGCCGGCGCGTCGGTGCTCGCGGCCCACCACGGCGTGATCGTGTCGCGCTTCGCGGTCGGTGACGCGGTCCGCTACTCGGCCGTCGGGCCGGCGCCCGCGCGCGAGGGCGTCGAACTGCCGGCGGAGCAGCGCATCCCGGCCCGCCCGGACACCATCTGGGACCTGGCGTCGATCTCCAAGCTGTTCACCACGGTCACGCTGCTGCAGCAGGTGGAGTCGGGCCGGGTGTCGCTGGACGCGCCGGTCTCGGCCTACGTGCCCGAGTTCGGCAAACCCACCATCACGGTACGGAATCTGCTCACGCACACCTCGGGGCTGCCGGCGTTCCTGCCGTTCTACAGCTCGTACCCCACGCCCGAGACCCGCCTGCGGGCCGCGATCACCACGCCGGTCACCGCCGGGACGACGCCGGGCGGGCAGTACGTCTACTCCGACATCGGGCTGATCGTGCTCGGCGTGCTGGTCGAGCGGGTCACCGGCAAGGGCCTGGCCACCGCGGTCCAGGACGCCGTGATCGCGCCGCTGGGCCTGACCGACACCGGCTACAACCCGGGCGAGGCGAAGAAGCCGAGGATCGCCGCGACCGAATACGAGCCGTACGTGAACCGCGGCATGGTCTGGGGCGAGGTGCACGACGAGAACGCCTGGAGCCTCGGCGGCGTGGCCGGGCACGCCGGCCTGTTCTCCACCGTGGACGACATGGCGGTCTTCTGCCAGATGCTGCTCAACGGCGGCACGTACGCCGGGAAGCGGATCCTCGCCGAGAGCACCGTGCGGGCGGCGCTGGTCAACTACAACGCCGGGCTCGAGACGGCCTACCCGGAGAGCGACCGCGGGCTGGGCTTCGAGCTCAACAAGCACTGGTACATGGGCGGCCTGTCGTCGCCGGTGGCCTTCGGGCACACCGGGTTCACCGGCACCACCATCGTGATCGACCCGCTGGCCCACTCGTTCCTGATCGTGTTCAGCAACCGGGTGCACCCGGACCGGAACTGGGGCAGCAACAACGTGGCCCGGCGGGCGCTGGCGGCGGCGTTCGCCGATGCGAATCCGGTCCGGCCGCCGTCCGGCGGCACATCGTGGCGAGCCTTCAACAAGGACCTGACGACCACCACTCTCGTAGCGCCGCTCAAGAGCCCGTCCCGGGCCGGCGCCGTCCTCAGCGCGCAGCTCTGGTACGACACCGAGCCGCGCAGCGACGTCGTCCGGGTGGAGACCTCCGCCGACGGGGCCACCTGGACGCCGCTGCCGGCCCGCCTCCGGAGCGAGAAGGGTCGGTACGACAGCACCGGCACGATCACCGGCTTCGGCGGCCGGACCTGGTGGCAGCTGGTCGCCACCCTCCCGGCCGGCGTGACGCACGTGCGGTTCGGCTACACCACCGATGTCAGCTCACAGGGCCGCGGCGTCTACGTCGACCGCGTGCTCGTCGACGATCACGGCGCGACGCTGTTCCGGGGCGACGGCTTCCGCGCGGACGGATGGGCCCTCACGAATTCCTAGGAGCGGCGATATGTCAGGGACGACTTTCGGCCGGCGCGGGCTGCTGCGGGGCAGTGCCGCGGCGGGTGCGCTGGGCCTGCTCGGCGGCTGCGCGATGGGCGGCGGGGACTCCGACTCCGGCGGCGGCGAGAAGGGCGACGTCAACTCGCAGAACCCGCTGGGGGTCAAGGAGGATCTGCCGCTCGAGGTGGTGATCTTCAACGGCGGCTTCGGCGAGGAGTACGCCAAGGCCCACGAGACCATGTACGAGCAGCGGCACCCGCGGTCGAAGGTGAAGCACTCGGCCACCCAGCAGATCTCGCAGACGTTGCAGCCGCGGTTCGTCGCCGGTGACCCGCCCGACGTGGTCAACAACTCCGGCGGCAACCAGATCGACTTCAACGGGCTGGTGTCCCAGGGCGCGCTGACCGACCTCGGCGACCTGCTCGAGGCGCCGAGCCTGGACGACCCGGCCAAGAAGGTCAAGGACACGCTGCGGCCGGGGATCGCCGAGCTGGGCTCGTACGACGGGAAGTTCCTGTCCTTGAACTACGCCTATTCGGCGTACGCGATCTGGCAGTCCGACAAGCTCTTCCAGGCCCGGGGCTGGCAGTACCCGAAGACCTGGGACGAGATGATCTCGCTGTGCCGGGAGATCAAGAAGGCCGGGATCGCCCCGTGGACCTACACCGGCGTGCACGCGCGCTACATGAGCTGGCCGATCCTCGCCTCGGCGGCCAAGCTGGGCGGCGTCGAGGTGCTCAAGGCGATCGACAACCTCGAGCCGAACGCCTGGAAGCACGACGCCGTGAAGACCGCCGCCGACGCCTGGTCGCAGCTCGCGGCCGACGGGTTCGTGCAGGCCGGCGCCGAGGGCATGGACCACATCCAGGCGCAGACCGAGTGGTGCAACGGCAAGGCCGCGTTCATCTCGTGCGGCTCGTGGCTGGAGAACGAGCAGAAGAAGGTCACGCCGCCCGGCTTCGCCATGTCCGCGCACCCCACACCCAGCCTCTCGTCCGCCGACAAACTGCCTTTCGAGGCTTTCCGGGGTACGGGCAGCGAGCCGTTCGTGGTGCCGGCCAAGGCCAAGAACCCGCGCGGCGGCCTGGAGTACCTGCGCGTGATGCTCTCCAAGCAGGGCGCCGCCGACTTCACCAAGAAGGTCAGCAGCCTGACCGTGGTCGCCGGGTCGAGCGACGGCATCGAACTGGGCCCCGGCCTCACCTCGGTGACCAAGATGATCGAGACGGCGGGCGACACCGGCACGTTCAACTGGCTGTACAACGCGTTCTACCGCAAGCTCGAACGCGAACTGGTCAACGCCGCCACCGCCGACCTGTTCGCCAAGCGCGTCACCGCCGCCCAGTGGGTCGACAAGTGCCAGCAGGCGGCCGACTCGATCGCGAAGGACTCGTCCATCAAGAAGTACAAGCGGGCCTGATGCGCGGCAAGCGCCTGTTCATCGCCACCTTCCTGATCCCGCCGCTGCTGCTGTACGCGATCTTCGTGGTGTCGCCGTACGCCCAGGCCTTCCAGATCTCGGCGACGAACTGGGGTGGCCTGGCGCCCGACTTCGACTTCGTCGGCCTGGCCAACTTCCGCCGGCTGATCGGTGACGGCACGTTCTGGAACGCGTTGCGGCACAACGCGATCCTGCTGGCGCTGCTGCCCGTGGCGACGATCGTGCTGGGCCTGTTCCTGGCCTCGATGATCAGCGTGGGCGGCCGCACGGACCGGGCCGGGGTGCACGGCGTACGCGGCGCGGGCCTCTACCGCATCGTCTACTTCTTCCCGCAGGTGTTGTCGGTGGCCATCGTCGGCGTGCTGTGGAAGGAGATGTACGCCCCGAACAGCGGCCTGATCAACGGCGCGCTCCGGGCGGTCGGGCTGGACGCGCTGGCCCAGCCGTGGCTCGGCGACCCGCGGTTCTCGTTCTGGTGCCTGGCCGTCGTGCTGCTGTGGAGCAACGTCGGCTTCTACGTGGTGCTGTTCAGCGCCGCGATGCAGTCGATACCTCGGGACATCTACGAGGCGGCGCTGCTCGACGGCGCCGGCCGCGGGGCCACCCTGTTCCGCGTCACGGTGCCGCTGGTCTGGGACAGCATCCAGGTGGCCTGGGTCTATCTCGCGATCCTGGCGATCGACGCGTTCGCGGTGGCGCAGATCGTGACCAACGGCGGGCCCGGCTATTCGTCCGACGTGGTGGGTTTGCGGCTCTACAAGACCGCGTTCAACGAATCCCAATTCGGGTACGCCTCGGCGATCGGCGTGGCGATGTTCTTCCTCACGCTGTCGGTGGCGGCGGTCTTCCTGCGAGTGACGCGGCGCGAACGGGTGGAACTGTGACGGCCCATTCCCCTCCGGCCACTTCGGCGCCTTCCCGGCGTACCCCTCGGATCGCCGGTCTTTCGATTCTGTCGCACGGATTTCTGATCGGCTGGGCGGTGCTGACCACCCTGCCGCTGGCGTGGGCGCTGGTCAGCTCGCTGAAGAGTGACAGCGAGATCCTCAGCGACCCGTGGGGGCTGCCGTCCGACCTGCGCTGGGAGAATTTCGCGCGGGCGTGGGGCGCGGCGCACATCGGGCGCTATTTCCTGAACAGCGCCATCGTCGTGTCCGGCGCGCTCGTGCTCACCATGCTGTTCGGGGCGATGGCGGCGTACGTGCTGGCGCGCTACCGATTCCGCGGGGCGCGGCTGGTCTATTTCGTGTTCGTCGGCGGCATGATGTTCCCGGTCTTCCTGGCCCTGGTGCCGCTGTTCTTCGTGGTGCGCAATCTGGGTCTGCTGGGCACGCTTCCCGGGCTGATCCTGGTGTACGCCGCCTATTCGCTGCCGTTCACCGTGTTCTTCCTGACCGCGTTCTTCCGTACCCTGCCTACCTCGGTCGCCGAGGCCGCCATGGTCGACGGCTGCGGCCATTTCCGGCTGTTCTTCCAGGTGATGTTGCCGATGGCGCGACCCGGCCTGGTCAGCGTGGCCATCTTCACCTTCCTGTTCCAGTGGAATCAGTACGTGCTGCCGATCGTGCTGATGCAGGGCGAAGGGGCGGAGAAGCGCTGGGTGCTGGCGCAGGGGCTGACCGCGCTGGCGGTCAACGAGGGCTACCAGGGCGACTACAGCGGCCTGTTCGCCGGCATGACGATCGCGATGCTTCCGGTCCTGATCGGGTACGTCATCTTCCACCGCCAGGTCCAGAACGGACTCGCGGCGGGCCAGATGCGCTGAGACCGCCGCGCATCCGACCCGCCGCGGCAGGTCTCACCGGTCAGGCCGCGGGGCGCTCCACCTCGGCGCGCAGGGCCGGAAGCTTGCCGGCCAGCGACTCGGGATTGCCCGGGCTGTCGACCAGGACGCCGTTCGAGTAGCCGTCCGACCAGACACACACGGCGGCCGCGCGCCCGTTCCACCTACCGTCGGCGCACTGGGCGGTGCCACCGAGCGGGCCCGGCTCGACCGACAGCATCGTGCCGGTCTTGAAGCGCTTGTCGATCTCGGAGCTGAACAGCGCGCCCCGCTCCGCCTCGGACGTGCTGGAGCCGGACACGGCCCAGACGTAGACGATGTTGCGCTGCGCGTCGTCGCCGAACACACCCTCGGCCCGCGCCGTGACCGGGAACAGGTCGGGCGACGCGGCCGGCTTGTTCTTGCCCTTGTCGCCGGCCCGCGACGGCTTGACGCCGCCCAGCGTGGCCGGCAGCGCCACCGTCATCGTGCCGTTCGCGTTGTCACCCGCGCCGGACGTGCTGGCCGCCGTGCCGCCGCTGCCCGGTTTGGCCGACGCGACGCCGGTGGGCGCCGGGCTGCTCGGCGCGGCCGCCGGGTCATCGTCACCGCCGATCAGACCCGCGGCGTACGCCCCACCGGTCAGCGCCACGCCCACGATCACCACGATCACGAGAATCCACAGCAGGACACGAGCCCCGCCCGACCGCTGCGGCGGCTCGACCGGTTCCGGCCTGGACACTGGGCCGGGCCCGAACCCTCCGAACGAGTCCGACATCAAGTCCCCTCCTCCTTCGCTGTACCTCTCAGTGATCACGCATAACAGCCGTGACTGGTTCAGTACTCACCGGTAAGTACGCTTATCCAACCGCATCCGGACCGATTTCGCATCACCCCCGAATTTCTGCCGGTCGATGCCGAAAACCGCGTCGCGGGCCCACTCGAAAGGCGCGTTTGAGCAGCTCACCATGCTTGAATCACCCTCCGCAAGGCCCCGGCCGGAGGCCTGCCCCGGTGACCCAAAGCGACGCGCACAAACGCACACGGTCGCGAAAGTGATATGTCTAACGGCCCCATCCGACGTGATCTGCATAACGCGTTATGCGGTAACGCTCAGTAATCGATCACGATGTTACGTGCAATACACAACCTTGTAATCAAGACCATTCCCACCGCGCGCGACATCGGCAACACACGCGGTACTCGGCTTCCCCGGGGTGAATCGCGCCGTGAAGCGCCTCCGGAAGTTGGCACAGATTTATTCGCGGACCTACCCTGCCGCGGCCGTTCGACAGCGATCAGCGAGCGGACCCTGCCGGGCGGTAACACCGTCGGGCGCCGCGCGTCGTCCACGCGCTGCTTCGCCACCTCGAAGCCGCCGGCCGCTGAGCTTCGAGCGCACCAGGCGCCCGAGCTGCCCGCCCGTCCTCGCTGCCGCCGCTCACTCGCGAGGCCTGGCACGCAACAACAGACACGCGAGCGGCGCGCCGTCCTGCCTACCACCATCGCGAACAGTGGTAGAGCAGCACGGCATCGCGGCCCCGAATACCGCCCAGGCCTACCACCGCCACGAACGGCGGTAGCCCAGCACGGCATCGCCGCCCCACGGGCCGGACATGAACGCGCCGATCTCACCAGGACACCGCAGGACCTACCACTGCTTGGGGCGTCTTGGGTGGGTGGCGGCAGCGGGCGTGAGTGGGCAGTCCGGGCGCCTGGCAGCCCAGCTTTCCCATGACCAGCGCGAGGCACCGACGCGAGGGCGGGCACGCAGCGAGCGCCGACACTCCGCCGGCCACAACGACGACGGGCACCAGCGCAGCCCGGCCAGCACGGATGGCCAGCACGGATGGCCAGCACGGATGGCCAGCACGGATGGCCAGCACGGATGGCCAGCACGGATGGCCAGCACGGATGGCCA
>NZ_JBFBAA010000020.1:49415-123377 GCF_040682035.1 Actinoplanes sp. NPDC051470
TGGCCAGCACGGATGGCCAGCACGGATGGCCAGCACGGATGGCCAGCACGGATGGCCAGCACGGATGGCCAGCACGGATGGCCAGCACGGATGGCCAGCACGGATGGCCAGCACGGATGGCCTGACCTTCAACGCGGAAGCTGCCTGGCGGTGACCCCGAAGCGAACATTGGCACTCCGTCGCCTGTGGATAACGCCCGAAACGGCCGGACCGCCCGGCTACGTTGGCGCCCACCCAGTGATCGGGGCGGGGGAGGCGGCGGAACCTGCGATGATCCAAAAGGACGCCGCGACGGAATTCGGGCGAGACTCTGGCCATCTCCATGACGGAGGTGGCCGCTGCTGCGTGGTGGGCAGATCCGCCTCGCCCGGCGCCAGCGGAGTCGAGCTCGGGCCGGCCGGCGCTGTCCGGGAACCAGGCCCAGCCAGCCGGGGATCATGCCCAGGCCAGCCGGGAATCAAGCTCAAACCGGCCGGGCGCCAGCCCGGAATCGCACTCAAGCCAGCCGAGCACCGGCCCGGAACCACGCCCAAGCCAGCCGAGCACCCGACCCGGAACCACGCTCAAGCCGGCCGCGTCCGCCAAAGCAGCAGCACGAAGTACGGCGCCCCGATCAGCGCCGTAACCAACCCGGCAGCCAGCTGCGTAGGCGCCAGCACGGTCCGCCCCAACGTGTCCGCCACCGACACCAGCAACGCCCCCAGCCCAACCGCGACCGGCACCGACCGGGCATGCCGCGCCCCCACGAGCGCCCGGGCGGCGTGCGGGGCGACCAGCCCGACGAACCCGAGCGCCCCCACCGCGCAGGCGGCGCTGGCCGTCAGCACGGCCGCCAGTGACAGGTAGCCGAGCCGCGCCCGCCCCAACGGCACCCCGAGAACACGGGGCACGTCCTCGTCCAGTGAGACCAGATCGAGGGTGCGGGAGCCCGCGATCACCACTGGCAGGGCGACCGCGAGCACGATCAGCACGGGCAGGATCTGGGACGACGACCGGCCGTAGGTCGACCCGGACAGCCAGGTCAGCGCGAGGTTGGTGTTCCACGGCGAGACCACCAGGACGGTCAGGGTGGTCAGTGCCGTGGCCGCCGCGCTGACCCCGATGCCGACCAGGACGATGCGGTCCGAGGTGGGGGCGCGGCCGGCCGCCAGGCGGTAGACCAGGGCGAACGTGCCGAGGGCGAAAGCTGTGGCGACGCCCATGACCGGCCATACACCTACGCCGGGCAGGAGGAGGACCACGGCGATGGCGCCGACCGAGGCGCCGGGGGTGATGCCCAGCAGGCCTGGTTCGGCGAGCGGGTTTCGGGACACCGCCTGCACGATGGAGCCGGCCAGGGCGAGGGCCGCCCCGCCGAGCAGCGCCGCCAGCACCCGCGGCCAGCGCTGGTCGAGCACGAAGGTGACCGCGCGGCCGGAGGTGCCGGAGAGCCAGTTGGCGACGTCGCCGAGCAGGACGATGCGGTCGCCCAGGAGCAGGGCGGACACGAACGCGGCGACCACCGCGGCGGCCAGGACGATGCCGACGGCGATGACCCGGCCGCGCGTACGCACCGTGCCCTGGGTCTGTGCGGTGGTGCCGCCGTCGCGCAACCGCCGGGCCAGCCAGACCAGCAGGACCGCGCCGCTGAGGGTGGTCAGGATGCCGGTGGGCACCGAGATGGCGCGCTCGCTGGGGAGGATCAGGCGGAGCAGGACGTCCGCGCCGACCACGATGAGCGCGCCGATCAGGGCGGCGAACGGCAGCAGGGTCAGGTGTCGGCCCATGCCGGGGATGCGGCCGGCGATCAGCCGCGCGATGACCGGCGCGCTGAGGCCGACGAATCCGATCGGGCCGGCCACGGTCACGGCGAGCGCGGCCAGCATCACGGCGAGGATCACCGCGATCACCCGGGTACGCCGGACATCCACGCCCAGCACCCGGGCCGAGTCGTCGCCGAGCCCGAGGACGTCCAGCCGGTGCGCGAGCAGCAGCACGGCCAGCACCGCCACCGCGATCAGTGGCGCCGCCAGGGTGACCTGCCGGGTTCCGGACTGGACGGTGGTGCCGCTCCCCCAGCCGAACAGGCCGGGCGTGTTGGCCTGGAAGAGCATCAGCAGCAGGTAGGTGAGCGACTGCAACGCCAGCGCCACCGCGGAACCGGCCAGCACCAGGCGGGTGGGTCCGGCCGCACCGGCCCGGGCCACGGCCAGCACCAGGCCGGCCGCGAGCAGCCCGCCGGCGAACGCGACCAGCCCGTTCACGAAGAACGGCAGCGAGATCCCGAACGCCGCCACGGCGACCACCGCCACCCAGGCGCCGGCGTTCACCGCGAGGGTGTCGGGGGCGGCGAGCGGGTTGCGGGCCACCGACTGGAGCACCGCGCCGGCCACGCCGACGCCGACGCCGACGAGCACCGCCGCGGCCAGGCGGGGCAGCCGGCTCTCGATCAGCACCGCGACGGCCTGGTCGGTGGAACCGCCGGGCCGGATCGCCCGCATCAGCTCGCCCAGCCCCAGGCTCGCGGTGCCCTGGGTCAGGTGCACCGCGGCCAGGGCCACCAGCAGCACGACGGCGCCGATGAAAACCCCGATGATGGGGTACGCCCGGAGCGCGCCGCCCCGCGCCGGCCGTTGCTCCGGCGGCGCCGTCATCGTGCTGGTCATGGGACTACTTGGTGAGCGCGGCGACGAGCGCGTCGACGTAGGCGCCCGCGGACGCCGGGCCGCCGAACATCCAGATGCCGTCCGGGATGCGCTTGACCTTCTGCGACCGCACGAACCCCAGCCCGGTCCAGATCTTGTTCTTCTGGAGCGCGTTCACGTACGCCTCGCCGTCGTCGGCCTTGTTGGCGACGTACACGAAGGTGTTGTCCTTGTTCGTGATCTTGGTGAGGCCCTCCACGTCGGTCTGGGCGAGGCCGTAGTCCTTGTCGCCGCCGGTGGTCCACTGGTTCTGCAGGCCGAGCTGGGCGCCGATGCTGCCGAAGAACGAGCCCGGCGTGTACATCCGCAGGCTCACGTTGCCGGCGTCGACCCAGCCGTCCGACATGGTGAACGGCGCGCCGGTCTTGCCCGCCTGGGCCAGCGCGTCCTTGCCGGCCGCGACCTTGGCGTCGAAGTCGGCGATCAGCTTGGTGGCCTGCGCGTCGGTGCCGGTGGCCTTGGCCAGCGTGGTGACCGTCTTCTTCATGTAGCCGATCGGGTCGCTGCCGTCCGAGCCCTTCAGCGCGATCACCGGGACCTGCTTGGCGATCTGGCCGAGCACGTTCTCGGGCACGTCGGTGGTGGTGACCACCAGGTCGGGCTTGAGCGCCACGATGGCGTCCAGGCTGGGCTCGCCGCGCAGGCCGACGTCCGGGGTCTTGGCGTCGATCGGCATCACCGTGTCCCAGGCGTTGTAGCCCTTGACGTCGGCCTGGCCCACCGGCTTCACGCCGAGCGCCACCAGGTTCTCGGTCAGGCCCCACTCGAGCGAGACGACCGCGGCGGCCGGCTTGTCGAGGTGCACCGGGCCACGCTCGTCGGTGACATCCACCGGGCCGGTCGCCGCCGGGGCGGACGGGGCGGACGCGTCGGTCGGCTCCTCGGTGGTGCCGCAGGCCGCGAGGGTCATCGCGGTGAGCGCGGCCGCGGTCGCGGCGGCGAACGCTCGGCGGGTCAGGACCATGGGGGTTCCCCTTCTCTTCATCGAGCCACCGGCCGCTGGGTGTGCCGGCCGATGGGTTGCGTGCGGACGCGTCCGTCGTCGTCGACGTGCACGTCGATCCGCAGGCCGTAGACCTCGGTGAGCAGGTCGGCCGTGAGCACGTCGGCCGGGGGCCCGCTCGCGCGTACCGTGCCCTGGTCGAGCAGGACCACCTGGTCGGCCACCGCGGCGGCCTGGTCGAGGTCGTGCAGCACCACGCCGATCGCCACGTCGTGGTCGTCGGCCAGCTCACGGACGGTGTCCAGGATCTCCACCTGGTAGCGCAGGTCGAGGAAGGTGGTGGGCTCGTCGAGCAGCACCACGCCGGTGTCCTGGGCCAGGCAGGTGGCCAGCCAGACGCGCTGCAGCTCGCCGCCGGACAGCTCGTCGACGGCCCGCTCGGCCATCGCGCCCACCCCGGTCAGCCGCATCGCCCGGTCGACCACCTGGTGGCCGTCGGGGTCGCCGGAGCCGAACCGGCCGCGGTACGGGTGTCGCCCGTACCCGACGACGTCTTTGACCCGCACCCCGCCCGGCGTCGGCCGCGACTGGGTGAGCAGGGTGACCCGCCGGGCGAACTCCTTCGGGCGCAGGGCGAGCGCGTCGGCGTCGGGCAGCCGCACCGTGCCGGACCGGGGCGGGTGCAGGCGGGCGAGCGCCCGGAGCAGGGTGGACTTGCCGGAGCCGTTGGGGCCGACGAGCGCGACGACGTGCCCGGCGCGCAGCTCGATGCCGGCGCCGTGCACCACGGTCCGCCCGTCGTAGGCCAGCGTCAGATCGCTGCCGCGGAGGGCGTCAGCACCGGGGCCGGAGTTCATAAGGGCAGCCTAACCTAAGAGTGGCCACCCCCAATGATCGGGTTCCGTACGGCGGGATGGCGGCGTCTAAGGCCGGACCGTCACGGATTTGACCATCGCGGCGATGCCGGAGGCGATGTCGCCGGGCTCGATGGACTCGGTGACCTCGTCGGAGGCGATCACGGACAGGGAGCGGGCCGAGGCGTGGCCCAGGCCTCGGGTGACGATGCGGATGCCGTGCCGGGTCACCTCCTTGGCCGCCCGCACGGCCGGGTCGACCGCGCCCAGGTCGCCGTCGCCGAAGATGGCGATCACCCGGTCGCCGGTCAAGTGGCCCATCTCGCGGATGCCGAGCTTCAGGGTCGGGACGATGTTGTTGCCGCCGTCGGCGCGGGCGCCGTCCAGCATGCGGTGCAGCTTGCCGGGGTCGGTCGCGAGCGGCACGTGGCCCTCGACGCCGTGGTGCCAGAGCACCAGGCCGACCCGGTAGTGCGCGGCCAGCGCCTCCTCGACGAACTGCCGTGCGCCGCGTCTCGCCTCGTCGAGGCGGGTGCGCAGGCCGTCGCGGAAACTCATCGAGCCGCTGACGTCGATGCAGAGCAGAACCTTTCCCTGGTACGGCTCCTGCACCGCCTTCAGGTGCCGCCCGGGTTTGTGCTGCGTGACACCGATGCCGCCGAACTCCCGCCGGACCCATGCGCTCACTGCCGTACCGCCAATCCGCCGATGACCTTGCCGAGCCGGAGCCGGTCGGCGTTGTCCAGCACGCCCTCGATGCACGCCTCGATGGTGAGCCGGGCGCGGGACCGCGGCTCGGTGGCCGAGATCGCCAGCCGGCCGTCGAGGCCCAGCTCGAACCGGATGTCGATCGGCGACCCGGCGGGCAGTCTCGCCGGCAGGCCGGTCAGCTCGCCGGAGAGGATGCGCCGGTTGTCGCCGGGCGCCGGCGATTCGGTCGTACCCGCCTGTTCGTAGACCTCGATCTTCACGCTGCGCTGGCCGTCCAGGATGGTGGCGACGGTGAGGTCGTTGCCGGTGACCGGGAGCGGGTCGTTGCGGTGGATCACGTGCTGCACGAGCTTGCCGAGTCCGGACGGGTCGTCGTGGCTGTCGTGCACGAGCAGGCCGAAGCCGCGCGACACCACCGAGGCGCTCGGCACGGCCCGGCGGCCGACCCCGGCGCCGGCGAGCTCGGCCGCGCGCAGGGCGGCGCCCTTGGCCACCGCGAAGTCGGGATCGTGCAACGCGATCGGGCAGCCGAGCAGCTCACCGAGGGCGGCGGCGATCATCGGCATCCGGCTCGAGCCGCCGACCAGCAGGACCTGGTCGACCCGGGTGACGCCCTTGTCCGCCGCGGCCGACAGCAGCCGCCGCACGCAGTCCAGCGTCCGCTCGACCAGGTCGCGGGTGATCTCCTCGAACTCCTCGCGGTTGACCCGGACCGAGGCGGTCGCCCCGCCGTGCCGCATCGGCACGACCCGCGTGGTGGCGGTGCTGAGGTCCTTCTTGACGTCCTCCGCGGTCAGTGTCAGCTCGGCGACGAACGCCTCGTCGTCGCCCGGGTCGAGGCCGGTCAGGTCGAGGAACCGGCCGAGCAGGAACCCGACGAGCCGGCGGTCCCAGTCGGCGCCGCCGAGCTCGGTGTCGCCGTCTGTGGCGACCACCCGGGCGTACCGGCCGGTGACCATCACGGAGGCGTCGAAGGTGCCTCCACCCAGGTCGTACACGAGAACCGTGCGGTCGGCGTCCAGCCCGGTCAGGCCGTAGTGGATGGCCGCCGCCACCGGCTCGCTGACCAGTTCGAGGACCTCGAGACCGGCCAGCAGGCAGGCCTCCTGGGTCGCTTCGCGCTCGCGTACGCCGAAATAGGCCGGCACCGTGACGACCGCCCGGACCACCTCCCCGCGCGCGGTCAGCGCCGAGGTCACCGCCTTGAGGATGAGCGCCGAGACCGACTCCGGCGTGTGCTCGTCGTCGTCGAAGTAGAGCAGGCGGTCGGTGCCCATGTCCCGCTTGATCAGGGCGACCGTACGGTCGGGCAGCACCGGCATGGCGTTCTTCGCCGCCTCGCCGACCAGCACCGAGCCGGGTGCCTCGAAGCAGACCACCGACGGCGTGGTGAGCCGGCCGAGCCCGTTGGCCACCACGGCCGGGCGTCCGGCGGCGTCCACCGAGGCCATCACCGAGTAGGTGGTGCCGAGATCGATGCCGACCGCGGTCATCAGCGGCCCGCCCCGGCGGCCTCGTCGACGAGCTGCTCGACCGACGCGGTGACCTGCGCCCACAGCTCGGGCAGCTGGGCCGCGACCAGCAGCCCACCGGCGGTCAGGAGGACGAGCACGAGCAGCGTGATGCGGGACGCGGCGTACGAGGGAGGCATGCGGTTACTCCACTTCAGACGGTGATGCCCTCGCCGGCCAGCAGCCAGCGCAGGGGGTCGAGCGCGGTGGCCACGCCGTTGGTGGTGCGGGCCATGGAGGAGACGATGAAGATGTGTACGTCGCTGAAGTCGCGCCGCGCGCTCAGCAGCAGGTTGTCCAGCCCGCGGTCGTGCAGCCAGGCCTCCGGGTCGGTGATCCGCAGCCCCAGGTCCTCGGGCAGCTTCTGCAGCAGGTCGGCCTTGCTGATGACGAAGGCGAGCCGGCGCCGCCCGGTCTCCACGCCGGCGTCGCGCAGCCGCTGGACGGTCGAGTTGTAGGACGCCTCGGTGTCGTGCGGCGAGGCGTTGGCCTCGGCCAGCGTGGCGGTGTGCGGGCCGGTCAGCCGTGCCCGGACGTCCGGCACCGAGAACGGGTCGAGCACGAACATCAGCGTCCGGGCCTGATCCAGGTAGGAGAGCTCGGCGTTGGCCTTGCGCTCCACGTAGAGTTCGCCGGCCGCGTCGAAGATGTGCACCAGCGCGTGCCGGCGCCCGGTGTGCACGTCGATCGTGGTGGCCACCGGGTTGGTCTTGGCCGTCTTCGGCATCGGCCGGTCACCGTCGAAGTCGGTCTTGTGGCTGCGGTAGGTCCGCTCGCTCTCCTTGTCGACGAACGACGCCTGCCCGCCGAACGCGTCCTTGAGCAGCACCAGGCCGGCGGCGATGAGCCGGGTCTTGCCGGCCATCGTGGCGCCGAAGACCGGGATCCGGATGTCGGTGGCGACCGCGGCGTTGGCGTGCAGGTCGGCGTCGCAGCGCTGGCACACCGGGGTCATCACCCGCGCCGCCCGCAGCACCATGGTGGGCAGCCGCCGCCCGCAGGTCTCGCTGCGCCCGCCGCACCGCCGCCACAGCACCCCGAGCTTCCCGGGCCGGATGTCGCGGTGCAGGTCGTCACAGGAGCATCGGTACGCGGGCAGCCGCGTCACGTAGTAGCAGCGCGGGCACGAGGCGGCGGCCCGGAACACCACCTGCCACGCGTGGTCGGCGCCGCGCAGGATCCACACCACGGCGCCGCCCACGGCCCACGCGAGCCCGGTGACCACGGCCACGATCAGCGCGCAGAACAGCGCGCCGAGGACCGCGCCCAGGCTCAGCATGCTCAGGAAGGCCAGGACCACCGGCACGGCCGGCCAGACCAGCAGCCACAGGTACATCGACGTGCGGCTGACCTTGCGGGCGCCGCGGCCGCAGACCTGCCACGAGTCCTGCACCGACTCCCGCAACCAGGCGATGATGCCGGCCAGGTCGCGCCGGTACTGGGTGACGAAGTAGGTCGGCCAGGCCGGGTCACGCCGGGGCCGGCCGGGCGGCACCGGACGGCCGCCGATCGCGCCCTTCATCACGGCGGCCGGGCCGACCAGCACGATCTGCTTGCTCTTGCCGCCCCAGCCCAGGCCGGCGAGCACCACCGCGGTGGCCACGCCGCCGACCACCCCGATCACGCCGGTGATCGCGCTGACCGGCAGGGCGACGTAGAGGAAGACGTAGAAGCACAGGGTCAGGTAGAGGCCGACGGCGACGAGGCCGGCGATGGCCGCCAGGACATAGCCCATGATCATTTGCCTTTCGAGCGGCGCAGCCAGGCCCGGCCGCGCCGGATCTTGTTGTGGTCGAGCAGCTTGTGCCACTGGTCGAGGGCCGTGGTCAGGTCCTGCTCGTCGAGCGCGGTCGAGACGCCGTCGACCTGCGAGGTGGGCGCCCAGCGGGCCCACTTGTTGACGGCCGCCCAGACGGTGTCCTGGGCCTGCACGTCCTTCGCACCGACGACCACGGCCATGGCGGTCGCCACGAACGGCGGCGCCGGCTTGTCCTTGAGGACCTCCACCGCGAGGTCGGCGTAGCGCCGCTGGGCGACCGGAGGCAGTTTGTTCAGGACGGCCACCACGGTCGCGGCCGAGCCGGCCGACAGCAGGGCGTCGACCAGCGAGGCCTGGTGCAGTCGTCGGATCGGGGCGGAGACCTGGTCGATGGCCCGCAGGACGGCGGCGTCCTTGGTGTCCGGATCGGTCAGCCGGCCGCACACGTCCCGCATCGCCGCGTCCTCCCGCATCAGGTCGCGGGTGTACTGCGCCGGGTTCAGCCGGCGGTCGTCGGCGAGGCGATGCGCCAGGTCGAGGTCGGCCCGGTCGAGCGCCCCGGACTGGACCCGGAACATCAGGTACTTCTCGACCGCGCCCGCGTGCATGGCCGCGCCCGGCGGCATCGCCCTGCGCAGCTCGTCCAGTTCCGGCCGGGCGGGCTGGGTGAACCGCCAGAGGTTCGCCGCCAGCGCGGTGAACTGCTCGACCGGGTCGTGGTGCGCGGCGGCCATCCGGATCAGCTCGCCGACCACGGTGAGCCGCTCCGGCCCGGCCGCGGTGGACATGCGGGCGCCGATCAGGACCCCGTCCAGCCGCGCGGTCGCGTCCATCGGGGTCAGCCGCCGGCACCACGCCTCGCCGACGCCTCGCGGGTCGGTCTCCACGAGCTCGTCGAGGCTGTCCCGCAGCGCGTCGAGGAACTCCAGCCGGGCCGGCCAGCTCGAGATCGAGTAGGCGGCGAGCGGGTTCCGCGCCCAGTGGCTCACGAAGGCGAAGGCTTGCGGCCCGATCAGCCCGAGGCGCACCGGGACGCCGTAGTCCCCGGCCACGGTCAGGGTCGCCGCGAAGGCCGGCCCGGTCGTCGCCCGCAGCGCCTCCAGGGTGGCCCGCAGCGCGTGGTGGGTGTCCTGGTCGGTCCACTCCTGCCGGGCCACGTTCGGCACCACGTCCGGCCGGGGCGGGCGGAGCGCGGCCGCGTCACGCAGTTCGGCGTTCAGCAGCGCCATCCGGACCGGAACCGCCTGGCCGGGGAACCGACCGGCGTGCGTGGCCCGGTCGAGCTCGCGCAGCAGCTCGACCCGGAGGTCGGCGACGTGCTCGGCGAACGTGGCGGCCACCGCCGGCCCGTACGTCTCGACCTGGTCGGGCGGCCCGTCGGTGAGCCAGCCGACGATGCGCCCATGGTGCCGCGGGGCCAGCTGCTCCCCCAGCACCGCCAGCCGGGCCAGGGCCGCGCCCTCCTCCGGCTCGAGGCGGCTCGCCCCGGCCAGCTCGACCGCGTCGGTCACGTCGAACGGGTCGTCGGCGGCGCAGAACGTCTCGGCCCACGCCTCGGCCAGCGGCGTGGTCACGGCCTCGCTCCACCGCCCGGCCAGCAGGTCGACCACCAGGTAGCCGCCGGGCCGGTCGGCCGAGGCGGGCGGCTCGTCCCAGCCCGGGTGCACCGCCAGCACCCGCTGCGACGACCGCGACGGCGTGGTGGTGAACACCTTGAACCCGATGTCCAGGGCCTGCCGGTGCGGCATCAGCAGGGTGGCCGCGGCGACCCAGGTGAGCACCGGCTCGACCTGGTCGGCGACGAACAGCACCTGCTGGGCCTGGCCGTCGTCGGGGCGGGACAGCACGCTGAGCAGCGCCGCGAGCAGCCGCGGGCCGTCCGGGTGGCGGCGGACGAACTCGTGCACCGCCTCGGTGTCCAGCACGCCCGGCGGCGGCTCGGCCGGCACCGCCTCGCAGCGGGTGGCGCCGGCCGGCTTGCTGGTCCAGAACGAGGCGCCGAACAGCTGCGCCGGGCGTAGGATCCCGTACGCCCTGGGGTCGTCGGTGGTGACCGCGTGGGTGAGCTGGTTGCCCTCGCGGGTGCCGTTGGCCTCCTGGCCGAGGTAGACGCCGGCGGCGGTGGCGTACCGGTCGCCGCCGACGTGCGCGAACGACGGCGGGTAGTCGCCGACCGGGCGCTGGTCGCGCATCCAGGTGGACGGCGGCTCGTAGAGCAGGTGCCGCTGCACGATCGCCATCGCGTCGCCGTCCACGTCGGAGGACGCGGCCTGGAACTGGAGCCCGGCGCCGCCGCTGAGCCCCTGCCCGGGCCGGCAGTCGGTGTAGATCAGCGTGCCGAAGTCGTTCATCGCTGCCCCCGCACCGGGACCACGCCGAACTTGCTGAGCAGCCAGACCAGCGGCTCGTCGACACGGTGCGGCCGGATGCCACCGGGGTCGATCTCCTTGGTGGCGTAGTTCGGCTGGGCGCCCAGCGCCGACACCGCGAAGTAGCGGAAGTTGGCGTAGTTGAACCGCAGGTGGGTGTCGATGTCGTCGGCGCCCCACTCGTGCAGCAGGGCCCGGATGTGCTCGTGCACGGCCTGGCCGCTGACGTCGTCGTACTCCGGGCCGGTCGGCGGCGTCTGCAGCACCGGGTGGTCGCTGCCCAGCTCGTCGTAGAACGCGTCGATCTTCGCGAACGCCACCGACACCGGGATGGCGATCTTGTTCTTGGCCTTGACCTCGTGCGTGACCCGGAGCTTCTCGGTGATCCGGCTGAGCACCTCGATGGTCGGCTCGCCGGTCTTGACCGCCTCGTCGGGCAGCCGGACCCGGTCGCGCGCCTCGGGCAGCATGAACGGGTCGAGCAGCAGGATCAGCGCGTCGGCGGCGCCGAGGTACTGCAGGTCGTGCACGTGGTCCTGGCGGATCAGGTCCTCGCCCGCGGTGTCGTAGAAGGACAGGAAGCTGGTCTTGAACGTGTTGCGCCGCAGCACCTGACGTTCCTGCCGCCACTCGAACACCAGCGGGTCGCGGCGGCCGTCGTTGGACTTGGCGGTCTGCTCGAACAGCTTGCGGTTGCTGTAGAGGTCGGCCGTGTTGGTCGGCGACGGCTGGTCCCCGGAGACGCGTACGTCCGCGCCGAAGCGCCGCCGCAGACCGGTCCGCAGCTCCTGCGAGAGCACGGTCAGGTAGACCGTCTTGCCGGTGTTCTTGGCGCCGACCATGGCGATCAGCGGGCTGGTCGACTCGGCGAAGTTCACCGACAGCGGCGTGTGGCAGCACGGGCAGACCCGGATCCCGGAGGCGCCGTGGCAGGCCGGGCAGACCTCCTTGCGGGGCGCCGGGATCAGCTTGCGCTGCGGCCCGTAGGCCGGGCGGGACATCACGTTGAGCCCGGTCTCGCGTTCGCGGTCCGGGTCGCGTACCGCCGTGCAGGCCTTGAAGCCCGGGGCGCTCTGGCCCGAGCACTGGTACCAGAGCCGGTTCGCGGGGATGCGGTGATAGCAGTACGGGCAGGCCAAGCGGGACATCAGGACACCTTCATCTGGTCGACGGGCGGATCCGTGACGGCGTATCCACCGGGTTTCTCGACGAAGCAGCGGATCCAGTACGGGCGGGCGAACGACGCCGGCACCTCGATCGCGATCGGGTACGGCACCCCGGGACGCAGGTGCACACCGCTCTCCCGGGCCAGCTCGGTGCCCTGCGTGGCGCGCATCGGCATGGCCACGCCGGCCGCCGCGACCACGACCACCTCGAGGTCGTGGCACTCGTCCTCGCTGGCCAGGGCGACCACCCGGGCCCGGTCGCGGACCCGGTCGCGCAGCTTGGCCAGCAGCGGCTTGCCCGACGGGGGCTGCGGGCGGGCCACGGTGTAGGCGACCCGGGTCGCGCGCGGCCCGATCGAGCAGGTGACCGGCGGCGACTGGGCGGTGCCGGTCGGGCCGACCGCGATCGCCCGGATCTCGGCGCTGCCGCCGCCGGTCGGCGCGGTCAGCGGGCAGCCGCTCTCGGCGTCGTACTTGGCCCGGCTGATCGTGAACGTGGCACCGGCCCGCGGCGAGTCCCACCGCACCTCGGCCAGGCCCACGTCGTCCGGCCAGAGCCAGGTGAGGATGATCCGGTCGCCGGTGCGGCGCAGCTGCGGCGAGGTGACCGGCGCGGTGACGCCCATCGCCACCGCCCGGCCGACGGCCGCGCCGCCGGCGCCGTACGAGAACGGGACGTAGACGTGCTGGCCCGGCGGGACGGCGCAGTCCATCGTGGCCATGCCGCCACGGACCACGGGCACGCCCGGCAGCACGGCGCCGAAGGACCGCGCCCGGGCGGCCGGCACCTGCTCACCCGCTCCCCACGCGGGCGGCCGGTCCGACCGGCGGATCTCGATCTCGTCGTGCTCGCCCGCGGTCCAGGTCAGGCGGACCCGGAGGGCGCCGTCGGCGGTGGTCAGCGGCTCGACCGCCAGGTCACCGACCGGCCGGGCGGCGCCGCGCGGGGTGGCCGAGGCGACCACCGGCTCGGCGAGCTGCTCGCGGCCGCCCGGCCCGGGGTAGACGGCGGTCAGCTCGTAGTGGTGCGGCTCGCCGACCCGGACCGCGGTGTCGCGGAAACCGTGCCCGGTGACCCGGATCGGCGTGCCCGGGCCGGGGCGGGTCCGGCGGACCCGGACCTCGATCACCGCGGGGTGCTGCTGCCAGCTGCCGCTGACGCTGGTCTCGTCGGCGTCCAGCGTCACCTCGCCGACCCGCGGCAGCACCGTGATCGAGCCGGTGACCGGCCGCGACCAGACGGTCCCGTTGGCGCTGGCGAAGACCGCGTAGTGGGCCGGGCGGCCGGGCGTGACACCGGCGTCGACGGCCGCCCGGTCGGCCGACTGGGCCACCCGGACGCCGTCGGTCTCGTGCACCGGCGGCCGGTCGTCGCCGCGCACCACCCGATAGGTGAGCCCGCCCGGCGCGCCCGGGCCGGCCGCCCAGGACAGCCGGACGCCCGGCGGCGACGCGTGCTCGGCCAGGCTGAGCTGGGCCGGGTCGGGGGCGGGCAACCGTTCCTGCGCGGCCAGCACCTGCGCGTTGTCGGCGTCGAGCTCACCGGCCTGCTGCAGCAGCCGGGCGGCGCCGGCCACGTCGTGCCGCCGTTCCGCGTCGGCGGCCTGGCGCAGCAGGTCGTCGAAGGCCGCCACCGCCTTGGTCACCAGCTCGGTGGCGGCCGCGTGTTCCGGGTGGTCGCCGGGCAGCGCGGCCAGCGCCGCCCGCGCCTCGCCGAGCCGCCGGCCCTCGATCAGCTTCTGGATCCGGTCCAGCCCGCGTTCCGGCCCGCCACCGGTCGACGGCAGGCTGATCGCGATCAGCTGGGCGTCCGCCTCGGTCACGCCCAGCTCGGCGATCTGCGCGGCCACGAACTTGGTGTCCAGCCCGGCCCGGTGCGCGTCGCCGACCTGGTCGACGATGTGGAACAGGGCGATCGCCGCCAGGTCGGGCACCTTCGTGTAGGCCGAGCGCAGCAGCGCCAGCGCCGTCTTGCGGGCCCGGGTCGCGGTCGAGTCGGCGGCCTTCTCGGCCTGCTCGAGCTGCTCGGTGATCCGTTCCGGGCCCAGGCCCAGTTGCGGCCGGCCGGCCACGGTGAAACCGCGCGCGATCGCGAACGGGACGGTCAGGCCGGGGTGGAGCAGGTGGACGACGGTCCGGGCGCCGGCCTCGGCCAGCCGATCGCGCAGCTGGTCGTACTGGGTGCGGCTGAGCCCGCAGTCGGCCGGCAGCTCGAGCACGTCGATCACGGTCAGCCCGGCCTCCCGGGCCGCCGCCTCGGCCTGGGCCACCTCGCCGCCCCCGACGTGCTGGGCGATCGCGGTGAGCTGGGCCCGGGTGATCCGGCCGGACGCGCCGTAGGCCTCGCGCAGCTTCCGGACCAGTTCGGTACGGGCGGCCTTCTGGTCGTCGGCCGACTGCCGGAACTGGTCCTGCCACCACAGCGGGTCGGCGAGCCGGCCGCCGGCCGTCCGCTTGAGCTCCTCGTCGGCCGCGATGAACTGCTTGCACACCGCGCCCGCGTTGGTGTTGCCGCGCGCCTTCTGGCCCCAGAACGCGCGCACCCGCTTGAGATGCGCCTCCAGCGCGGCCCGGTCGCGCAGGTCCGGCCGGACCGCGTACATCACCGGCGGAGGTGGCAGCTTGCCCCGCTTGCCGCGCAGCGGGCGCACCACCTCGCGCTCGTACGCCTCCTGGTCGAAGCTCATCGTGCTCAGGCCCGCACGGTGATGGCCGAGACGGCCTGGCGGGCGGTCACGACCTCCTCTTCGCTGAGCACGCTGACCCGTACGTCGATCGTCAGGTCCTTGCCGGTCGACGGTTCGGCCGCGTGCACCGAGAGGGTGCCCTCCTCGTCCACCTGCATGCTGATCGCGATCGGCGAGCCCATCCGCAGCGGCGGCAGCCCGGAGATCTCGCCGGCGCCCTTGTCCACGGCCGCGTTGGCCGACAGGTCCCGGCTCTCCACCGACCCGGCCTGCTCGTAGATCTCGATCGTGATCGCGGTCTGGCCCTCGGCCACGGTCTGCGCCTGCAGCGGCCGCGCGCCGCTGGGCAGCGACTCGTTGGCGTGCACGAGGTGGTGGATGTACGAGGCGGCGTCCGGGTCGCGCTCCCAGTCCGGGTTCTCGCTGTCGACCAGCTTCACGCCGAACGCCTTCGGCAGCACGTTGGTGATCTTCCGGTTGGCGTTCGCCTCGATCGCCGCGGGGGCGATCCCGGTGTTCCGGGCGATCTGCTCGATCCGGTCCTCGGCGCCGCCGGGCCAGTCCCACACCGCGCGGCTGAGCGCGAACCGGGCCGCGCCCTTGGCCACCGCCAGGTCGGGGTCGTGCAGCCGGGGCGTCCAGCCGAACTCGTCGGTCAGCCGCTCGGCGACCATCGGCATCTTGCTGGACCCGCCGACCAGCAGCACGTCGTCGATGGTGCCCGGGTGACCCTTGGACTTCAGCGTCTCGATGGTGCGCCGGGTGTACTCCACGGCCCGGTCCATCAGGTCCTTGGTGAGCTCGTTGAACTTGGCCCGGCTGACCTCGATCATCGCCGAGCCGCCGCCGTAGCGGATCGCCACCGGCCGCGATTCGGCCTGGCTGAGCATCTTCTTGGTGTCCTCGGCGATCCGGGCGATCTCCTGCAGGAACTGCTCGTCGTCGCGCGGGTCGCCGTCCGGCGAGGCCTTGTCGATGAACTGCTGCACCAGGTGGTCGGCCAGCCGGGCGTCCCAGTCGGCGCCGCCCAGCTCCTGGTCGCCGTCGGTGCACAGCACGTCGACGGCGCCGGCCGACACCTTGATGACCGTGGTGTCGAAGGTGCCGCCGCCGAGGTCGAAGACCAGCACCGTCCGGTCGCCGTCGACCTCGTACTGCAGGGCCGCGGCGACCGGCTCGGGGACGATGCCGACCACGTTCAGCCCGGCGATCCGGCCGGCGTTGCGGGTGGCGTCCCGCTCCAGCATGCCGAAGTAGGCCGGCACGGTGATCACCACGTCGGTGACCTCCCGGCCGGTGTACGTCGCGGCGTCCTGGGCGAGTTGCTTCAGGATCAGGGCGGAGATCGACTCGGCGGTGTGCGGCCGGCCGTCGAACTCCCAGGCCTCCTCCTTGCCCATGTACCGCTTGACCAGGCTGACCACCCGCTCCGGGTAGAGCTGGGCGACGTCCTTGGCGGTCCGCCCGACCACCACGTTGTCGGCGCTCTCGAACCACACCACCGACGGCGTGGTGTCCTCGTTGCTCATGGAGTTGCGCACCGGGGTGGGCCGGCCGGTGTCGTCGATGTAGGCGATCGCTGAGTACGTCGTGCCGAGGTCGATGCCGAAGTAGGTGTCCATCGTGTTCCTTCGTCTGCCGGTTTCGTGGGGAGGTCAGGCGGCTTCGGGCGCCGGGGTCCAGCGGGCGACCAGCACGGTGGCGGGCGCCAGTACCCGGTCGGTGACGGTGTCGCGGTAGCCGTCGCGGACGATCCCGGCGACGGTGGCGTCGGCCTCGGGCGTGGCCGCGGGCACCACCCCGGAGGCGCGGTGGGCGCCGGCGTCGAAGCGGTCGCCGACGTCCGGGCGGACCGGCAGCACGCCGGCGCGTTCCAGGGCGAGCTCGACGGTCTGCCCGTACGACTCCAGCAGCGCCGCCGCCCGCTCGGCGCCGAAGTCCGCGGGCAGCTCGGCGGCCTGCTTGAGCAGGTCGTCGCGGAGCCGGTAGAGGTCGGTCACCACCGGGCGCAGCAGGCTCTGCCGCTCACCGGCCTTGAGCAGCTGGTTCTCCTCGTGCAGCCGCTCGATGACGCGTTCCCGGGCGGCGGCGCGGGCGTTGCCCTCGGCCAGTTCGGCGTGCACCGCCCGCAGCGCGTCGGCGTACGGGTCACCGGCGGGCTCGGGTTCCGGTGTGGGGTCGGGCTCGGTCTCGGTCACGGTCATCAGGCGCTCCTGGGCGGGTCGTCGGTCCTCTCCCCTCTCTGACGGACAGCTCGCTCGTCGCCGGAGATTCAGAGACCGTGATGGATCAGCTCGGCGTCGGTCAGCGCGGCCGATCCGGCCGCCCGCTCCAGTTCGGCGGGCAGGCCGGGCGGGGCCTTCCGGCGACGATCAAGGGCCCATTCGCGTACGGTGCGGACGGCGCCGATGCTGCCTTCGGCCAGATGCTGGTGCAGGACGTGCAGGACAACCGCCTCCTCGGCCGGCGGCACCGGGGTGCGCCAGGCCACCACGCCGGCGTAACAGGTGGCGAGCAGGGCCGCGATCAGCGCCGGGAGGCCCGCGGTGGCCGGCGGCAGCACGGCCACGCCGCCGGAGCGGCCGCCCGCGGCGAGATGACTGAGCGGGAGACGCCCACCGGCCAGCTCCAGCTCGCCGCCGCCGGTGACGCCACAGCCCAGGTGCAGCATCGAGGCCGGGAGGCCGGCCCGGACCTGGTCGACCGTGGGCCGGTCGAGGACCGCCCCGCGCGGGTAGAACGCGTCGCGCAGCCGGTCGCCGCCCGGAACGCCGACGAACAGCGGCTTCTCGGCCAGGGACGGACGCCGGCGGGCGGCCAGATCGACAACCTGGGCCGCGGAGCGTACATAGGAGGCCGCCGACGCCGGACCGGCCTGCCCGTCACCCACCACCAGGAGACGCTCCGGCCGCGGAGCGCCGGGCGCGGCCGGCTCGAACCGGCCGGTCGCCGCGACCAGCAACAACAGGCCGGTCGGCTGCGGATAGGCGAGAGCGCCGGCTCCGGCCGACCGCAGCGCGCCGGTGACCGCGGTGAAGCCGTCGGCCAGGCGCGAGCGCAGGTCACCGGGCGTGCGGACCTCGTCGAGCAGGCCGGCCAGCCGGTAGGCGACGCTCAGCACATCGGCGCGCTGGCCGGGCAGGGCGTCCCGGGCGGCCAGCAGGCTGTGGGCGGCCCGGTCCCGGTCGGCGCCACCGTCGCTGTCGCCCCAGCCGCCGCTGTCGACCCGGCTCCGCAGATAGAGCGCGGTCGCGAGCAGCAGGTGGTTCTCGGCGCCCGAGCCGGGCGCGGCGGTCAGCCGGGTGGCCAGGCCAAGCAGGCCGTCGATCAGGTCGACGCCGGGCGGCTCGGCGTCCAGCAGGGCGAGCAGCGGCGGCCAGACGCGCGGCCCGGCGCCACCGAGGCGTTCACGGAAGGCGGCGCGAAGCTCGGCGGCGCTGACCGTCGGGCCGGCCGGCCGGCGGCTCTCCGGCCGGCTCTCCGTCCGGCTTTCCGGCTGGCTCTCCGGCCATCTTTCCGGGTGGGGCGCGGCCGGGACGTCGCCATGCACCACGGCTACCGGGCGGTCCAGCGGCGACGACCGGGCCAGGTCGTCGGCCTCGTTCAGGCCGGGCAGGGGCGGGAGCCCACCGGGGCGCGGTATCCCGGCGCCGTACCGCTGCTGCACCTTCTGGAGCGCGGTGATCGCCTGGAAGAGCCCGCTGAAGTCGACCGCGGCCGGTCCGTGCTGGACCGCGTCCATCAGGTTCCGCATCGCCTCGGCGACCTCGATCATCGGCCCGGCGACGGCCTCGGCGTCCCCGCCCCGCACCGCGCGCAGGCACTCGACGGCGCGGTCGGCGTCGGCCCGCTGATCCACCATCGTGTCGCCCCGGGAGGCGCGGGCGATCAACTCTCCCGGCTGCATGACCGCGAGCACCCGGTGCAGGAGCAACTGGCCCAGCGTCAGCCGCGCGTTGAGCACCAGGCCGAACGGCAGCCGCGGGAACGACAGCGCCTCGTCGAGCAGGCCGATCGCCCGCTCACGTTCCGGGCCGCCGGCGCCGTGCAGGCCGTAGCGGGCGCCGAGAACCAGGCCGAGCAGCGCCGCCACCTGGCCGCGCAGGAAGTCGCCCGGCGCGAAGTACCCGTACGCCTCGTCCAGCACGGTGGCCGCCTCGGCCAGGTGTGGCCGCGACTCCGGCCGGCCCGCGCCGGAGCGCCAGTAGGCCTCGAAGAGCTTCTGCCCCAGCTCGATCAGCGGCCGGTTGCGGGCCGATCCGGTCAGCCGGGCGAGCTTGGCCCGCAGCCGGTCCAGTTCCTGGTCCACCACGGTCACCGTCCCCAATGGACGTACGCGGCCCACGTGTCGAGGTCGGCGAGCTGCTCGCTGCGGGCGAACCGGGCGAGCTGCCGCGGCATGCCGTCCGGCGGCTCCCGGCGCGGGTCGAGCATCCACAGCTGGGCCTGGCGCAACGCCGCCCAGACCGGCAACGCGTCCCGCCGCAGCAGGTGGTGGAAGACGTACATCATCACCGACGACGAGGCGTCCGGCACCTTCCACAGCGTGCAGAGCACCGAGCGCGCGCCGCCGGCCAGGAACGCGGTGCCCAGGCTGAACGCCTCGTCGTGCCCGCCGATCGCCTTGCCGCTGTCGCACGCGGCCAGCACCACCACCTCGATCGCGCGCCCGGGCGCCCGGGCCATCAGCAGGCCCAGCTCCTCGGCGGTCAGCCGCTCGCCCCCGTCCAGCACCAGGTGGGCCGCGCCGGGCTCGACCACACCGTGGCAGGCCAGGTGCAGGGTGGCCCCGGCGCCGAGGTCGTCGCTGGTCAGCCAGTCGCGGACCTGCCCGCGGGTGCCCCGGCCGGACGGGCTGTCGGTGCCGTTGGGGCGGCGGCCGAGGAACCGCCCGCCCGGATAGAAGGACTCGCGGATCGCGTACGCCTCGATGCCCGCGAAGCGGAGCGTGTCATCGGCCGACTCTCCCGGATCCGGGTTGCCGACGATCAGACCGGTCGCGTCCGGCGGCACCGGCGGGCGGACGGCGGTCAGGCACAGCATGCGTGCGGAGACGGCCTGGGACAGGGCGATGCGCTCGATCGCGTACGTGCCGTCGCGGTGGCGCGCCGCCTGCCACGGCACCAGGGCCAGATCGCCGATCGGCACCAGGACCAGGCGGTGCGGGCGGCCGGGCGGCGGCGCGGGCAGGTGCGGCAGGTACGAGTCGATCAGCGGGCCCATCGCCGCCCGCCAGGCCAGGTCGCACAACTCGGCCCGGCCCGGCGTCTCGGCCAGGCCGCCGGTCAGGTTGGGCAGCGGCAGGAAGCCGGGCGGGCCGGCCGCGGGCACGGCGAGCGCGTACCCCGAGCCGTTGACGTCGGCCGGGACCAGATAGACCAGCGCGTCCGCGTCGACCACGGACAGCGCCCGCTGGATCTCGCCGAAGCCCGGCGGGTCGAGCAGATCGGCCGCGTCACCGAGCGCGGTCAGCACCTCACGGCGCAGGTCCGCGGGCAGCGCCTCGGGCTCCCCGGCGGCGACGGCCTCGCCCCAGCGCCGGGCCAGGTCGTCCTCGCCCGCGGCGGTCAGCCGGTCGGCCAGCCCGCGCAACTCGGTCGCCGCGAACAGGGCCAGGCCGCGCCCCGCGTCCAGCGCGCTGACGGCGCCGGGCAGGTCACCGGCGGTCACACAGTGCTTGGCGATGGCGGCCGCGTCCTCGGCGGCGCTGCGCACGGCCACCGAGGCGTCGGCCAGATCGGGCTGGACCAGAACCTTCCACACGTACGCCCGGAGCCCGGCCAGCCCGTCCTGATGGAAACCGGGCTCGTCGCCGAGCAGCTGGCCGACCGTGGTCAGCATCCCGTTGATCATCGCCCAGTGGGGATGCCGGGGCCCCTGGGCCAGCTCCTTCGCCCGCTGCAGGACCGAGCCGGCCTCGACCAGATCGCGGCGGGCGTTGGTCAGCTCGCCGCGGCGGAGCAGGCCGAGGGCCAGCCCGATCAGGTGGAACACCAGCTTCGGGTCACCGCCGCCGGTCACCTCCACGGCCTGCCGCAGGTGCTCGACGGCCAGGTCCACCCGGTCCGGGTCGGTCTCCTCGCCCAGGCCCAGCGCGGCGCCACTGACCTGGGTGTGCGCCAGCGCCCGGTCGGCCGTGGACAGCCCGGGCCGGCCGGTCAGCTCGATCAGCGTGGCCAGTTCCTCGTCGGTGGCCCGCTCGCCGTCACCGGCCCCCTCGCCCGCACCGGCCCGGATCCGGTTCATCAGGCCCAACGACTCCCCCGCCCCCTCCAGGACGCCCCGCAGCTGATGGCCCGGTGGCAGCGCCCGGGACAGCTCCAGCAGCCGGTCGAGGCGGTCACCGACCTCCTCGCCGCGCTGCACCGCGGCCATCAGCTCGGCGGAGTCGGACATCAGCGTCCGCATCGTCTCCGCCTCCGGCCCCAGGTCGCCGCCCTGGCCGAAGTGCCGGCGGACCTCCGCCGGGAAGCGGGCCACCGCCCCGTCGTCACCGTCGACGACCGCCCGCGCGTAGTTGAGCCCGAGCCGCGCCGAGTCGAACAGCATCCGCATCCCCGCGTCGTCCTCGACCTCCGACTCCAGCCGGTCCAGCTCGGCCAGGGCGCCCGCCGGATCGTGCAACTCGCCGACCGCGGCGCTCTGGGCGTACACCAGAGCGCGGGCGCAGGCCCGGGTCCGCCGCCAGCGGGCGCCCTCCGGCGGTGCGCTCTCGGCCGCCTCGAGAAGGTCGCCGAGCCTCATCTGGAGCAGGTCGCCGGCCGGGTCGGCCGAGCGCAGGAAGGTCTCGAGCAGGCCGGCCGCGAGCGTCCCCCGCGCCGTCAGGGCGGGCGGGAGGCTCAGCACGTCGGCGATCGCCTCGGTCACGTCGCCGTAGCCGATCACCGCGCACGCGATCCGCGCACATCGCTCAGTGTCGTCCACGCCGCGCCCCTCTCGCTTGTCGTCACCCCTTGTCTGACGGACAGCGCCTTTCTGACGGACAGCGCCCTTCTGACGGACAGTGCCTTTCTGACGGACAGTGCCTTTCTGACGACAGCGCTTTTCTGACGACAGGGCGCCGGGGTGTTGCCTATACGCGCTCAAAGCCTGCTCTGAGCGCGTATAGGCAACAGGGTCAGCCGGTCTCCGCCCGCTCCGCGAGGCCGAGCAGGCCGGGCAGGTCGAGCACGACGATCCGGCGGTAGCCGGTCTGGATCAGGCCGAGCCCGCGCAGATTCCGGAGCGCCTTCTGCACGGTGTCCTCGGCCGACCCGACCAGGGCGGCCAGTTCGGTCTGGTTCAGCCGTACGCGGATCAGCACGCCGCCGCCGGCCGCCTCGCCGCACGCGGCCGCGATGTCGCCGAGCACCCGGGCCAGCCGGACGTGCACCGGGTAGGCCGGGAACTCCGAGCGCCGCGTGTTCGCCCACTGGAGCCGCTCGCCCACCGTCGCGGTGATCTGGTTGGCCACCCGCGGATGCGCCGCGATGAACGGCAGCAGATCGGCCTGCCGGATCACCGTGGACACCACCTCGTCGCAGGTGGTCACGGTGGCCTGCCGCTCGTCGCCGGTGACCGCGCCCAGCTCGCCGACGATGTCGCCGGGAAGACGGATACCGATCAGCCTCGGCACGCCGCCGGCCGCGTGGGTCACCTTCACGTAACCCTTGCGGAGGATCTCCACGTGCGTGTCCCGGGCGCCCTCGACCAGCAGGTGGACGCCGGGGCGCACGGTGCGGGTCACCCCCAGGGCGAGCAGCGCGTCGCGGTCCTCGGGGGTGAGCCGGTCGAGGAAGTGGCGCATCAGCACGACCCCGATCCGGTCCGGGGCGCGGATTCCGCCGTTGTCCGGAATCGGTCCGCCAGATCAGCGGTGCAATACCGGCGGAGGTACGGCCGGAGGCCGTACGGGTGGGAAGGAGTGTCCGCCGTGGAGTCGCATCTGATGGTGGAGCCGCCGCCGGCACGGTGAGCGGGCTCGGGGCGCCCGGCAGTCGCCCCCGGAAGATCCGCTGGTGACGGCTCGGCTGGCGGGCCGGCCGTCACCGGCGGATTTTCCGCTGCCCGGCCCGATCGGGCTGTTCGCTTCGTCATCTGCACACACCTCCGCCGGTATCTGACGGACCGTACGTCTGTCCGTCAGTATCCGGAGATGCGAGGTGGAGGAACGAACATGCGAAGCACGCGCCGATTACCGACAGCCGTCCGTCCCGTCGTGAGCCCGATCGGCGGCCCGGCGGTGCACAATGGCGTGATGATCAACAAGGCCGACGACCGGCCCGGACGATGAGCCTCTCGCCCGAGCAACGCGCTGAGCTGCAACGACTGCTCACCGACGAGTTGCGCGCCGCGGTACTTGCCGCGACCGATCGGGGCGCCGGGGCGGCCGGCCTGACCGGCCTCCTCGACGAACGCCGCCGCGCGGTGGAGTCACTCGCCGGCGGCCCGATCGCCGCCGGGCCACTGGCCGGTGGGCCACTCCCCGGCGGGCCATTCGACGGCGGGCCATTCGACGGCGGACCATTCGACGGCGCTTCACTCGCCGGTGGGCAACTCGCCGGCGGTTCACTCCCCGCAGACGATGCCGATCGCCGTCGCGACGATCCGGCCTCGGGCGGCGGGGTCGGCGAGCAGCGCTGACACGAGCTCGTCCGAGGCGTCCGCGCCGCCGGGCCGCCGATCCAGCTGGTCGCTTCCGCTGCCCGCGCCGAACGCCGCGTTGACGACCCGCACCACGAGGGCCTCGGGGTCCTCGCCACCTCCCAGACCGGCCGCGATCGCGTCCACCGCGCCCGCGGCGATCGCGACCAGCACGTCGTCGGCACGGTCCTCGGGCGTCATCGCCACCAGCGGGTTGACCTCGCCGGCGGCGTCCTCCGGCGGCGACGCCACGGGCGCGATCTTGCCACCGAGCGGACGCTCGATGTAGTCGGCGTACCAACCCGGCCGTCGCCGCATCGCGGCCTGCACCCGGTGCACGTCGGCCAGGACGGTTCGCGGGTCGCTGCCGGCCCAGTCGCCGGTCACCTCGGCCCGGAACGCCGCCCAGCTGTCCAGCGGCCAGGTGCCGGCGCCCGCGGTCTCCGGGACCCCGGCCCACTCCAGCATCCGCACGGCCAGCGTGCCCAGCCACTTGTCGCCGCCCAGCGCGGCGTCCAGCCACTTGGGCATCCGCGGCCGCTGCTGGGCCCCGCGCAGGCCACGCCGGCGTCGATGGCCGTCCACCGTGGACGCGGTGAGCCGGCCGGTCAGCCAGGCCTCGAGGCTGATGATGCGGGCCTTGGCATTGTGCAGAAGATCGGCGACGACCGCCTCGACGTCGTCGTGGAAGCCGTCCACGCACTCGTCGGCCAGGCGGGTCATCGCGCTGGCGCAACGCCAGTGGCCGCGCCGGCGTTCGACCGGCCGGGTGATCCGGTGGAAGACGAGCGGCCAGGCCAGTTCGTAGGCGGCCGCGGAGAGCGCCGCGTATTGCACGGGCGTGGCGGCCAGCGCCGCGCTCGCGAGCCGACCGGCGAAAGCGAGTTCCCGTAACCGGTGAACCTCGCCCGGCCGGTGTTGATCTGCGCTGTTCACAACTTACCTTTCCAGGGGGTTGCGCAGGGGGTGCCTGAGCTGATCTATATAGAGGCGGTCAAGGTGCGCGAAGCAGACAAACCGCTGGAACCATCAGGAGTGTGGACGCAGGTGAGCCGCGTTGGCGATATCCAGGACGGCGAAACGGCGGTTCGCTGTCCATTACTGACGGTTACGCTGCGTACTCACGACGGAGCGGCAGCCTCGATCCACGGATCAGGCGAACCCGATCGGTGGTCAAATGCATCCGACCGAGGACTTGGCGGCGCCCCCGGGCCCCGCCCCTGGCTGGGGCAGATCGGCCGCTGCCATGATGACCTCTTGTGACTGGCCGATGTGGCCAGTTGCAGGCCGGCCTGACGGCGCAACTGGCCAGCAGCCCGTTCTGACGGCTGCCCGACAGTTCCCGCAGCTCCGAATTCCGTCACAGAGCGGAGTCGGATTCACCCGGACGTGAAAAGGTCACCCCTCGGGTGGCTGCTCTCCACCCGGGACTGACGGACGGAGTCGGCGATGTCCTTCTCGGACGAGTTGCACCGCGAACTGATCCACCTGAAGCGCGGCCGCGCCCTGCAGGACCCCGAGCTGGCCCGGCGGCTCGGCCCGCTGCTGCGCGAACTGAGCGGCGCGACCGGTGGCGACTCGGCCAAGATCCGCCAACGGGTACGCGGCTGGCTCACCGAACTGGCCGAAGACATGCCCCCCGACCTGCGACGGGCCGCCGAAGAGGCGCTGGCCATGGCGAACGGGGCCAACAGCCAGCTGACCCAGCGCGTACGCGGCTATGCCGAAACCATGCACTGCAGCGAGCGAACCGCGCGCCGCCGCGTGGACGAGGCGATCACGCTGCTCGTCCGGGCCGTCCGCGACCGGCACGACCCCGACGCGGTGACCGACCCCGGCTCCGGCTGGCGGGTGCGGGCCTTTGAGTCCCTGCTGCGCCTGGACACCCCGACCCCCGAGCTCTACGAGACCCGCACCATCGTGGCCGAACGCGAACTCGACCAGATCGAGATCAAACTGGACCTGCCACCGACCGGCCCCGAACCGGACGACCTGCCGCCGCTGGCCATCGACATGATCTACGGCGCCCGGCTGACCGGTGTCGAGGTGCACGACGCGGGCCGGCACTACCGCCTGACCATCACCCTGCCCCGGCGGCTGGTCCTCGACGAGCAGCTGCGCTTCTGCCTGCACTACCGGGTGCCGGCCGGCCGGCGCATCCGCGACCACTGCGCGATCGTGCCGCTCGACCCCTGCGACCAGGGGCAGATCCGAGTACGTTTCGGCGCCCCGCCGGCGGCCGCCTGGAAGGTGTCCGGCGTGCCGCCGCGACAGATGGACCGGTGCACCACCGAGCCGGGACCGGACCGCCTCCAACCGGACGGGGCGGGCGAAGTGGCGGCGCTGTTCCGCAACCTGCGCCAGGGCCACGGCTATGGCGTCGCCTGGCAGCGTTGACCCGACCGCCTGTGGATAACGCGCGAGAACGTCATATTCGCGCGCTACATTCTCGCCCACCCAGAGGGGTGGGGGCGGTGGCGGTGCGCGCGCGTTTCGAAGATCAACATTGTCGGTGTCAGCCTTCTGACTGACGGCGCGGCCGGGCTCGGGACGACCGCGCTCGGGCTCGGGACGACCGGGCTCGGCACGACCGGGCCCGGCACGACCTGGCTTACGAGCGGCGGTCGCCGATGATGGCCATGACGGTCGTGACCAGGCGGTTCACGGTGGCGGCGTTGGCCAGGGCGCCGGAGACGCCGCCCAGGGGGTCGGCCACGGCGTGCGGGGCGCGGTTCAGGACGCTGGTGAAGGCGCCGCCGAAGACCGCTCGGACGACCTCGACCACGACCTCCTCGGCCCGGTCGCCGCGGGTCAGGCGCTCGTCGATGGCCCGGACCGCGTTGGACGCCAGCTCCAGCAGCTCGTCGTCGATGGAGCCGTCGGGGTCGCCCAGCGGCAGCGGCTTGACGATCGCGCCGGTCACCTCGCCGACCGGCGCCACCGCGACCGGCGCCTGCTTCACGCCCAGGGGGCGCTCGATGTAGGACTCGAACCAGGACGGGCGTCCGCGCATGACGGTCAGCACGGTCTCGACCTCGCGGGCGACCACGCCGGGATCGCTGCCCGCCCAGTCGCCGGTGCGCAGGCCACGCCGGTGTGACCAGGACTCCAGCGGCCACACCTCGGAGCCGGCGGTGGCGTCCACGCCGACCCAGACCAGCATCTCGGTGGCCAGCGAGATCAGCCACGGGTCGTGCCCGAGGCCCGCGGCGACCCACTGCGGCAGCCGGGGGCGTTGCAGCGCGCCACGCCGGCCGCGCTGGCGCCGGTGGCCGTTCACGGTGGCCGCGTTCAGGCGGCCGGTGACCCACGCCTCCAGGTTGAACACGGGGCGGCGAGCATTGGTGAGCAGGTCGTCGACCACCGACTCGACGTCGTCGTGGAAGCGGTCCAGGCACTCGTCGGCGAGGCGCTCCACCCCGGAGGCGCAGTGCGGGTGGCCGCGGGTCAGCTCGACGCGGCGGGTGACGCGGGCGAAGACGATCGGCCAGACGATGGCGTACGCGGCGCCGGACAGCCGTACCCGCTCGGCGCCGCCGGCGACCGCCACCACGTCGGCCAGGCGGCCTTCGCGGGCGAGCTCGCGTACCACCTTGACCGGTGCTTCGCCGCCCTCCGGAACGACCGTCGACGGGGCGGAACGGGAGGCGTAGACGCCTCCGGGCGAGGAGTTCCTCGGCCGGCGCACCGACCGGATCACGGCCTCGTCCAGGCGGACCGTCGTCGCGCTCGAAAAGCCCACCGGGGCTCCTTTCGATCATCCTGCGGGGGGACGGCCGCGGAGCGGACTCCGTACGCCGTTGGTTGAAGCTTTGCCGAGACGGCCACCGAGCGCGAGGGTCCGGGCACGGGTTGCACCGGTTGGTGGCCCTATTCGACACCTTCATCCGACGGGCGCGCGGATGATCGTCGAGGAGGGACGGTGATGTCCGGATGGTGATCGTGAGCCGAACGGCGGATGGCCCATCCGTCAGTGATCATCGTCGATCCGGCGGACGTTTTCGATCAGGGTCCCGATCAAGGGCGGACGAACGGTTGCGCCGTGACGCTCAGGACGAGGCGTGGTACGCCGCCAGGCCGGCCAGGTGGTCGGTGGTGATCAGTTCGGGGTCGTCGGTCCGCGGGGTGCACCCGGCGATCCGCAGCAGCTGGATGATCTGGGCCTTGCCCAGGCGCTGACTGCCCTCGTCGGCGGTGATCCGGATGGTCTGGCGGCCGGCCAGGTCGCCGATCGGGCGGACCGGGCCCAGCTCGACCACGATCGTGCGGTCCGGTTGCCGGGCCATGGCCATGCCCGCCCGGAACAGCACGTCACGCTCGGCGCCGTCGCCGGGGGTCAGGACGACGATCGCGGCCTGGTTCTCGACGAAGGCCTGGTCGAGGATCTGACCGGCGTACGGCATGGTCACACCGGTCTTGCGGGACAGCTCGTCCCAGTCGAGCGGGCGCAGGTCGAGGTCGGTGAGCAGCGCGCCGACCGCCTGCCGGGCCTGCTCGTCGGCGCCGTGGATGAGGAAGACGTCGCGGCGGCGCGGGGGCGGCTCGGTCTGGGGTCCGGGGGTCGCGGGCCGCGCGCCGCCCAGCCACAGCCACGCGTCGCGGCTGAAGTCCTTGACCCGCACCGGGACCCGGGTGAAGTGGGCCGGCTCCACGCCCTCATGGCCGGCGACCACGACATCGTCATGCAGCCGGTCGGAGATCAGCGCGACCAGGTCGGCGGCGGCGTGCTCCTCGACCGCGGCGCGCAGCGGGGCGCTGTCGAGCAGCCGGCCGGCCTCGATGATCGTGTTGCCGCTGAAGCCGATGGCCGCCCGCGCGAACGGGCCCTCCACCACAGACAGCCGCACCCGGATGCGGTCGCCGGGATGGGCCGCGTTGTCGGCGACGATCTCGCTCCGCCAGCCGCCGAGCAGGCCGGGCAGCACCCGATGGGCCTCGAGCCGGGCCGGCAGCACCACCATCATGCCGTCGCCGGCGTCCTGCCGGTCGGTCTCGGGCAGCGCCACCTCGATGCGGTCGAGCACCCGCCCGGCCACGTCGGCCAGCCGCCTTTGCACGGCGTGCTGCTGGGGCACGGTCCGCGAGCTGTAGCCGACGACGTCGACGCCGAACGCCAGCCGCTGCTCGACCCGCCCGAGGTCGGCCGTCGGCTCGTCGGTGCTCCAGCCCGCGCCCGTGAAGGGTTTCCGCGCGGCCGGCCGGGGCTCGGCCGGCGGCCACGGGCTCGCGCTGATCGCCCGCATCCGGCCGGCCCGCTCGAGGGTCGTCTCCAGCACCGTGACCTGGTCGGACAGCTCCTGCGCGAGCCACTTGGCCAGCGCGTCGTCGGTCGGCAGGGGTCCGCCGGGCATCGCCGCGTCCATGTTGTCCCGGGCGATCTCGACGCTGTGCCGCATCCGCTTCACGGCCGCCAGCGACGCGATCAGGTCGGCCTCGTCGGCCGCCACCTCGGCCAGGTCAGGCCGGGGCTCGTCGAGACTTCGATCAAGACGTTCGCGTACGGACGAGAGCACGCGAGCGTCCCCCAGCACGCGGGCGTGGTACCGCACCTTGGCCGCGTGCATCAGGTAGCGCCCGAGCGGTGGCAGCGCGGTGCCGCCGTTGCTCCAGGTGAACCGGCTGAGCCGGGAGTCCTCGTCGGGCCGGGCCACCACCACCAGCCGGCGGCCGGCCCGGTCGCCGCCCGCGGTCGCCTCCCACACCGCGAAGTCGTCCAGCTCGGACCGCCGCGTCCACCACCCGATGCCGTCGTCGTCGCGGGCGGGCAGCCCGCCCGGCAGGTCGGCCAGGCCGGGCCGGCGGGCCTTGGCCTGGTGGATCGCCACGACGCCGAGCAACGCCCCGGTGCCGGTCGAGGTCAGGCCGGCCCACCAGCGACCGAACTCGGGCCAGCCGGGCGGCGCCACCGTCCCCAGCCCGAACCGGCGCCGGCGGGGCGGGTCGACGGGCGTGGCCATCACCAGCGACAGGTTGAGAACGTCGTGCTCACGGCGTACCACAGCCTGGAAGTTGATCTCTGGATCCTGAAGGCCGGCCACGGCGCCGTCAGCCAGGTCGGCGAACCCGGCCGGGAGCTCGCCGGGCAGATTTGCGCCCAGGATCGGCTGGGTCATCCCCAGCTGGGTCCGGCAGTTGTCCCACAGCGCGCGGACCTGCCGCTCGGCCGTCGCGGCGGCGGGACCGTCGAGCGGGGCGAACACGTGGGCGACGAACTCCTGCTCAACGACTCGGCCGGCCATCGTCATCCTTGGGCTGGTCGCGGCTCAGCGAGTGGACGAGGGTGTTGCGGCGCTCGAGCACCGGCTCGGGAATGCCGCCGGTCTCGGTGCCGCCGATCCGCAGGGCCCGGGTCGGACCGCTGAGCTCCAGGTCGGCCACGGCGTCGCGCAGTTCCTCGGGGTCGCCGGCGGCCAGCGCGTCGGCGAGCCGCCCGAGGATCAGCGTCACCTGTTCCCAGCGCTGAGGCGTCAGCTTCCAGAGCACGATGTCGCGCAGCACGTCGAGGGCGTCGTCGACGGTCTCCCGATCAAGACCTGCTCGGTTGTCCATACCGCTATCTGACGGACCGGCGCCGCGGTCACCCGTTCGAGCTGGTCACCGCGGATACGATCGGCCGCATGCCCAACCCTCGCGACGTCTTCGTGATCCACGGCCGGGACTCCGAGGCGCGCCGCGCGCTGTGGACGTTCCTGCGGGCGATCGACCTGCACCCGCTCGACTGGGAGGAGATCGTGCGCAAGACCGGGTGCACGGTCCCGTACACCGGCGAGGTGTTGCGCGAGGCGTTCCAGCAGAACCAGGCGGCGATCGTGCTGATGACGCCGGACGACGGCGCCTACCTGCACCCCGACCTGCGCGGGAACGGCGAGCCCCCGTACGAGGTCACCACCACCGGCCAGCCGCGGCCGAACGTGCTGCTGGAGGCCGGCATGGCCCTGGCCCTGCAGCCCGAGCGCACGCTGATCATCGAGATCGGCGCCCTGCGACCGGCGTCCGACATCGCCGGCCTGAACGTGATCCGGTTCAACGGCCGGGTGCAGAGCCTGCACAGCATCGCCAAGCGCCTGGAGGCGGCCGGGTGCGCCGTCAACACCGACGGCACCGACTGGCTCGACGTGTCCCGCTTCGAGAAGCTGGCCGCCTACACCCGGTCGTACCCGGCCCAGCTGTAGTCGGCGAGCTTGCTCGGGATGATCCAGAGCGTCCCCCGGAGGGTGACTCCGCCTTGGCCTTGGCCGTCCCACCCGGATCATCGGCGGCAACGGAACCACGGCCGCCGATGCGGCGCGGGCAGGCCGCGCAGTTCCATCCACCGCGCGTACGCGTTGACCGAGCCGCGCCGATCGAGCAGAGCATCGACCGCCGCGAGCGCGCCGGGCACACACGCCGCGCCGCCCAGCCAGGCGCGGACCGCCTCGTCGAGCTGCTCGTCCCGGTCGTGCCAGTCACTGATCACGACCGCCGCGGCGACCAGCGCCGGCGCCGGATCGCCGCGCAGCCGCTCGGTCACCGCGGCCAGGCAGGTCCGCCGCACGCCGGCCGGCAATACCATCACGATCGACGCCACCGTGGCCGGCACCGTGACCGCCAGCAGGGCCTGGACCAGCCGCTCACCGTGCGCCGCGACAACGCCGGGATGGACCTGACCCAGACTGTCCGCGAGCCAGCCGTCGTCGTGCCGGGTCATCGCGCCCAGCCGGGAGATCACGTCGCCCACCACCGTGTGCGCGGCCAGCAGGCGGGCCGTCAGGTCGGCCGGGCGCAGCCGCCCCGCCGCCACGAATGCCCCGATCAGGTCGAGGTCGGCGACGCACAACGTGCCGGCGTGCACCCGGTCGTCCAGGAAGTCGTCGGCCGGCGCCGGTTCGATCTCGACATCGTCCGGCGCGCCGAGCACGAAGACCCGGAGCTCGTCCGCCGTGGCCGGGACCCAGCGCCACAGGCACCGCCCCAAGGCCCGGAACCGGGACTCGTCGGCCGCGCGTCCGACCTGCTCGGCGACGATCGCGGCCCGCGTGGCGCCGTCCACGGAGGCCATCCGCGCGCCGAGCATCGCGGCGTCCAGCGCCCCGCACGGGTCCTTGACCCGCAGCTGCCGCCACCACGCGTCACCGCCGACCCGCGCGTCGATGGCCTTCTTCTCGATCCGATCGCCAAGGTGGGCGCGCAGCCGGTTCTCCAGGTCGGTGCCGCACGGCCAGTCCCGTGGCTCGTACCCCAGCTCGGGGTGCCGTGCCCAGAACCGCACGAAGTCGTCGGCCGCGGGCCCGATCTCGTCACACGACAGCGGAATCCTCTGACCCCCGGCACGCTCCAGCAGCTCGGCGAACGCGGTGCCCTCGGCCGTCCGCAGCGCCGCCAGAATCCCCACCGGCTTCTCCTCGGGCGGCTCGGTGACCTGCGAGTCCAGGAACTCGCACAGAAAGTCGATGCCGAACGTCATGGCGTGATCTGACGGACGCGCGCCGCCCGTCCGTCAGAACGCATCGATGGACGATCACGTGGAACACCGTGACGCGCGGCTGGCGCGCCGGGTCACGGCTGCCGCCGCGCGGATCCTCGCCGAGCCGGAGTTCGCCGGCTACCTCCATGACAACGAGCAGGTGAACTACGTGCTCGCCGATGCCGCGGGGAAGAGCCGCGAGATCACGGCCGACTACCGGAAGATGATGGGTACGTTGCGCCGGCGCACGTTGTTCGCCACAGCGACCGGCTCTGTCGTGACGCTCGGCGGCATCATCTTCGCCCTCACCACCGCCACCGAGGTCGCCACGGCCGCGCAGGGGAACGCAGCCGGACCATGGACTCTCGCGTTGATGGGCGCCCTCCTGCTGACCCCGCTCGTCTGGGTCGGCGCCGGACACACGCGCAAGCTGATCGCCGAGCGCCGGCACTGCGGCAAGGTGCTGGTGGACGAGATCAGGCCGGTGCTCCGCGACGCCATCGACAAGGCCGTCGAGGACCGACGGCCGCCTGTCCTCCGGATCACCTCCGCACCCGGCCTCGCCGCGGTCCCGAACCGGCTGCATCGAGTGACCCGGCCCGAGTTCCTCGGCGTCGACGCCCTGATGCGAGACTTCAACGCGACCTCGGTGATGATCAACGGCCCCCGGGGCGCCGGCAAGACGACCTTGCTGCACTTCCTGAACGAACGGGAAAGCCTGCCGCCGGACCTGGTCGTCTCCACCGCCGCGCCGTCGGCGTACGAGGCCAAAGATTTCATCGTGTTCCTGTTCAAGAAGCTGTGCGAAGGCGTGCTGGAGCACCCACGGGCGAACCAGCGGCTCCGCAAGCGCGCCCGGACCGAATTGCTCAGACTCACCTACCTGCAGAACCTCTCCGTGGACCGCGGCCTGGTGGTCAAGATGCAGGGGGCCGTCGACCTCGGCTGGAAGTCGATCAAGCAACTGCTCCAGCAGCCACCCGGGCTGCCGGAACTCGTCGAGCGGTACCGGCGCTTCGCCGAGACGATCGTGACGTGGCTGGCGGGCGGCCGGCTCGTCGTGATCGTGGACGAACTCGACCAGATGGAGGATCCGGCCGACGTCGCCCGCTTCGTCAACGAGATCAAGGGCATCTTCGGCGTCTCCGGATCCACCCACATCGTCTCCATCTCGGATGACGCGCTCACCCAGCTCGAGGGCCGCGCGAGCGGTGTGCGGTCCGCCTTGGACAGCGCGTTCGAGCACATGGCGCCGCTCGGCATCCTGACCCTCGACCAGTCGGCCGAGTTGCTCCGCCGGCGTGTCATCGGCTATCCGCTGGCGTTCACCGCGCTCGGCCACGCGCTGTCCGGCGGACTGCCGCGCCACCTGATCCGCGAGGCCCGCGCGCTCATCGTGGCGGCGAACGCGGGCGGTGACCGCGGCTTGGCCGCCCTGACCGAGCGTGCCGTCGGCCGCAAGCTCGGCGAGCTGCGCAAACGATTCCTGCCCCTGATGACGCCGCTGACCGACGACCCGCCATCCCGCATCCTGCTGGATCACGGCGAGTCCCTGCTCCGGAACCCGTCCGACGACCCGGAGACATGCCTGCTGCTCGGCGTCGAGCTGCGCTTCCACGGCACCGTCCTGCAGATCTTCGGCCGGCCGCCCCAGCCCGGCCATCCCACGCATCCCCGGCTGGCTTACGCCGCCGGGGAACTGGCCGCCATCCGCAGCATCCTGCCGGCCCACGCCAAGGTCGCACGGGACCAGCTGACCGCCCTGCGTACCGAACTCGACCTGGTCTGAGTCACGGCTGTCCGTCAGGGATCGGCATGGAGTATCGGGAAGCGTACGAGTCGGCGCCGGCCGGGAGTCCCGCCGCGGCGCGGGCCGCCTGGGCGCTCGGGCGGGAGTTGGCGGAGCGGTACTTCAAGCGGGACGGCTCGGAGGCGGACCGGGACGAGGCGGTCGAGTTGCTGGACGAGGCGCTCGGGGTGCCGCTGGAGCGGCCGTCGGTCGTGCATGTCGGGCTCGCCCTGCTGCTGTTCTTCCGGGTGATGCCGATGCGGCCCGGTCCGGACGCGCAGGGCGAGGGCTCGATGGCGCTGGCCGGGGCGTTGATGAGTGGCGCCCTGAACGATCCGCGGCTGTTCCCGGACCGGGATCGGGCGCTGGCCCACCTGCGCTGGGTGCTTCGGCACGAGCCGGCGGACTCCGAGGTCGTCCCGTACGCGGAAGCCCTGGTCGCGATGCTCGGACTGGTCGGCGCGGGCAACCCGCTGGCCATGATCGCGGCGCTGGCGTCGGTGGCGCCGCGGGTGGCCGGCGGGCTGGCGCCGATGGCCGACCTGCTCACCGGGGTCGCCGGGGAACGGCCGCCGGAGGTGTTGCTGCCGGCCTTCGACCGCGTGCTCGACCAGTTGCCGGCCGGGCACCGGCTGCGGCCGATCATCCTGGCCGAGGCGGGCGCGCTGCTGGCCCGGCGCGGGCATGTGGACGGGCTGCCGGATCAGCTCGCGGGCCTGGCCGGCGCCTGGCGGACCGCGCTGGCCCAGGTGCGCGACGACGACCCGGGCCGGGAGACGACGATCCGCCGGCTGACCGGGATGTTGCTGACCGCCACCGCCTACACCGGCGACCCGGACGGGGTCGCCGACATCGTGGCGACCGCCGACCGCCTGGTGGCCGAGGGCGGCGGACGTGAGCGTTTCCTCCGCGGGATGGCGCTCACGCTGCGCGGACGGCTGAACCGTGACCCGGCCGACCTGCGCGCCGCCGTCGACGATCTGCGGGCCGCGCTGGCCACCGTGGACGCCGGCGACGACCTGCGCCCGGCGATGACCGGGATGCTCGGCGCGCTGCTCAACGACCGCTACCTCGACCAGGGTGTGATCGCCGACGCCGAGGCGGGGGCGGAGCTGCTGGCCGGCGGCGACCTGGACGCCGCGGGCCTGCTGTCGCGGGCGATCCTGGCCGTGCAGCGCCGCGACGCCGGCGAACTCGACGCCGTGATCGACGGCCTGGCCACCACCCAGCGGCCGGACGACTACCCGTGGCGCTCCCGCCTGGACGCCGCGCTGGGCCTGGCCCATCTGGCCCGGGCGTCCCGGCCGGGCGACGTCGAGACGGGTCTCTCGCTGCTGCGCCGGGCCGGCGACGAGTTGGCCGTGGAGATGACCGGCCGGCCGGCGCTGCGGGCGGCGGGGGCGGCCGCGGCGGTGCTGGACGGCATCGTCCGCGACGACGACCGGGCGGTGGCCGAGGCCGCGACCAGGCTGGACGAGATCGTCGGGGAGACGTCACCCGATCAGGTCGCGCTTCTCGCGCTGAGCGCCCAGATCCACTTCCTCCGGTACGAACGTGAGCCCTCCGCCGCCGACCTCGCCGGCGTGGTGGCCCGGTTCGAGCGGGCGGCCGCGGCGCTCGACGGCGTGTCCGCCCACCCGCTGGCCGCGCACGTGCACGCCCAGCGGTCGGAGGCCCTTCATCTCGCCGGCGAGACCGACGCGGCCGCGGCGAGCGGGCTGGCCGCCCTGCGCGCGTTCGGCGACGACGTGCTGCTCCAGACCGGCACCGCCCACGCGGTCGAGTCGGCCCGCCGGGCGGCCGGCTTCGCCCGCCGGATCGCCGACCGCTGCCTGGCCGCCGGCCGGCCGGAGCCGGCGTTCACCGCCCTGGAGCTGGGCCGCGGCCTGGTCCTGCACAGCGCCATGACCACCGCCTCGGTGCCGGCCCGGCTCCGGGCGGCCGGCCACGGCGAGCTGGCCGCCGAGTGGGAGTTGGCGCCGCCCGGTTCCGGGCAAGAACGAACGTTCTTTTTCGCTGGGGGTGAGCCGCGCCATCACACCGGCCTTGACCAGGGCGTCAACACGTCGGCCACCACCGGCCGCCACGGACGCGCCGACACACATGGTGCCGACGCGGTCGCGCACCTCGCCGGGGCCACGATCGTCGTGCCGTCCGATCTGCGGCCACGGGTGTTGTCCGTGCTGCGCGAGCGGTTCGGGGCGGGCGCCCTGGCCGCGGCGCCGAGTCCGGCCGAGGCCGGCGCGGCGGCCGGCGCCGATCTGCTGGTGTACCTGCTGGGCGGCCACGACGAGGTGCCGGGACGGTTGTTGACGGTCCGGCCCGACGGTGGGCTCGAGGTCGTGGCGGCGCCCGGGCTTCGCCTCGACCATCCGGCCCTGGTCGACTATCTGGCCGCGCATGACCGCCATTCCACCGATGTCCGCGACGGGACCTGGCGCGCATGCCTCGCGGCGGTGTGCGACTGGGCCTGGGAGGCCCTGATCGTTCCGCTGGGCGAGCCGGGGAGCGTGGTGCTGATCCCGCTCGACGCCCTGGCCTACGTCCCGTGGCACGCGGCGCGAACGGCCGGCCCGCGTTATGCCGTCGAGCGGTTCGCGTTCTCCTATGCCGCGTCGGTCCGGCAGCTCGCCGCGGTCACCCGGCGCCCACCGGCCACCGGCCAGGCGGTCCTGCTGGCGGATCGCACCAGCAGCCTGCCGGTGGCGCCCGAGGAGGTCGCGGCGGTGCGCGCGACCTCGTACCCGGAAGCTGTGGTCCTCGATCACGCCCGCCCCGGCGACCTGATGACCGCGGTGGCCGGGAATCCGGCCGTGCTGCATCTGGCCTGTCACGCCCGGACCGACCGCTCGGCGGATTGCTCGCACCTTGCCCTGGCCGGTGAGAGCCTGACGGTGGCCCGGATCCTGGCCGAGGGCGGGCCGGGCGGCCTGGTTGTGTTGTCCGCGTGTTCGAGCGACCTGACCGTGGCCGACCACGACGAGGCCCTGACCCTGGCCACGGCGTTCCTGGCGGCGGGCGCGACCAGTGTGGTCGGCTCGCGCTGGTCGGTCGACGACCGCACGACCGCCTGCCTGATGGTGATGTTCCACCACTACCGGACCGCGGAGAAGCTCGCCGACCGTGACGCCCTGCGGAAGGCCCAGCTCTGGATGGCGGACCGGGATCGGAAGGTGCCGGCGGCCCTGGAGTCGACGATGCCCACGCTGATGAAGGGATGTCGCACGGCGATGAGCGAGCCGTCGGCCTGGGCACCGTTCATCCACCAGGGCGGCGAGGGAAGGCACCTGGGCGGCTAGGGAAGGCACCAGGGCGGCTAGGGCAGGCGGCCGGTCGAGAGTAGTCCATTGAGGACGGTGTCGACGCCGTGCCGGCGGATGGCCGCGTGGACCAGGCGGAAGCCGCCGCCGTAGACCGGCTCCGGGTTGCGGGTCATCTGCTCGCGCAGCACTTCGGCCATCGCGGTGCCGCGGCGCTTCAGCCAGGCGTACGCGAAAAGCTCGCAGGTTCCCTCCTCGACCACGTCGTCGACCGTCGTGGCGCCGCGCAGCCCGAGCCAGGCGTGGCCGATCTCGTGCGCCACCGCGCGGCCGAAGTACAGCTCGGGCAGCCCGGCGACGACGCAGATCTCGACCACCCGCCGGCCGCCGGCCCCGCCGATCACCTGTTGCGTGGCGCCCAGCAGCATCCCGCTCGCCGGCCCGCCGACCAGGCCGGCCACCTCGTCGTACGGCACGATCCGCACCAGCACCCGCTCGGGCAGATCGAGTCCCATCGCGGCCATGTCGCGCCGGATCACCGGCAGGTGCTTGCGGGCCTGCTCCTGGGTGTTCACCGCGTCGGCGGCGCAGGTGGGACAGCGGTGCACCCCGTCAGCCAGGGCCAGCCAGCCGGCCGCCCGCGGGTCGGCGTCACCGCGCCCGCAGAACACGCACCGCACGGCCACCGGATGCGTCGCGCAGGTGACCTCGTCGTGCAGCGAGGTCCGCCACACGGTGGGCGTGCCGCCGCAGACCGTGCAGCGCGCCGAGGTCACCGGCGCACCATCTTCCCGGTGGCCGGGTCGCGCACCCACCCCTCGTGGCGCGGCTCGGGCACCGCGGTGGAGGCGGTCTTCACGAACGCCCGCCCGGTCAGCCGATGGTCGAAGTAGCGGCCCCAGTCCTGCGCGGTGGGCCGGTCGTTCGGGATGTGGCCGAGGGCGGCCCGCAGCATGATCTGGCCCTGGTGGTCGAGCGCGGCGTCGGCCCGGCCGGGGTCGACCGTGGTCGAGACCTGGTCGCCGGTGCTGAGGCAGCGCAGCACGAACAGCCCGTACTTGAAGCGGTCGGTGTAGACGGTCAGCCAGCGTTCCGGCGCCTCCCAGTCGGGCGCGTTGAGCTGGGCCACCACCGCGGCGCTGCCGGCCAGCCGGACGGCGTCGCAGTCGACCAGCATCACGGCCGCGTCCGGGTGCAGGCTGAACACCTCGTTCTTGGCGTTGAGGTCGCCGAAGACGAGCTTGTGCCGGTGCAGCAGGTGCAGCGCGGCGGCCAGGTCGCGGCAGAGGGCGAGCCGCTGATCGAGGGTCGGCACCGGCATCCCGACCACCCGGGCCCGGTCCGGCGGGATCAGCAGGTTCTGCACGTCGCGGGTGGACCGGGTGGCGGCGCCGGTGCCGGGCAGCACCCGGTCCTGCATGAAGGCGGGCGGGATCAGGTGCATGACCACGCCGCGGACGGTGCTGCCGTCCTCGACCACCCGCAGCGGCCAGATGGCGCGCCGGTCGAGCCGCGCCCGCTCGGCCGGATCGAGGTCGTTGCGCGCCTTGACCAGGCGGCGCAGTCCCTGCGGAGGTTGCTGGCCGGGCTTGTACTCCTTGTAGACCAGCGGGCCGGGGGCGTCGGGCAGGGACAGGGCGGGTGCGGCGTACACCACCGCCTGCCCGCCCTGCCCGAGTTTCGCCCCGAGCCCGCCGAGCCGGCCGACCGGCAGGGATTCGGAGGAGGCCGGGTTCATGGCACCCAGATCGCGACGGCCGTGCGGTCGTCGTCGTGCGAGCGCCGGGCGAAGTCGACCTGGCCGGCGAACGCGAGCGGCGCGGGCGGCGTACGCCAGGATTCGGCCAGGAACCGGCCCACCGGCCCGGACCCGTCCTGCAGCGGGTCGGCGATCCCGTCGCTCATCAGGACCAGCACGTCGCCCGGGCGGAGCAGCGCCTCCTGCGGCACCTCGTCGCGGCGCCGGCCGGGCAGTGCCCGGGTGATGCTCGAGGCCGGCCCGTCGCCGCTGTTCTTGATGTCGTGCAGCGACTTCCAGACCCGGCCGTCCCGCAGCACCCAGGCCGGCGAGTCACCGATCGCGAAGACGTGCGCGGGCAGCCCGCCGTCGACCGGTTGCAGGTCGACGACGCCGAACAGCGCGGTCGCGGCCATCGTGGCCGCCACCTCGCGGTAGGCGACCGCGGCGCCGTCCGGCACGTCCATGAAGGGCTGGGCGACGATGCAGATGCGCCGGCTGAGCTCCTCGATCAGGCCCGGCCAGTCCAGCCGGTCGGCCGGGGTGGTGTCGAGCATCCCGGCCAGGAGCTCGCAGCCCTGCCGGGTGATCAGCGACGCCGCCTTGTGCGACAACTCGCTGTTGGAGACGCCGTCGGCGACGGCGGCGACCAGGAAACGGCCCGATGGGGTACGCCGGAACGCGTAGTCGTCCTGGCGGACGGTCCCGGCGTACCGATGCCCGAGCCCGCGCACGCTGGCCGCCCGCACGTGCAGCAACGCCTGGCGGTTGGCGCCCTGGATCTCCACGCCGTCCAGCACGGTGTCGCGGCGGTCCCACTCTGCGGCGTCCGGCACCGCACGCACCTTGCGCGCGGCGTTGCCCGGGTCCCCCACCGAGTACGGCGTGAACGAGCCCTCCCACGGCCGGTCGGCCGCGATCGCCCGGAACAGCCCGGCCGGGTCGTCCCGATGGTCCACCACCCGGATGTCCACGGTCGGGTGGCTCGCGGTGAGCACCTCGCACTCGGCCTGCCAGTCGCCCCCCGGGTCGGTGTCGGTGACGACCATGAGCAGCGGCCGTTCGGCGCGGTCGCACCGCATGTTGTTGGCGAAGCGCCGGAACGCGTCGCCGTACGAACGGCCCGGCCCGGGCGCGGCCGGGATCGACTGGTAGAGGCCGAGGGTGTGCGAGTGCCAGCCCAGCTCGCCGATGTCCGGCGCGAAGGCCTTGGTGATGTCCTCGGCCGCGGCCGCCCGGTTGGGGCCTTCGGCCAGGTCGATGAGCAGGTAGAGGTTCCCGCTCATCAGACGAAGTCGTCCGCGTCGTACTGCTTGATGCCGGCCGGCAGGCTGCTCTTCGGCGGCAGGATCATGCCGGTGTTGCCGTCGGCCAGGCTGTACCCGGACTGGATCATGCTGGAGATGAGGATCTCGGCCATCGCGGTGATCGCCGAGGCCGGGTCGAAGCCCGCCTCCATCATGTAGAGGGCCATCATCTTGGTGCCCTGAGCGGGGTGGATCAACGAGCCCATCACCTTGACGTCGGCCTCGTCGACACCGCAGGGAATGAAGTTGGGGTACGCCTTCAGCGAGGTCAGCTCGCCGAACGCCTGCCGCCACGACGCCTCGGCGTCCAGCGGCTCGCCGTCGCTGATGAACCACACGGCCGGCCGGTGCACCAGGTACTGGTCGGCCTTGAGCTGGGCGACGTTCGCCTCCATCTCCTTGCGCAGCGTGGTGAACGCGGCGGTGAAGTTGGTGCCGCCGCGCGCGGCCAGGCCGGGCAGGCTGAGGTTGGGGTCGAGCAGGTCGCACAGCGGCAGCCGGACCTTGGCGTCGTCGGCGAAGTCGATCAGCCCGAAGCGCACCTTGTCGGAGAGGATCGGGTTCTCGGCCAGCGCGTCCACGATGGCCGGCAGGATGTTGTTGGCGGCCCTGAGCTTGTCGCCCTCCATCGAGAACGAGACGTCGACGACGAGATAGAACGGCAGCAGTTTCGCTCCGGCGTGTTCCATGGTTCCCCTCCTGGTCACGATCCCGCGGCGGGTGCCGCGGGGTGGGGCACCGCTCCCGGCGTCTGGCCGTTGAGCGGGAAGTTCTGGGTGGCCGCGGCGCCGCGGGTGTGCTGGCGGTACCAGCGGGCCAGTTCGTCCTCGGTGCGTTTCTCGGCCACCTGGCCCCAGACGTCGATCGAGCGCCGGGCGATCGCCTCGGACTTCTCGGCCAGCAGCTCGTGCGCGCGTTTGCCGGCCTCGGTCTGGAGTTCGAGGCGGTGCCGTTCGAGTTCCTCGCGGGCCTCGGCGGTCAGCGCGGCCAGCTGGTCGCGCTGCGCCCGGTAGGTGTCCTCCAGCGCCAGCGCGTGCGCCTCCCGCTTGGCGACCAGCAGGTCGTAGAGCGTCTGCTTGCGGCCGGAGAGCAGCTTGGCCAGCACCGGGAGCAGCTCGATGGCGGCGAACAGGGCGGCCAGGGCGAGGTGGGCCAGCCACATCGTGGGGTGTCCGTCGGAGAGCCGTTCGAGGGCTTCCAGGCGTACCAGAAGACCGGTGTTCTCCGCCTCGCTGCGGTCCAGGTCCTGCTGCGCCTGCTGCCGGTCGGCCTTGCGCTTCTCCAGGCGCGGCACCAGCGTCGTCAGCTCGGCGGCGGCGGCCTTCCGCGCGTTGGCCGCGCCACCACCGATCCGGGCGTCCGCGGCCGCGGTGATCCGGTCCCGCTCGGCGGTCGCCTTGCGCAGCTGGGTCTCGGCCCGGTCGGCCTCGGCCTTCGCCTCCCGGTAGGCCGGTCCCTTGCCCGCCTTGCCGGTGCAGATGCCGTCGGTGTCGCCGGTCAGCTCGCACTGCGCGTTGGCCGCCGCCTTGTCGTACACCGCCTGTGCCTTGTCCACCGCCGCCTGGGCCGCCTTGACGTCCGGGTCGGCGCTGACCCGGGGGCTGGACTGCCCGTTGGCCACCGGCTGGAGCTCGTCCACCTTGGCCTGGTCGGTCGCGATGTCGGCGAACCGGGCGTTCAGCTTCTCCTGGTTGGCCCGCAGGTTCTCGTTGTGGATGACCTGGAGCTCGTTGTTCAGCTCGGGCTCGAAGACGCGCAGCACCAGCGGCACCGAGATGACGGTGCCGATCAGCAGGGCCAGCCCGAGCCGGGGCAGCGCGGTCAGCAGGCCGCGCCAGAAGCCCTGCTGCTTGGACATGCTGATCACCAGCATCCGGTCGAGGCCGAGGATCAGCAGCCCCCAGAACACGCCCACCACCACGGCCGCGCCGATCGGCAGCTTGACCGCGGTCATCAGCGCGAACGTGGCCGAGAGCGAGGCCATCACGGCGGTGCCGACGAGCACCACGCCCATCGAGCTGTAGCGCGCGGCGTCGGCCGGCGACTCGCGCAGCACGGCCGGCTGGCCACCACCGAGCCATCCGAGCAACAGGCCGGGTGTGATCATGGCGTTCCCTTTCGCGGCAGGAAAAGGTCGGTCAGGTCGACCGGTTCCGGATCGCCGGGATCGAGGCCGGGCAGGGTGATCGGCGGCGTCGGCAGCGGGTGGTAGGTCGCCGGTGGCGTGGCCGGCGCGGTCACGCCGGTCAGCGGCGGCGGTTCGAAGTCGAGCGCCGGCACGTCGAGGGAGAGCACCGGGCTCAGGTCGGGCAGCACGAGCTCGACGACCGGCGGCGGGCCCAGCCGCGGCATGGGCACCGGCAGGTCGGCCCAGCCGGGCGGGTCGAAGACGAAGGCCGGCGGGCCGAGGGCCAGGCTCAGGTAGCGCCGCCACTCCCCCGCGGCCGGCCGGTCGTGCGGGTCCGGGGACAGCGCCCGGGTGAGCAGCGCCGTCCCGGCGTCGTCCAGCAGGCCCGGCACCGGGTCGCGGCGGGTCGAGGTCTGCGACCCCGGCGGCAGGACGCATCGGAGCACGAACAGGCCGAGCTTGTAGAGGTCGGTCGCCCGGTTGAGGGTCGTCCGGCCCAGCGGCTCCCAGTCCGGCGCGTTGAGCTGCAGGCCACCGGTGACCGCGCCGCGCGGCCGGACGGCGTCGCAGTCGACCAGCATCACGGTCGGGTCCGGGCCGAGCCGGAACAGCTCGTTCTTGGCGTTGATGTCCCCGAAGACCACGTCCATCGCCGGGCCGTGCAGGAAGTCCAGGGCGGCCGCGAAGTCCCGGCAGATCGTCAGGCGCTGCTCGCGGGTCACCTCGGGCATGCCGGTGCGGCGGCCGATCGCCGGGTCGACGAACAGGTGCTGCACCTCGCGGACGAGCTTCTTGGACGCGCCGGTGCCGGGCAGGGTCACCGGCTGGAAGTACGAGTCCGGGATGCGCGGCAGCACCACGCCCCGCAGGTCGGGCCCGTCGCAGACCAGGCGCACCGGCCAGGTGGCGATGGCGTCCAGCCGGGCCCGGTCGGCGCCGGTCAGCCCCTCACGCAGCTGCACCAGCCGGAGCATGTCGTGCGTCCGCGGCGCCCGGTCGTCCCGGTACTTCTTGTAGACCAGCGGCCCCGGGACGTCCGGGAGCCGCAGGCCGGGCAGGTCGTGGATGACCGCCTGGCCGCCGGCGCCCAGCCTGTCGCCGAGGTCGCTGTCGGCGACGTCCAGCTGCATCAGTGGCCGGTCCGGAGGCCGGTGGACAGCCCGGTCACCGCCGTGGTCAGCTCGCCGGTCCGGCGGGCCTGCTCGGCCAGCCGGGACAGGTCGGCGGTGAGCCGCGCGGCGCCACCGGTGAAGTGGTCCGGCCAGATCGTCCGCATGAACGGGCGGCACAGGTTCTCGTAGTCGCGCTCGTTGCGGTTGGTGCGGATCGCGGTGTTGAAGAACCGGTCGGCGGCCGCGGCGAGGGTACGGGTCATCAGCCGCGCCTCGTCCTTGAGCGCGGTCTCCAGCGCTGTGATGACCCGGTCCACCACCGCGCAGAGCTCGTCGTAGAGGCTCTCGATCGGCCCGTTCCCGGCCGGCGCGACCGGGACGACGCTGCCCTGGGACCGCACGCGGGAGCCGTCCGGGCGGATCACCCAGCCGCCGGGCTTGGCCTGTTGGACCGGCGGTGCGGCCTTTCGCGGCGGCGGCGTCCACGATGGAGGGTCGGCGGCCGGCGCCGGCCTCTGGTCCCAGTGGATGCCGCGGATGATCGGCTGGGTCACCCGCAGGACGACGCTGCCGTAGTCCTCCTTCAGGTCGCACAGCGACGTCAGGGCCCCGGCCAGGATGCGGGCCCGGCGCGATTCGGCCGTCGCGAGCAGTTCGGCCAGAGCATTCGGCCCCTGGGGTACGACCTCAGCGGTCAGCCGCGCCCGCAACGTCCCGGCGACCTCGTCCCACAGCCGCTGCACGGCCTCGTCCAGCGACGGGTCGATCCGCCCGAAGATTGTGGTGATCTCGGTCTTGGCCCGGTAGTACTCGTCCTGCTTGGTCTCCAGCTCGCCGTGCACGAACTGGCCGCGGACCTCCTCCAGCCACGCGGCGCGGTCGCCGTACCCGAGCCCGTCGCGCACCCACGCCCGGGCCTCGCCGACCGCCGTGCCGATCGCCTCGGTCAGCGAACCGTCGGCCGTGCCCGACGCGGTCTCGGCGTCGTACCGCTGCACCAGCCCGGCCAGGTCGACGGCCAGGTTGTTGCGGAGCTTCTCGGCCAGCGTGCGGAACTCGTCCTCCTGGTCCGGCAGCAGCATCTCCAGCTCACGGGCCCGCTTCAGCGCCGCCGTGGCGTACGCGGAGATCTCCCCGGCCACCTCGGCCGCGCCGCGCAGCGCCTCACCGACCACCGCCCGGTCCATCTCGGCCAGCCGCGCCGCCAGGTGCCGCAGCAGCGGGTTCAGCAGCCGGCCCAGCACCTCGCCACGGTCGGTCACGTCGGCGCCGAGCACCTCGATGCCGCGCTCGTCCTGGGTCTCCCGCACGCTCTGGAAGGTCTTCTCGAAGAACTTCCCGGCGGTGTCGGTGACCCGGTCGTGGTTGACGACGACCTTGTAGTAGTCGACCAGCGGCACGCCACCGCGGGCCGAGTCGGCCAGGGTCCGGGTGTACGAGTCCTCGGCCAGGTAGGCGGCCGACGTCGGCACCGCCCGCTTGACCATCAGCAGCAGGTCGATCTCGTTCTTCACCTGGCGCAGGAACTGCCGGTCGATGTCCAGCCCGGCCTCGCCCGCGCCGGGCAGGTCGATCAGGCCGAGGCGGGTGGCCGCGCCGGCCAGGAACGGCTGCTCGATCCGGACGCTGCGGACCGCGTGGTACGGCTGCACGCCGACCGGGTCACCGTCGTCCTTGCGCGGGTAGGCGACGTACGGCCGGAGCTCCGCGAACCCCACCGAGATCGACCGCTCGCCACCCAGCAGCAGCCGTTCGTAGCTGGCCAGCGACCGGTGCGCGGCGTCCAGTTTCCGCAGGTAGTCGTCGGCTCCCGCGCCGGCGGCCTCGGCACTGCCGGCGGCCGGGTAGCGGTGGCGCCGGAACTCGTCCACGTCCCGTGGCGCCGGCCCGAGCTTCGCCAGCTCGTGCAGCGGGGCGAGGTATTCGTCGCGGAACGACTCCCAGGTGTGCAGCAGCAGGGTGGCGCGGGGCGCGCCCGAGGTGTGGTAGATGCTGCTGGCCGAGGCGGTGGTCGGCTGGAACTCGGTGGACGGGACCACGGTGTCGGGCAGGTTGGTGATCGTCCGCAGCAGGGTGCTCTTGCCGACCTTGGTGCTGCCGATGACGCCGATGTTGACCGTCTCCCGGCGTACCCGGGCCACCGCCGCGTCGACCTGACGCCCGACGTCCCCGGCCCGCTTCCGCAGGGCGCCCGGCCGCGTCCTCAGCTCGCCGAACCCCTTGCGCACCTCGGCGTCGGCCCCTTCCTGCTGAGCCGTCCGGTCGGCGGCGGCCACCATCGCCGCGAGATCGTCGAGCCCCGCGACGGTCGCCGCCCACCCGTCGTGCAGCTGCTCGACGAAGGACCGCTGACTCCGCCGCCCGGCGAGCGCCTCGTTGATCCGGTCGTGAATCTCGGTCTCGATCACTGGTTCGTCGGCCACGCCCCTCTCTGACGGACAGCTCGCCCCTCGTCCGTCAGACCTTCAACGTGAACAAGAGTCAGAGAGCCGCGTTGTTCGTCTTCCTCAGCCTGTTGGTCACCCTCGTGGGTGGCGCGATCCTCTATTTCGGGTACGCCGGGAGCTTCGCCACCGCCGTCCCCTCCTGGTCGGCTGCGTCCTGGCGGCCTTCCTGATGATCCTGGCCGCCGCCCGCACGACCAGCCGCTACCGCCGCAGCCGCATGCTCGCCGACCGCCACCAGGTCCCGCCCGGCAAACTCCTGCACGCGCTCGACCTGCGCCAGTGGCTGACCCTGCTGGTCGGCATCACGGTCGTGGCGATCACCTTGGGCGCCTTCACCGGCGTACGCGTGCTGGCCCTGAGCGCCACCACCACCCCCGTACCCGAGCCGTCCTTCTCCCTTTCCCCCTCGCCGTCCCCCTCCCCCGCCCCGTCGGAGACCCCCACCGAGCCGGAACCGTCCTCCGACCTCCCGTCCGACCTCCCGTCCGAGCCCACGGACCCGCCGGCCTCGGACATCCCCGTCCCCGAGGCGACGAAGTACCTGGACACCGAGGAGACGACGGAGGGCTACCGCGACCCGAAGCCGGTCACCTTCGCCGCCAAGCGCTTCGGCCGGGGCATCGTCTTCGGCTGCGACGACGTCACCAACAGCATCCTGCAGTGGAACGTGGCCGGCATGACCAGCTTCAGCACCACGGCCGGCATCGACGACGCCACCGGGAACAGCTTCGGCAAGACCGTCGAGTTCACCTTCTACGACCAGGACGGCCGCAAGCTGGCCAAGCCCGTCAACGTCTCGGTGGGTCACCCGAAAGAGGTCAAGCTCGCCCTCACCAACGTGGTGAGCCTCCGCATGACCTGCGCCACCCGAGACACCAAGACCAACGAGGAGCGCGAAACCACCGGCGCTCTCGGCGACCCGACCGTCGCCTCCGAGTGACCGGGCGGTCCGGTGGCGATCGGTTCGGCGCAAGTCGTTGATCCGACAATTCGTCGGCCGATCAGCCATCGATTCCTGACTGGAAGGAGTTTGTCCGGGATATCGACGCGGGGATAGCGTCTGCCTACCGGCCGAAGTAGACAGGGCGGAATTGCTTATGCGTACGCGACGCCGCTTTGTTGCTTTCGGGCTGTTGTCCACATTGGTAGTTTTGGGCAGTCCGGCGCTCGCCAGTGGGCGGGCCCACGATCATGCTGCCCACCGTCATGAGCACTCGCATGCGGCCGAGGATCTGGCGGGGACGCCGATGCGGGTGATCGAGGAGCAGACGGCCGGGAACGCGGCGAAGATCCAGCGGGCGACGGGGCTGAGGCCGGGGGCGGCGCGGGGCAAGGCGGCCGTGGCGGCGGATCCGGGGGTGGCGGGGTCGTGGAGTCCGGTCGTCGACACGCCGGTGGTTCCGGTGTTCCAGGCGGTGCTGCCCAACGGCAAGGTGCTGATCTGGGATTCGGTCGGTGACAATGCGGCCGAGTCCTATCCGGATCACGATTTCACCCGCGCCATGGTGTGGGATCCGAGTGACGATACGTACCGGCGGGTTGATCTGCTGGGGTCGAACATCTTCTGTGCGGGGTTCGCCCACCTGCCCGGCGGCAACATTCTGGTGGCCGGCGGGAATGCCGATGCGGAGCTCGACGGAACGGTTCGAACGTACATTTTCGATTGGCAGAATGAGACGTGGAGCCGTGGCCGTGACATGGCCGCGCCGCGGTGGTATCCGTCGGTGGCCGGAACGGCCAACGGTGAACAGGTCATTGTCGGCGGCGGGCCCGCCACCGCCGAGGTCTATCAGGCTGACGGCGCCATTCGGGCGCTTCCCGGGTTCACGAAATTCAGCGCGCGGCTCTATCCGTTCCTCGGGTCGCGGCCCGACACCCAGCTGTCGCTCTTCGGGCCCTATGCCACCGCGTACACGATCAACACCTCGGGCGACGGGATCATCACGGCGACCGCGACCCGCGATGCCATCAGTCGTGACTACGGGAGCTTCTCGACGTACGACATCGGGAAGTCGATCGTGGTCGGCGGCGGGAAGCCACCGACGTCGAGCGCGGTCGTGGTGAACAACGCCGGGCTGCGGCCGGCCTTCGCGCCGACCGGGGCGATGTCGGCGCCCCGGCGTCAGCTCAACGCCACCCTGCTGGCCGACGGGTCGGTGCTGGCCACCGGCGGCATGAGCAGCGCGGCCCAGTCTCCGCTGGTCGACCTCGACAACGCGGTCACGGCGGCCGAGCGCTGGGATCCGGCCACCGGGCGGTGGACGGTGCTGGGCAGCGCGAGCCGCGTCCGCCAATATCACTCGACGGCCGCGCTGCTGCCGGACGGCCGGGTGATGACCGGCGGCGGCGGCGTCTGCATGGTCTGCATGCAGAAGGGCTACCTGGAGAAGAACATCGAGTACTTCTCCCCGCCGTACCTCTATCGGAAGGACGGCACCGGGCAGCCGGCCCCGCGGCCGGTCATCTCCACCGCGCCCGCCGGCGTCGGCGTCAACAGCGCCTTCACCCTGTCGACCCCGGAGGCGGCGACCATCCGGAAGGTGGCGCTGGTCGGCCTGGGCGATGTCACGCACGGCGTCGATCAGGGCCAGCGCTACGTACCGCTGGCCTTCACCACGTCGGGCACGACGCTGACGGTGACCGGACCACCCACCGGCGGGGTCGCTCCGCCGGGCTACTACATGCTGTTCATCGTGGACGCCGCCGGTGTCCCCTCGGTGGCCCGGATGGTCCAGGTCGCCGCGGGCCCGAAGCCGCTGATGAGCCCGGTCCGGAACAGCACCGGCCGATGCGTCGACGTCCCGGCGTCGAGCATCGCCATCCGCACCTATCTGCAGGCCTACACGTGCAACACCACCAAGGCCCAATCGCTGGTACGGCTACCCGACGACAAGTCCCTGCGCGTGATGGGCAACTGCCTGGACGTGCCGTCGAGCGCCTTCACCTCGGGCCGGGTGATCTGGACCTACACCTGCAACCGATCGCCGGCCCAGGCCTGGAACCTCAACGCCGACGGCACCATCCGGCCGGCCGCGAAACCGGCCCTCTGCCTGGGCGCCGCGACGACCGCCAACAAGGCCGTGGTGCTGATCAGAACCTGCGACGGCAGCGCGCTCCAGAAATGGACCTATTAGCCGGCGCCGGGAATGTAGTCCTCGAGCCGGGCGGGAGTGAGCCCGGCGTCCTTGATGGCCTTCAGCACGGCCAGGAAATCGTCGACGAAGGCCGGCCGGAAGTGCATGAGAATGATGTCGCCCGGCTGCACGACGTGCCTCTCCTGGTAGTAGACCTTGCCCTTGTTGGTGGCCTCCTTCCAGTGGAACGCCGCCTTCATGCCGCAGTCGTGCACGACGCGCAGGGTGGTTGCGTCCTTCGCCCCGAACGGCGGCCGGAACAGTTGCGGGCGGCGGCCGTACCACTGGCCGAGCCGGTCGGCCGAACCGCAGATCTCGCGCTTCTGGAAGTCGTACGAGCGGCCGGTGAGCTGCTTGTGGGTGATGGTGTGGGCCTCCACGGTGGCGCCGGCCTCGATCAGCGGCTTGAAGTACTCCACGTCGGATTTGATCGCGTCGACCTGGAGGAACAGGCTGACCGGCACGTGCGCGGCCGTCAGCAGCGCGTACGCCTTGGGGTCTTTGTCCCAGCCGTCGTCCATCGTGATGAAGGCGACCTTCTGGCTGGTCGGAATCCGGTTCAGCCAGGCGGCGGACTCGCCCTTGGGCAGCACGATCGGCGTGGCCGGTGGGGGCGCGCCGAATTGCGGCACCCGCGCCAGCTCGGCCGGCGTCAGCGCGACCGCCCCGGGCGGCAGCCCCACCGGCGGCGCGTTGCTGGGCGACGACGAACCGGGCGCTGACGGGGCGGAAGCCGACGGCGCGGGGTCGACGATGACGGCGTGCGAGCTCACCGGAGGCGCGCTGTCACAGCCGGCCACCAGCGCCGCCACCACCACAACAGCCCACGAAGCCCGGCGAACTCCATCGAAGATCACATGGAGGCAGGATGCCGCATGCTCGCAACCACGCACCGCGAAGGCCCGCGTACTCCTCGAAAGAAGTACTGCCCCATGTGTCGAAACGAGGGCGCGGCGTTCGTGGAGTGGGTGAGAGCCAGCCACCCGACAACACCGAGGAGCACGACATGACCGCGACGTACACCTTCGACGTCTTCTCCAGCCTCGACGGCTTCGGCGCCGCACGTGGCGACTGGACCGGCTACTGGGGCAAGCAGGGCCCCGAGCTGCTGGACCACCGCCTCGCCCAGTACAGCACCGAGCTGCGCATGGTCTTCGGGGCCACGACCTACCGCGAGTTCACCCGCATGCTGGCCGGGAGCAGCGAGGATTCCGAGGTACGCGACCCGTGGGTCACCCGGATGGTGAACACCCCGGCCACGGTGGTCTCGACAACCCTGGTGGAGCCCCTCGACTGGCCGGACGCCACCGTCGCGCACGGCGACGCGGTCGACGTGGTCGCCCGGCTCAAGGAGCAGTCCGACGTGCCGCTGCGCTCGCACGGCAGCCTGTCGATGAACCGGGCGCTGCTGGCCGCCGGCCTGGTCGACCGCGTCCAGGTGACGCTGTTCCCGGTCATCACCGGCAGCACCGGCCTGGCCCCGATCTTCCGGGGCGCGGCCGACTTCGACCTCGAGCTGCTCGATCAGCGCACCCTGGACGGTCGCATCCAGGAGCTCATCTACCGGCCCACCCGGCACTGAGACGGCCGGCGGACCGGCCTCAGCGGACCGGCCTCAGCGGAGCTGGCGGCGGGACTGCCGGCGGAGCTGGGTGATGCGCGCGGCACCGACGATCATGGTGGCGATGGCCGTGCCGACGCTGGCCACGAGCAGGGCCAGCGCCAGGGGCAGGCTGCCGTGCATCCAGAGGAAGGTGACCTCGACGGTGCCGGTGTTCTGCAGCATGAAGACGATGAGCACCACCAGCACCACCGCGGCGAGGCAGATGCCGAACCAGGCGGCGCCGGTGCGGGTGTGCCGCTTCGGGGTGGCGGTGGTCGTTTCCGGTGATGTTTCGGCGGGCCGGTCAAGGTCGTTCGACATGGCGTCCCCCTCCGGGGGGATCGGCCGGCGTCGCGGCACCCTCAGCCGGGGTGCCATCGGTACCGGGACCAGCTAACAGTACGCCGGTTCGGTCAGCGGCCGCCCGGACCGGAGTGGGGCGTGTCGAGCGGGTGGCTCAGCAGCAGCCGCGTCCCGGCGCCGCCGGTGTCGAGCGTGCGCACGGTGCTGGTCTGGCTGATCAGCCAGCGGCCGAGGCCGCCGGGGGCGCTGATCCGTGGCTCGGTCGGAGTGATCAGGTTCCGGTCGGCGAAGCCGGGACCGTTGTCGCTGATCTCGGCGTAGATGGCGCCGTCCAGCCGCCAGAGCAGGACTTGTCCGGTGCCGCCGCCGTGCCGGACGGCGTTGGAGGCAGCCTCGTGGACGGCGAGCACAAAATGGTCGACCTGTGCTTCCCGCAGGCCGTGCCGGGCCGTGGCGGCGGCGACCGCGTCCCGCAGCCGGGTCAGGGTGTTCATGTCGAAGCGGCGGATCAGCAGCACCCGCGGCAGTCCGGCGCGTTCGGCCGGGTCGGGACCGTGGTCGCCGGCGGCGACCATGGCCGCGACGTCGCCGAGCCGCCGGCCGAGCAGGGCGGCGTAGCGGCGGAGCTCGTCGAACGCGGCGGCCATGTCCAGGCCGAGGAGCTCGGCCAGCAGTCCCTTGGCCTGTTCGATCACCACCCGGCTGTTCATCGCGTGTTGCAACTGCTCGGCCAGCACCTGCCGGTACTCGACGGCGCGGTGCTGGAGCAGACCCATGGTGGTCACGTTGGCGATGGCCCGGGCCGCGTCGGACGCGTCGTCGCCGAGAGGGCCGGGCGTGGCCGAGAACAGGTTGAGCACGCCGATGACCTCGTCGCGGAGCCGCACCGGGACGGCGTGCACGGCCCGGAAGCCGGATCGCCGCGCGCGGCCGGCGAACTCCCGCCACTTCGGGTCGGGGTGGTCGAGGTCGAGGTCGGCGACCGGCGCCCTGGTGGTGTAGCAGTCCACGCACGGCCCCTGATCGGACTCGACCTCGAACAGCTCGAGCAGGTGGGCCTGCTCCGAGGACGAGGCCATCACCCGGAGGGCGCCGCGCTGGTCGGCGACCATGATGCCGGCGGCCTCGACGCCCAGCAGCTCCACGCAGCGCCGCGTCAGCAGGTGCAGGAATTCCACGATGTCGAAGTCCGCGACCAGAGTGTCGGTCAGCTCGACGAACGCGTCGGCCAGAGTCTGTTCCCGTGGCGTGCTCATGGCCGCCTCCTGATCACCGTCGTCGTCACTGGTTGGTCTCGTCCCCGTCGCCGTCGTCGAACCGCAGCCGGCGAGCCACCACCTCGGTGGCGACGTCGTCGAGGCCGAGGTCGCTCGCATAGGCGTGTGCCCGCAGCCGCAGGAAGGCGTCCGTGATCGGGATGCTCAGCTGGGCGCTGACCATGCCGGTGGCCTGGTGCACCACCGCCCGGTGGGTGAACAGCTGGGCGCTGCCCGGCAATTGCCCGCCCGGAAGGTGCTCGGCCAGCAGAAGTTCGGTGGCCGCGTCGGCGTAGGCCAGCGCCTCGGCCAGTTCGTCGCCGTCCAGGGCGCCCGGTCCGGCCCGGTACAGGTCGATCACCCCGAGACGCGCCGCGCCCACCTGCAGGGGCAGCGCGAAGACGGCAAGCGCGCCGGCGCCGATCGCCGCGGGCGTGAACGCCGGCCACCGGCGCAGCCAGAACGCGTCGTTCAGGTCGGTGGCCAGGACCGGGCTGCCGGCGGCGTACGCGTCCATGCACGGCCCCTCACCCAGCACCACCTGGAGCTCCTCGACCCGCGAGCTGACCCGGTCGCTGGCGTACCGCACCTGCTGGGCCGGCAACGACGTCATCACCGCCAGCCCCGCACCGCCGACCCCGGGCAGCCCGGCCACGCAGGCATCACACAACTGGCCGACATCAGGACCGTGCGCGGCCACCAGCCGGGTCACCCGGGCCCGGTGCTCAACGCTGGACATGATGACCACAACAGTCATCGTTAGCCGATCCGCCGCGACGTTGCGAGTAGGTGCCCTGCATGACGGCGGCCTCCGGCCCTGCCTGGGCGGGCCGTCACGGGCTCGGACCGGGCATCACCAGCGCCAGCATCCCGCCGCGACAGCGGCCGATGAAGCGGCAGCTCACCTCACCCTACGCCCACCGCTCAGCACGCTGTGTCGCACGCTACCTTGCTCGGATGAGTCTTCTCGACGACGTGGCGAAGCGTGACGGCTGGCGATGCTGGGTGTGCGACGAGCCGGTCGACGCCGGCATGTCCGTCAACGACCCGCGTGGCCCCAGCGTCGACAGCCGTACCGCCGACAAGAAGGCCAAGGTCGCCGAGCGCCTCGCCCACCGCGCCTGCAACACCCGTAAGGGCGCGGTCAAGGTGGTCATCGCCTGGCCGGACCGCCTGCACGTGGTCGAGCCGGCGCCGCTGATCGCCGTGGCCGAGCGCCTCGAACGCAAGGGCGGCCGCGAGCTGGTCGCCCGCTGCCCCGGCCGCAAGGACGCCCAGGAGGCGGCGGACTGGCTGGTCGACCGGTTCTCCCGGCTGGCGCCCGGACTGCCGGTGACCGCGAGCGTCGAGCCGGGCGGCGGGCAGTTCCTGGTCGCCCTGTCCACCGGCCGCCGCCGCTGACCGGCCGGTCAGCCGGCGCTGGTGGCGACGTACACGGTGTTGGCCGAGCTACCCCCGGTCAGCGGATTGGCGAACGACACCACATGGGCCGTCGCCGTCGCGAAACACTGCCGCAGGACGGTCAGGAAGGCCTCGTCGGGCGCGTCGTCGGACCACAGCCCGAACGCTCCGCCCGGGCGGAGGCGGCGGCCGAGCCGGCTCAGTCCGGCCGGCGTGTACAGGTCGGCGTGGGCGGGGTCCAGGACGTTGACCGGTGAGTGGTCGATGTCGACCAGGATGGCGTCGAAGCGGCGGTCGGGATCGGCCGGGTCGAAACCCGATCCGTCGCGCAGCAGCGCGAAGAAATCACCCTCCAGGAGGACAGCGCGGGGGTCGGCGGTGAGCGAGCGGGCCTGCGGGAGCAGCTCGCGGCGATGCCAGTCGATCACCGGCGCCAGCGCCTCGACCACCGTCAAGGACCGGATCCGGTCGTCGGCCAGGGCGGCGCGCGCGGTGTAGCCGAGGCCGAGGCCGCCGACCACGGCGTCCACCGGAGCATCCGGCAGCACGGCCAGGGTGAGCCGGGCCAGTTCCTCCTCGGCCACCGTGAACAGGCTGGACATCAGGTATTCGTCGCCGAGCTTGACCTCGTACACCTCGGTCTTGGTGACGGGTTCGAGGCGCCGGCGCAGGCTGATCTCGCCGATGTGAGTGGGAGCCCAGGCCAGCTCGGCGATCCGCGGGTGCACAGGAGTGTCCTTCCGGCGCGCTGCTCGGAACGCGACTCCGCCGACCCTAGTCCCGCGACGGCAGGGGGACCCGGACCGGGTCTCCCCGGGCGGTCCGGAGTTTCATTATCATCGATGCGTTGCCCGGCTGATGAGAGGTGAGGACGTCGGATCGCTGACCAACGACAACCCGATCGACCGTACGTCCACGCCCGAGCGGGCCACCATCGCCCAGGTCGGACTCGACGGCACCGGCAACCGGACCATCGCCACCGGCGTACGCAACGGCTCGGGTTTGTCCTTCGCCCCCGACGGCACGCTCTTCACCGCGGTCAACCAGGCCGACAACCAGCCCTACCCGTTCCGCGACGAGACCGGCCAGTACGGCCGGCGGGTCCCGTCCTACATCAACGAGAACCCGGTCGACCAGGTCGCGAGGGTCACGCCCGGCACGGAACTGGGCTGGCCCTACTGCGTGCCCGACACCACCGGGAACACGACCCTCACCGATATCGGCTACGTGAACCAGCCGGCGAACAACCCCGACGGCGCGGCGCTCGACTGCTCCACCGTCGACCGCACCGCGCTCGGCCTGCCCGCGCACAGCGCACCTCTCGGCTTCGCCTTCACCCAGGGCTCCGCCCTGCCGAGGTCGCTGGCCCGCGGCGCGCTGATCACCGCACACGGATCGTGGAACCGCCAGCCCCCGCGCGAGCCGTACGTCGTCTACAGCCCCTGGGACAACCGGAACCGCACCCTCACGCCGTCGCAGCCGCTGGTCACCGGTTTCCAGAACCCGGACGGCAGCCGGTGGGGCCGCAGCGTGGACGCGATCCCCGGCCCGGACGGCGCGATCTACCTGAGCGACGACGCGGCCGGCCTGGTCCACCGCCTGACCCCGGCCGGCTGACCGCACGCCCTTCGGCGGCCCGCCGGCTCTTGTACGCCGGCAGGCCGCCGCCCGGGTCAGACCTTCTCGACGTCGACGCGGACCTCTTCGCCGTCGCCGACCAGCGCCGTGTACGCCCCGGACGCCTCGGTGCTCAGCGTCAGCGTGTCGGCCAGCGTCTCGCCCTTGACGAAGTCCTCGTGCGACCGCACGGCCGCCAGCACCGCGTCGCCGCCGGTGACCGACACGGCGATGCGGTCGGAGACGTCGAACCCGGCCTCGCGGCGGGCCTGCTGGATGCCCCGGACCACGTCCCGGGCCACGCCTTCGGCCTCCAGCTCGGGGGTGAGCTGGGTGTCCAGGGCGATCGTGACACCGCGCTGGGACTTCACGATCCAGCCGGTTCGTGGCACCTCGGTGACCAGCACGTCGTCGGGGCCGACCGGGACCGGCTCGCCGTCCACCGTGACCGTGGCGCTGCCCTCGCCGCGCAGCCGTTCGACCAGCGATCCGGGCTCCTCGGCGGCGATCGCCTTGGCGATGACCTGGGTCTGCTTGCCGAAGCGCTTGCCCAGTTCGCGGAAGTTGGGCTTGATGGTCACGTCGATCACCGTGGCGCTGGATTCCAGCAGGGCCAGCTCCTTGACGTTCAGCTCGTCGGCCACGTCGTCCAGCAGCGCGGCCGGCACCTCGGTCCCGGCCGGCAACCCGACGAGGGCGTGGGCCAGCGGCTGCCGGATCCGGATGCTGCTCGCCTTCCGCGCCGCGCGGCCGGCCTCGGCCAGGGCCCGGGCCGCCTTGACCTGCGCCGTCAGCGTGGCGTCGAGCAGGTCGACGTGCTGAGTGGGCCAGCCGGCCAGGTGGACCGACTCGGCCGCGTCCGCGTCGGCGGGGCGGACGACCCGCTGCCACACCTCCTCGGTGATGAACGGCACGATCGGGGCCAGCAGCCGGGTGAGGACCTCCAGCGTCTCGTACAGGGTGACGAGCGCGTCGTGGTCGCCGCTCCAGAACCGCTGCCGGTTCCGGCGCACGTACCAGTTGGACAGGTCGTCGACGAACTCGGCCAGCAACCGGCCGGCGCCGGCCGTGTCGTAGCTCTCGAGCCGCTCGTCGACGGCGCCGACCAGGGCGTTGACCTCGGCCAGCATCCACCGGTCGAGCAGCGGGCGCTCCGCCGCCGGTGCGGCCGAGCCCGGGTTCCACGCGGTGTGGCTGGCGTAGAGCGAGAAGAACGACACGGTGTTCCAGTAGGTCATCAGGACCTTCCGGACGATCTCCTCCAGCGGCCCGTCACCGACCCGCCGCTGCGACCAGGGCGAGCCCGAGCACGCCATGAACCAGCGCAGGGCGTCGGCGCCGTGCGCGTCCATCAGCGGGATGGGCAACAGGATGTTGCCCAGGTGCTTGCTCATCTTGCGGCCGTCCTCGGCCATGATGTGGCCGAGACAGACCACGTTCTCGTACGAGGACTTGTCGAACACGAGGGTCCCGACCGCCATCAGCGTGTAGAACCAGCCGCGGGTCTGGTCGATCGCCTCGCAGATGTACTGGGCCGGGTAGGTGGCCTCGAACTTCTCCTTGCTGCCGGGCACGTGCGGGTAGCCCAGCGCGGCGAACGGCATCGAGCCGGAGTCGTACCAGGCGTCGATCACCTCGGGCACCCGCGTGGCGGTCTGCCCGCAGTCGGGGCAGTCGAAGGTGATCGCGTCGATGAAGGGGCGGTGCGGGTCGAGGTCGGACAGGTCCTGGCCGGCCAGCCCGCCCAGCTCGGCCCGCGAGCTGATCGCGGTCACGTGGGCGTTCTCGCACCGCCACAGCGGCAGCGGGGTGCCCCAGTACCGCGAGCGCGACACGGCCCAGTCGATGTTGTTGTTCAGCCAGTCGCCGTACCGGCCGTGCTTGATGTGCTCGGGGAACCAGTTGGTCGCCTCGTTCTCGCGGGCGAGCGCGTCGCGGACCTTGGTCGTCCGGATGTACCAGGACGGCTGCGCGTAGTACATCAGCGGCGTGTGGCAGCGCCAGCAGTGCGGGTACGAGTGTTCGAACCGCTGGGACCGGAACAGCAGCGCACGGTCTTTCAGGTCCTTGATCAGGACCTGGTCGGCGTCCTTGAAGAACATGCCACCGACCAGCGGCACCTCGTCGTGGAAGTGACCGTTGGGCCCGACCGGGTTGACCACCGGCAGCCGGTTGGCGCGGCTGACGGCGAGGTCGTCGGCGCCGAACGCGGGCGCCTGGTGGACCAGCCCGGTGCCGTCGGTGACCGTGACGTAGTCGGCCAGCACGACGATGTGCGCGTCGGGGATCTCCACCAGATCGAAAGGCCGCCGGTACGCGAGGCCGGCCAGGTCGGCGCCCGGCACCGTCGCCAGCACCTCGGCCTCGCCGCCGAGCACCGCGCCGACGAGCGGCTCGGCCACCACGAAGGTGCCCTTCTCGGAGCGTGCCACCACGTACGTGACCTCGGGGTTGACCGCCACCGCGGTGTTCGCGACCAGCGTCCACGGCGTGGTGGTCCAGATCAGCAGGTCGACATCGTCGTGGCCGCGCAGGGGGGCGGCCAACGGGAACCGGACGTACACCGAAGGGTCGGTGACCGTCTCGTAGCCCTGTGCCACCTCGTGATCGGAGAGCGTGGTCTCGTCGCGCGGGCAGTAGGGAGCGACCCGGAAGTCCTCGGTCAGGTGACCATCGGCGTGGATCTTGGCCAGCGACCACCACACCGAGTCGACGTACTCCGGCGACATCGTCTCGTACGGGTGCGACAGGTCGATCCAGTAGCCCATCCGCTCGGTGAGCGCCTCGAACTCACCGACGTGCCGCAGGACCGACTCGCGGCAGCGGGCGTTGAACTCGGCGACGCCGATCTTCTCGATGTCCTGCTTGCCGCTGATCCCGAGCTCTTTCTCCACGGCCAGCTCGACCGGGAGCCCGTGGCAGTCCCAGCCCGCCTGGCGCGGCACCGAGTAGCCCTTCATGGTCTTGAAGCGGGGGAACACGTCCTTGAAGACGCGCGCCTCGACGTGGTGGGTGCCCGGTGTGCCGTTCGCGGTCGGTGGTCCCTCGTAGAACACCCAGCTCGGCCCGTCGGCGGTCCGCGCCAGGCTGCGGGTGAACACGTCGTTGGACTTCCACCAGTCGATGATCCGGTGGTCCATCTCGGCGAAGTCGAGCTTCGGCGGCAACGCCACGAACGGCGAGTCACCGGCGGACTGCGTCATTTCTCTGTTACTCCCTTGGCTCCGTCACGCTCGCACGGGTGGCTTCATGGTTGCCACCCACGCGGGGACGAAGCACAAGGCCCCGGTAGGAGCCACACTCCGCGGTACCACCCCGCTTGCGCCCCGACTGCTGGCGCCGCTCATTGTGTTGCTGTTCCGGTTCTAGTGGGGCCACGCGGCGCACGCGAGGCCTGTTCTTCCGGAGACTCCCCGGTGATGGCCGGATCAATGCCGTGTACGCCCATCCTAGCGCCTTCCCCCGAGGCTCAGCGCATGAAGGCACCCTGGGCGTCGGCGGCCAGGCTGGCCCGGCGGCGGCGGTGGTCGGCTTCGCCTCGATCTCGTCCTCGACACCGTGGGCTCACCCCACGCCGAGCGGCTGGCCCGCAACGACGTCCGCTACCGCTTCGTCCTCGACATGACCACCGGCATGGGCTAGGGCAGGGCAGGGCCTCGGTCAGGCAGGGCCCAGACGTCGGCCAGGGACGGGTCGGCGAAGTCGGGATCGGAACGGCTCTGCAGGCGGACCCGGACCGTGCCGGCGGTGACGAACCGGTCCGGCACGTGCAGCCGGTACGCGGCGGTGCCGGCCTGCCGGATGGGCCGCACGTTGAGCCGGGTCGCGACCAGCCGGCCGTCGACGAAGATCCGATAGCTCTTCTGCTGCGGGTTGCCGTCGTAGGTCTCCAGGCCCTGGAGCACGAAGCCCTTCCCGGCCGTGACGGCGAGGTCGAACTCGTACCAGGCGTCGGGCACCCGGTATCCGCCGTAGCGGCGGGTCAGCCCGGCCTCGACATTCGTGCCGCTGGTCGGCGACGCGGTCAGCCGGTGGGCGTTCTCGGACGCGGGGTCGCCGAGATCGACGTGGTCCGTCGCCCCGGCCGGCGGCGTCGGGAACGACCAGTCCAGGGTGGTGGTCGCGCCGTCCACGGGTTGGCCGGCCACGACGAACGCCGCGCTCACCGGCACCGGCCCGTCGGGTTCGAAGCCGCCGGGAAAGAGCCGTGCCACACCGGTTGCCGAGCCGCCGGGCGGCACCGTGACGCGGCCGGCGCTCCTGGCCGTCCAGCCCTCGGGGCCGGCCGCGGTCACCACGCCGGTGACCGGCCGGGCGCCGTGGTTGACCACGGTCAGCCGGACGTTCGCGCGCTCGCCGGCCATCTTCGCGGTGACCTTCCGGGCCGAGATGGTGGCCGGGCGCAGGGTCACCGGCACCGTCACCGAGGGCAGCAGGGTCACCGGGCCGTACAGACCCGAGTCGTACGCCTGCCGGTTCTTCTCGTTGCCCTGGGTGTTGGTGACCCGGACCGCGATCGTGTTGGCGCCCTCGTGGAGCAGGTTACCGACGTCGAGCCGGTACGGCGCCCAGATCCGGTCGGCCACGTGGACGCCGTTGACGGTGACCTCGGCGACGTCGGCGACGCGGCCCAGGTCGAGGGTCCAGCCGGTGCCGGGCGGCCGTCCGGCGCCGAGGGTGACCCGGGTCGTGTAGGTGGCGCTGCCGGAGTAGTGCGGGGCCACGTCGGTCCAGCCCTGGAGCGGCCGGGTGACCGGCGCGGTCCCGTTCCCCAGGGCCATCGTCCAGTCGCCGTCGACCGGGACGACGTCCGGTACGACCACGGGCGCGCTCGTCCCCATCAGCGGCCGGTGGGCGCGGTCCTCGCCCCGGATCAGGGTGACGCCGGAGCGTTCGGTGCGGACCTGGGCGGTGAGGACGCCGCCGGCCACGCTGGTCGAGGTCACCCGGGCCGGTCCGACGACCTTGGTCACGTGCGGTCCCGGCGTGCCGCTCAGCGTGACGCCGAGCGGCGCCCGCGGGTCGAGCGTCATCGGCACCACGGTGCTGTTGCCGGTCGTGCGGTACGTGGTCGCCTCGGTGACGGCACCGGTCTCGGGGTCCCAGACGGCCGGCACGCCCTTGGCCGGGAAGGTGACGTCGACCGTGACGGGGGCGCCGCCCTCGTTGAGCAGCAGGTAGCCGTCGGTGCCCGCCTCGGCGAACCGCAGCGCGCGGATACCGGTGTTCGGCGTCGACAGCGTGACGGCGGCCTGGCCGAGACCCGACGCGGCCGAGCCGGCCTGGGCGGGCCCGGCGACCGTGACAACCCGGTTGCCGCCGAGCTTGCGGATCTGCGCCATCAGCGCGCCCAGCTCGGCGTCGCGCCCGTCGACCTCCATCGCCGGCGCGGGTCCGGCGAAGACCACCTCACCACCCGAGGCGACGAACTTCCGCAGCGTCCTGGCCGCCTCGAGCGACAGGTACGCCGCCTTCGGCACGACGACGGTCGTGTACTTCATCCGTCCGACCCGGAGGGTGCCGCCGGCCACCGACGCCGGGGTCAGCACCTGCGGGTCGCCGGTGAGGGCGCCCTCGTCGAGCAGGTCGAAGTCGACCTGGGAGTCCTCGAGCGAGTTCATCGTGGCGATCCAGTCCTGGTCGGGCCCGAACCCGGCCGCGGAGCGCTGCGTCGCCTCGTTGGAGCGCTGCGTCTGCAGCAGCGCGGTCGGTGCGGCGGTGCGGTGCCGGCCGAACTCCATCAGCCGGCCGGTCCAGGTGTTCACCTGGCCCATCCACGGCCACCAGGTGTTCTCCCTCATGAAGACCGGGGGGTACGGGATGCCGTCGATCCCGTCGTATGTCGTGTGGTAGAGCGCCTTGTTGATCCCCCGCAGCGCCGAGATGGCGGCGCCCTCGCGCAGGTCGTCGAGCGACCTCTCCCAGCCGGTCGCGCCCATCAGCTCGTCGTACACCAGGGGCTTGCCCATCTGGTGGGCGACGCTGGCCGCGGTGCGCGGCAGGAAGCGGGCCGCGCCGTTCCCGACGTCGTTGAAGATCAGATCGGTGCCCGGGATCTGCGACCACTGATGCGCCGTCAGGAGGTTGCCCGAGTGCCGCAGCTCCTCGAGCGGACCGTGCTCGTCCCACAGCGGGTTGGAGATGATGGCGATGCCGTGGGCCTTGGTCCACTCGTACTTCGGCTTCCAGTAGGTGTCGACCCACTGGTCGGACGCCGCCCGGTAGAAGCGGCCCTTGGCCGAGGCCCCCGCTCGTCCCATGTCGTTGAAGACCGACACCATCGCGCGGGCGACGGTGGTTCCGCCGTCCTCGACCCGGTCGGCCAGCGACGGCGTCCACGGCACGGCGCTCTCGGTCGGCCGGTCACTCAGCGACGGCTCGTCGTCGGCGAAGCCCAGCAGCACCGTGCCGAAGGCCCAGCCGAACCGCTCGTGGTACTCGTCCATGATGATCTTGTCGTAGAGCGCCATCGCCTCGGCGTCGAGCGTGTCGGCGTAGTTGTCGCCGCGGAAGCGGTAGGTGAACGCCTCGACGCGCCAGTCGCCGGCGGGGGCGTCCCAGGTGCCGTCGCCGCCGAGGTGGCCGGTGAGGTCGACGACCCGGTCGAGGTCGGTCGAGCCGGTGCCGGTCGCGGGGCGGGCGGTGACGGCGATGACGTTCTCGAGCGGCCGGACGGCGACGTCGAAGTCGCCGACCGACGCCGGGTCGGTGAAGTCGTTGCGGTAGAGCGGGGATCCGCCGGGGACCCGGGTCACCGCCAGGTCGTCGAGGCGCCACTTCTGCGGTCCGTCGACGCGCATGCCGACCCCGCCGGTCGCGAACGCCGGGTCGGTGACCGGGGCGACCTCCATCCCGTCGAGGGTCGCGGAGAGCTGGTTGCCGACGGCCCGGATGCTGATCGTGTGCCGGCCGTCGGGATTCCAGCCGGCGGGTGTGGCCGAGCCCAGCCTCAGCTGCGAGAAGCTGCCGTCGACCTGCTTCCAGAAGTCGACGATGCCGGCCTTGCGGACGTCGACGAGATAGCCGTTGCGCCGATCAGGTGACCGCACCATGAACCCGGCCGTGCCCGATTCGATGGTGAAGTTCGCCTCGACGGTGTAGTCGGACCAGGTGGCGCCGTCCCGCAGCAGCGTGATGCCCGGGTAGACGGCGGCGTCGGCGACGAGTTCGCCGCCCACGTGCTGGATGCTCCCCCCGAACAGACCGGCGAGGCCGACCCGGCGGCCGCCGGGCACGACGACGTCGCCGGCCCGGACGGCGGTCTTGACGCCGAGGTCCGGTCGCGGCGGGTAGGTCTTGCCGCCGACGGTGCCGCCGTTGACGATCAGTCCGCCGGCCGCGCCGCTCGGGAACTGCGAGTCGTTGTCGAGCCAGACCTTCATGCCGAGGTCCCGGGACTTCTCCAGGACGTGTTCGACCCGCGCGAACCAGGCCGGGCTGAAGAACGGCTCGGCGTCCATCCGGAAGATGACGGTCTCGGTGAACCCGGCGTCGTGCATGTCCTGGAGCGTCCGGTCGACCTGCGCCTCGGTCTGCACCCGGTTCCAGAACCAGAGCACCGCGGGCTTCTGGACGGTCGGCGTGGCGAAGGCGCCCACGTCGAACCCCGGGATGTCGATGTCCGGCTGAGCGGCCAGCCGGGCCGCCGCGTCAACCGCCGGGGTCGCGGTCGCCGCGCCGACGGCCGGGGACGCGGTCGCCGGCACGGTGGCTCCAGTGACGGCGAGGAGGAGAGCGACGACGAATGTGGTACCGCGGCGCAAGCGCATGGCCGAATCCGATCAGGACGGGTGACTCGGGGCTGTAACGTTTCATCGCTAGCGGTCAGAGGAGACCGCGTTTGGCGGCCCAGGCGACCGCCGTGATCACTGCCGGGACGTCCAGGGCGTCGCAGATCGCCCGGGTCCGCCGGCGGAGCGTCCGTTCCGACATCCCCAACCGGCGGGCCACCGTGCCGACCGGCAGGCCCTGCGCCAGCAGGGCCAGGACGGCCACGTCGTCGTCGTCGAGGAGGCGGGGACGTTCGGCCGTGGTCGACATCCTGCCCCCTCACGAACCGCCCCGGGATCGATGTGAATCGTTTCATGGCAACGTAGCTGGATGTTTCCGCCGTGTCAACAAACTCGTCACGGGGTCAGTTCCGCGACGCGGCTGTAGAGGTTCTGTGAACCGTTCACCACGACCCGGACCTGGGTGGTGGTCACCGGGGCACGGAACGGGATCCAGCGGTTCGTGGCCGTGTTCCCGGTGATCGTCGCCTGGGTCGTCCACGTCGCACCGTCCCAGGTCTGCACGTCGAAGGCGGTCAGGACGCCGTCGCGGTGCGAGCTCAGGCCCACCCCGGTCAGGGGCACGGCCGTCGCCGCGGTGATCGTCAGGGTGTCCGGGTACTGGTTCTCGGTGTTGTCGTTCCAGAAGGTCGCCGGGTCGGCGTCGAGCGCGTTCCGGGGCTCGTAGGTACGGGTGGCGCCGTCGACCATGTTGGGTTCGTGGAAGCTGGAGGCCGCCGCGGTGGCGCCGGCCGGCCAGGCGCCGAAGACGATGACGTTGATCGTGGCGGTGGCCCGGGTGCCGTCGGGCGCCCGCGCGGTGACGGTCACCGGGTAGGTGCCGCCCGGCGTTCCGGCCGGGACGGTGAGGCGCAGCGAGGCCAGCGTGGCCGTGGTGGACGGTCGGAGCGGGACGGCCGCCGGGGCGGGCTCGGCCGTCCAGCCGGCCGGGACCTCGGCCGAGAGGCGTGCGTTGCCGCCGCCGGTGGAGCTGCCCTCGACCAGGACCGAGACGTCGCCGCGGTGACCGGCCGTGATCGGGGACGGGTTGTCGCCGGCCGAGGTCACGGTCAGTGCCGTCACCGGGGTGGCCGGCGGCGTCACCGTGAAGGTGTAGTCGCCGGAGCCCGCGGTCATCGTCAGGACCTTGCCGGCCGCCCCGCCGACGGTCAGGCCCGGGACGGTGCCGGCCGGGCGGCCGGCCCGCCAGATCACCCGGTCACCCTCGCGTACCGTCGAATTCGGGCCGCCGAGCAGCGGCAGTTCGATCGTCGCGGTGCTGCCGACCGGGACGACCGCGTGGTAGGTCAGCGTGCTGCCCGACCGGCGCCAGGAGCTGACCACCTTTCCCCGGACCGTGTCCTGCGAGCCGTTCACCCGGGTCAGGTCGCCGACCACGCTGGGCGCGAGGGTGAGCGTGCGCCAGCCGGCCGACTCGCGGCGGATCCCGGCCAGCTGCTCGTAGTACCACTGGCCGATCGAGCCGGCCAGGCCGATGTGGTCCTTGGACGAGGTGCCGTCCGCCGCCGACGAGTTGGTCCACTTCTCCCAGATGGTGCCGGGGCCGTTGGCCAGCATGTAGCCGAAGCTCGGGAAGTCGGTGCGCTGCGAGATGGCCAGGGCGATGTCGTTACGGTCGTACTTGCCCAGCGCCTGGTAGACGAAGGTGGTGCCGACGAAGCCGGTGGTGACGTGGTTGCCGTGAGCGACGATGTCCTGCACCAGCTTGCGCAGCACCGCCTGCTCGTGGCCGGCCGGGACGATGCCGATGGCCAGCGGCATCGCGTACGCCAGCTGGGTGCCCGCGCCGTACGTGTCGGTGGCGGGGTCGAAGAACTCGGCGGTGAAGCCCGCGGTGATCTCCCCGGCCAGCCGGCGGTAGTTCGCCGCATCGTCGGCGTGGCCCAGAACCGTGGCCATGTCGGCCAGCCGGCGGCTGTCGAGCAGGTAGAACAGCGTCTGGAAGTAGACGTGCGGGGTGCTCACGGTCGACAGCCAGTCGTCACCCCACGAGCCCGGCGCGTTGCGCACGATGTGCCGGCTGTCGCTGATCGTGGCCAGGTAGTCGACCCAGCGCTTGACGCTGTCGTAGTTGTCGCGCAGCACCGTCGGGTCGCCGTACTGCTGGTAGCTGTCCCAGACGATCTGCGGGTAGGCCGTGGCCCAGGCGGGATCGGTGAAGAAGCGGTCGCCCTCACCCTGGTCCGGTGAGACGGACGGGATGCTGCCGTTGCTGTTGGCGCTGGTCCGGATGTCGGCCAGCCATTTGGCGTACAGGGATTGCATGTCGAGGTTGGCCATCGCCTCGGCCTCGGTGTCGCCGGCGTCGCCGAGCCAGCCGCGCTTCTCCCGGGTGGGGCAGTCCAGCGGCATGCCCTGCAAATTGTTGAGCTGGGTCCGGACCAGCGCGTCCTGGATCCGGTTGAGCAGCGGGTCGGAGGTGCTGAACGTCCCGGCCGGCGCGACGTCGGTGTGGATCACCGCCGCGGTGACGGTGAGGCCGGTGCCGGCGGGCAGCCCGGTCACCTCGGCGTAGCGGAAGCCCGCGTAGTTGAGGCGGGGCATCCAAGTCTGCTCGCCCGAGCCGTCGAAGATGTACCGGTCCTGCTGACGGGGCGGCTCGCCGTCGTTGAAGCTGATGTTCGACGTGGTCACCCGCCCGGCGCTGTCCAGCAGCTCACCCTTGGTGATGACGGCCGTGGTGCCGGCCGGCGCCGACGCCCGCAGGGTCACCTGGCCGGTGTAGTTCTGGCCGAAGTCGTAGACCTGGACACCGGCCGCCGGGGTGGTGACCCGGACCGGCTCCAGCGTGGAGACGATCCGGGTGGGCGGGCTGACGTCGGCCTCGAGCCGGCTCAGCCCGAAGGTGAGCGCCGGGTTCGCGCCGTAGAGGCTCAGCTCGGCCAGGCGGAACGTGCAGGACGTGTCGCGGCAGGGCAGCTTGGTGGCGGTGACGCGGACGTACCGGCCCTGGCCGTCGACCGGGATCGACACCGGCGTGACGCCCGGGTTGGGCTGGTCGGCGGCGGTGCGGTCGACGAGGGTACGCGCGTTCGTGAAGTCGGCGTCGTCGCTGATCTGCACCGCGTACCGGACCGGGAAGCCGGCGCCGGGGAAGTCCCCGGCCGGATCGTTGGTGGGCCGGGCCGGGAACAGGGTGAGGCTCTTGACCGCCTGGCTCGTGCCCAGGTCGACCTGGACCCACTTGGTGCTGTCGGCGGAGGCGGCGGTGGCCGAGTGATAGCCCTGGCTGCCGTCGACCGACCGGTCGATGCCGTCCACCAGCGCGGCCCGCGACCAGCCGCAGCAGGCGGTCTCGTCGGCGGCGGTGACCGGCCGGCCCTGGGCCAGGCTCGCCGGCTTGGCCACCGGGGCGTACTCGGCGACGGCGGCCCAGCCGGACGCGTCGAACGACGGGGTGTCCCAGCCGGCGATCTGCTTGCGGGCGTCCCAGGTCTCGCCGTAGTAGAAGTCGGCGCGGACGACCGGGCCGGCCGCGCTGCGCCAGGAGCCGTCGGTGCCGATCACGGCCCGGGAGCCGTCGGCGTAGGTCAGCGACAGCTGGGCCAGGAAGGTCGGCGGGGCGTAGAACTGGCCCTGGCTCGCCATCACGCCGAGCGCGTTCGACCCGCGCCGGATCTGGCCGGTGACGTCGAAGGAGCGGTAGAGGACCCGCTTGGCGTAGTCGGTGACGGACGAGTCGAGCAGCCGCTCGGGCGCGACCACGGCGCCGTTGAGGTGCGGCTCGGCCAGGCCCTGGGCGGCGAGGTAGAGCCGGGCCCGGGCAACCGTCTTGGTGACGTCGAACGTGCGGCGGGCCAGGGCGCCGTCGGGGACCCGCAGCCAGGAGGCCGACCAGTCCCCCACCGCCATCGGCCCGACGTCGAAGCGCTGCTGCCGTGACCACGGCGAGGCCTGTCCCCGCCGGTTCCAGGTGCGCACCGACCAGGAGTAGGTGTGGTCGGCGAGCAGCGCCGGTCCGGCGTACGCGACGCCGGTCGAGGCGTCCGAGGCGACGCGGCCGGAATCCCAGACCAGGCCGTGGTCGGAGACCTTGATCTGGTACGCGCTCTGCGCCTCGCCGCGCCGGGAGTCCCGGGGCGCCCAGGACAGGGCCGGATGCGGCGAGCCGACCAGGGCGTCGGCGGCCTGCCCGGCCACCTTCAGGGCGTTCGGGGCGGCAGCGGTGCCGGCCGGCGCCGCGGCGGCCGGTGTCGCGCCCGCGAGGACGGTGAGCAGGGCGAGAGCGGCGATGACCGGACGTCTCACGGGGTTACCTCGGCAATCCGGCTGAAGGCGCCGTTCTGGGATTGGGAAGCGGTGACGACCACGCGTACCTGGCTGGTCGAGACCGGGTCGAAGGGGATCCAGCGGTACAGGGCGGTATTGCCGGTCACCGTGGCCCGGGTCGTCCAGGTGGCGCCGTCCCAGGTCTGCACGGTGAAGTCGGTCGGCACGCCGTCGACCAGCGAGGCGAAGCCGACGCCGTCGAACCGCACCGGCTGCGGGGCGGTGACGGTGAGCGTGTCCGGATAGCCGCCGGACGTGTCGTCGTTCCAGAAGGTGGCCAGGGTGGCGTCGACCGCGTTGCCCGGCTCGTACGTGCGGGTCTGGCCGTTGTACACGTTCGGCGCGTGGAAGCTGGACGCGGTCGCGGTGGTGCCGGCCGGCCAGGCGCCGAACACGAGCAGCGGCACGGTGGCGCTCGCGGTCGTCCCGGCGCCGGTCGCGGTGATGGCGGCTGACGCCGTACCCCCACGGGTGTCGGCCGGCGGCCGGACACCGACCTGGACCACCGTGCTGCCCGGGCCGTTGCGGGTGTCGAGGGCGAACGGGGCCGGGGCGACGGTCCAGCCCTCGGGCACGGTCGCGGTCACCGTGCCGCTGACCACGCGGTCGCCGGTGGCGCTGACGGTGACCGGGACGGACAGCTGCTGCCCGGCGATCACCGGGGTGGTCCCGGCCGAGGTCACCGCGACCGCCAGCGTCTCGGGGACGTTGCCGATCGCCGTGCTGACGACGCTCGCCCGCCGCGGGGCGCCGGTGAGCACGACGTACCCGTTCTCGAGCCGGGCGCCGAAGGCGTGCCCCTTCCGGCCGTCCCAGGCCAGCCGCCCGTTGACGGTGACGTTGGTGCGGGCCCCGAACGTCGGGACGTCGACCCGGGTGACCGCCCCGGCGGGCGCGTCGACCTCGGCGGTGAACGTCCGGGCCGGCTTGTCGTGCCGCCAGGCCAGCGCGATGTCCCCGAACGGCGTCCGCAGCGAGCCCTCGGTGCTCTTCAGGTCGCCGGGCTCGGGATGGATCACATACCCGCCGTCCACGGTGGTCGGGCGGATGCCGAGAACGTAGAAGGTCAGCGCCGAGGTCGGCCCGGTGGCCCAGCCGTGCGCCGCGCTCATGTACGCCCCGCCGTAGCCGAACTGCCCGTTGGCCAGGTAGCCCTCCCAGAAGGTGCTGCCGGTGCCGAGCGGCGAGTTGAGCATGTAGCCCCACTCGCGGCGGATCAGCTCCAGGGCCCGGGTGGCGTCCCCGGCGAATAGGTGGGCCTGCACCTCCAGCGAGCCCGGGAAGGTGGAGATCTGGCCGCCGTTCTCCGGGGTCGTGGCGCCGAAGGTGTTCCAGTTGGTGGTGAGCGCGGCACTGACCCGCGCGGCCCGGTCGGCGGGCGCGAGGCCGTACCAGACGGCCAGAGCATTGCCGTCCTGCGGGTGCAGGTCGCTGTCCGGGTTGTCGCGGTACCGGCCGGCGGCCTCGTCCCACAGGACGTCGTTCACCGCGGCCTTCAGCCGGACTGCGGTGGTGGTCCAGGTGGCGGCAAGGGCGGTGTCCCCGCGTACGGTCGCCAGCTCGGCCCCGGTCACCAGCGTCTGGTGCAGCAGGGCGTTGGCCGCGATGTTCCGGCCGCCCTGGTTGCCACGCGCCCAGTCGGCGGTGCCGCGCACGGTGAGCAGGCCGTCCGCGCCGACCTGGGCCAGGATGTAGTCGACCGCGCGCCGGTAGCCGGACCACTCGGTGTCGAGCCAGGGCCGGTCGTGGGTGTACTGGTAGTAGGTGGCCGTGCCGATCAGCGACCACAGGTGGTAGGTGTCGGAGCCGTAGAAGTTGACCTGCGGCCCGGCGTACGGCAACTGGCCCGCCGCGGTCTGGTGGTCGTAGAGGGTGGTCAGCGCGTTGCGGGTCGGCACCAGGTCGCCCAGTGAGGCGAAGGCGGTGGGTACGGAGACGCCGAGGTCGCCGGGCCACACCGTACGGTCACGCTTGGCCCCGTCGACCAGGATCTCGCTGCCCGCGCCGACCGTGGCGCTGTTGTCCCAGCCGGTGGCCGGCGGCCCCCAGACCCGGCCGGTGTCCGGCGCGATCGTGTTGGTCTGCACGGTGTACGCCCCGGCGTACCAGATCTTGTTGAGCAGTGGATCGCTGGAGTGGAAGTGGTTGGCGTAGTCGCGCAGGTCGGTCATGGACGGCGTGAACGAGATCTCCAGCGACACCCGGTTGAGATGGATCGAGCCGGCCGACTCCGCGAACAGCGTCAGGTACCGGAAGCCGCCGCGCAGTGACGCCCGCGGCATCGTCCAGGTGCCGCCCGGGGTGACGTCGGTGTGCAGGGACAGGTCGGCCCCGCTGCCGCCGTTGCTGGCGTCGCTGGTGGTGCCCACGTACTGCGACGACTCGGTGAAGGCGAGGCCGAGCCGTTGACCCGGGTCACCGCCGGTGCCGAAGCGCAGGGTGACGAGCCCGCCGACCTCCCGGCCGAAGTCGTAGGTGATCGAGGAGCCGGCGCCGGTGAGCACGGCCGCGCCGGGACGCGGCTGGAGCACGGTCCCGGTGGTCCGGAACACCTGCTTCGGGGTGACCGTACGGCTCGCCGGGGCGAAGTTGTTGTGCTCCCACGGGCGGTCCGGATCCGCGGCGGCGGCCGGCGCGGGCGCCACCGCCGCGACCAGGAGCGAGGTCCCGGCCAGCAGGGCGAGGAACTTCATGGTCAGGATCCGATCTTCGTGACGGTGATGGTGTGCCGGCCGGTGAGCCCGCGCAGGGTGGCGCCGGGCACCGGGCGGCCGTCGAGGAAGACCTTGACCGCCTGGCCGCCGGTGGGCACGGTGACGTCGCCCGAGGTGCCGCGCGGCGCCGAGACGGTCAGCGTGAAGGCGACCCGGCCCTTACCGGTGGCCCAGGAGACGCGCAGCGGGCCGTGCGGGGTCGGCAGCTGGCCGTTGGCCCACTTCACCGTGCCCGGGTGCGGGGTCACCGACCAGGTCGAGAAGCCCACGCCGGTCGGGGTGGCGCCGAGCAGCTCGTTGGTGAGGGCGGGCAGCACGCCGGTCGACCAGCCGTGCGCGGCCGAGGTGTACGGGCCCTGGTAGTGCGAGCCGCCGGCGCCGATGCCCTCCCAGCCGGTGATGCCGGGGTCGTGGGCGGCCATCCAGCCGTACAGCCGCTTGATCTCGTCGATGGCGGACTCGGCCTGGCCGGCGCGGAAGCGGGCCTGGATCTCGGGGTAGGACGTGAAGGCGTAGACGCGGTCGCGGCCGTCCGGCACCAGGGTGTTGTTGTCCATGAACGAGTTGCCGTACGGGGTGGCCGTGCTGGTGGCCAGGTAGCCCAGGGCGCTGGTGGCCCGCGCCGGGTCGGCGATGCCGGTCAGGACCGCGTACCCGTTGCCGTCCTGGCCGTGCCGCACGGGCCCGACCTTGGAGTCGAGGTAGGCGCCCGCGGTCGCGTCCCACAGGTGGGTGTTGACGGCGGCGGCGACGGTCCCGGCGCGGGCCTGCCAGCGGGCGGCGTCGTCGGCGTGGCCGAGCGCTTCGGCCAGGTCAGCGGCGTTCCGCAGCGCCATGACGTAGAGCGCGTTGTAGTAGGTGACCTCGCCGGTGCGTCCGAGGAAGGCGTAGTCGCCGTACCCGCCGGTGCCGTTGAGGCCCTTCTCCAGCAGGCCCCGGCTGTTGGTCAGCGTCGGGTACCAGGTGTCGAGCACCTTGAGCAGGTGCGGGTAGTAGGTGGTGGCGTAGCCGGTGTCGCCGGTGTAGAGCACGTAGTCCCAGCTGCTCGTGACCCAGTAGAGCGGGTAGTCGAACAGCGGGAGCGTGTAGTTGTTGATCGAGGCGGGCGGGATCCAGCCGTCCGGGCGCTGGTGGTCGGCCAGGTCGGCGAGCACGTTCTTCGCGGCCTCCGCGACCTGGTGGTGGGTCAGGTAGGCGGTGCGGCCCGAGACCGCGACGTCACCGACGTACGGGTCCCGGTCGCGCTTCGGCCCGTCGTGCAGCACCAGCTTGCCGCGCAGGGTGGGCGAGTCGGCGCCGCGCGGGTCAACGTCGTCGGAGCGGAAGGTGTCGGTGTTCAGCTCGTTGGTGTACGAGGCGTCGTACCAGTACTTGTTGAGCTGCTTGTCCGACGACTCGAACCATCCCGTGTAGCTCGACGGCGTGCCCAGGAACGGCGTGAAGTCCAGCGACACCCCGTCGATCTTGACCTTGCCGTACGGCTGGGTCAGCGGCGCGTCGGCGGCCAGCGCGTCCAGGCTGATCTTCAGGTAGCGGAAGCCGTGCAGGCCGTCGGCGCAGACCTTGGTCCCCTCGGCGCAACCGTGCGTGTCCGTCCAGGTGTACGGCTCGGTCTTCACCGCGACCTGGTCGGTGCCCGGCGTGATCCGGTCCCCGTTGTACGACCGGGTGAAGTCGGAGACGTCGGTGAGGTACTGCTTCGTCTCCGAGAAGGCCAGCCGCAGTCCCGGGTTCCCGGCCGAGGCGCCGGCCAGCCGCAGCACCGGGTAGCCGGCGACGACCTGGCCGAAGTCCACGGTGACGCTGGGCACGGGCTCGTCGGCGACCAGCCCCGGGTAGACCTCGTTGACCCGGGTGAAGTCGCCCCTCCCGGACGACTGGACCCCGGTGACGGTGATCCGCACCTGGGTGGTCGGCACCGGCGCGGTGAACGGCACCCGCACCTGGATGGCGGTGTTGCCGGCGACCGTCGCGGCGGGCTGCCAGGCGCTGCCGCTCCAGGTCTCGACGGTGAAGTCCTTGATCACCCCGTCGGGGTTCGACAGCAGCGTGATGCCCGGCAGCGCCACCGCCGCCGGCGTGGTGATGGTCAGGACGTCCGGGAACGCGGCGATCGTGTCGTCGTTCCAGAACGTGTCGGTGACGCCGTCGATCGCGTTGCCGGGCTCGTACGTACGCGGCTGCCCGTCGTTGCCGTTGTTGGGCGCGTGGAACGAGGACGCGGTCGCGGTGGCGCCGGCGGCCCAGGCCGGACGGGGCGCCGGCTGCGGGCGGGACAGGGTCGTCACCCCTTGGCCGAGCAGGCCGTGCGGGTTGGTCACGGCGCCGGTGGTGGCGACGATCCGGACCGGCTTGACGGCGCGTGAGGACGGCGCGACCACGTACCGCGCCCAGGACGGACCGGAGCCGGCCACGGCCGGGGTGGCCGTGGCGGCCAGGAGGGTGGCGACGATCGCGCCGATGGCGGTGGCGCTGCGGATCCGCATTTCCTGAACCTAGGAGCGCGCTTTCCCAGTTGCAACGTTTCACAGTGGCCGATCCCGGCCATCCCACGATCGGCCCGGCACCTCACCACGATGCCGGGCCGATCGGTCGTCACCAGGTCAATTCAGCCGGCAGGCGTCCGGAGCCGCGGTGAGGTTGTACTCGCCGTACCAGCCGGTGCCGACCACCCGGCCGGTGCCGCTGCCGGTGTCCGCCCAGGTCTCGGTGGCGGGCAGATAGCGGTACCAGAGCAGCTCTCCCCCGTTGCCGCCGTGCGCGCCGTACAGGATGTCCGCGCCGGCGGAGAACATCGAGGAGAACATCTGCCAGCCGTACCCGGCCGGTTTGGCCTGCTGGGCCCACTGGTTGCGGGCCGCGTCGTAGTGATGGCGGAACAGGGCTCCGGCCGGCGTACGCGCGTAGATCACGCCGGTGCCGGCGGCGACGATGAGGTCGTACCCTGACCAGTCGCCGTCGAGCGTCCGGTGCTCCCACGACCCGGTGGCGGGCTGGTACGAGCGCCAGTGCAGCCGGCCGTCCGGCTCGACCGTGTAGATGTCGCCCCGGGTGTCGACGGTGATGCGGTTGCGGTACGCGGCGGTGGCGTAGCGTTCCCAGCCGCGGTCGATGACCTTGTACTGCGCCCCGTCGGTGACATCCCAGCCGGTGCCGTTCCACCGGAACCGGCGAAGTTCGCCGTTGTCCACCGCCACGTACACCACACCGTCCGGCCCGGCCACGGTGCGGGCGCCGAGCCAGCCCTGGCCGATCTCCTTGCCGGCCCCGTCGACCCAGGTGAACCCGCCGTTCAACGGGTCGGCGTGCTGGTACTGGCGCAGCTGTCCATCGTTGCGGACCACATAGGTGGACACGGCCTGGGGGCACTCGGCCACGCATTCGGCGCGGACCGGATCGGGGCGTTTTGTCGCCTTCGGGTCGGGCCCGTCGACCTGCCAGGTCGTGTTGTCCTGGTAGCCGCAGGCCCGGTCGTGCGCATTGGCGCCCGAGTTGTCGGCGATCCAGAGTTCGGCGCCCAGGTGACGCAGGTACCGGCCCGGCTGGGCCTTGGCCTCCAGCGACACCCCGGGACCGCCCAGTCCCTTCTTCGCGCACCAGGTGGCGGCGTTCTTGAACTCGGTGCTGCCGTCACTCGGCTGCAACTGCACCCGGAACCCCACCGGCCGCAGGTAGTGGCCGGGATGGCCGGTCGACTCCAACGAGTGGCAGCCCTCGCCGGCCAGGCCGTCGACGACCTTCCAGGTGGCGTCGGCCACCGGCACCGACGCGGCCGAACCCGGGTCCGGGTGGTTCACCGCCGCGACGCCGGGTCCGCTCTGCACCCACCAGCCCTTGCGGTTCGGGCTCGTGGTCCGCAGCGACTGGGTGAGCGCGTCGAACTGGCCGGCCCGCAGGAACAGGTCGACGTCGCCCGGCGTGCCGGCCAGCGCCGTGGCCGCCGCCGCCGACAACGCGGGGTGCACCAGGCTGTTGTCGGCCCTGGCCTTGATCTCGGACGCCAACCGGCGGTCGGCCGCGGCCTTCCGGTCCAGGGCGATCTGCTTGTCACGCTCGCTCGCGGCATGGATGCCGGTCTCGATGAACGCGGCCCACACCGGCGGCTGCGGCGAGCGCAACGCGGCCAACGCCGCCCCGGCCACCTCGGAACCGGCGGCCGCCTTCTCCTCGATCGCACGGATGAAGTTGTCGTTGGCCAGCGTGAGCTCCCCCTCGCTGGGCGCCCAGGCGACCACCGACGCGGCCCGCCGCTTTATGTCTTTCTGCCGCAGCGCTTCCCGCTCCGCCTCGGTCTTGTCGTGCTGCTCCTGAATGAACGCATCCACATCCGCCCGATGCGCCACGA
>NZ_JBFBAA010000020.1:123472-172212 GCF_040682035.1 Actinoplanes sp. NPDC051470
ACATCCAACGCCGCCCGGGCCCTCGCCCGCACCTCGAGCAACGGCGCCGACTTCACATCCGTCAACAACCGGCTCACCAACCCACGATCCGGCAAAATGATCCACTCACCATCAGCGACAATCCCCACCGCCGCCAACGCCCGCGCCTTCTCCACCTCCGTCGCCTCCGGCAAAGCCACCGCAGCCGACCGCCCGGCCACCGGCCGCGCCACCCCAGCCTCCGCACCCGGCACCGCCACCCCCGACAACACCAACGCGGCCACACCAACCACCGCAAAACCACGCACCACAAGCCCCCGTGCTCGCACCCGAAAATCTCCTTCTCGTCACGTGCTCCACTTACGAATAGGTCAGGATCTCCTCACCCACGTGATTCCGGCCCTCCGACCACCAGGCACGCAGGCTCCCGCCCAGGCCGCTCCAGATCAGCAGGCAGCCCGGCTCATGCCCGAGCTCGCCCATCTCATCGCCGGTGATCTCGACGATGATGTTCTTGCCGACCGGAAGCAGCACCTCTGTTCCGGCCGGTTCGAAGATCACACGCAAGGGCTCGCCGTCGGTGGTTATCAGCAGCTTCATCGCGTCAACCTAACTGCTCGATAATCCACGCGAACATCTCGGCGCGGGGCTTGGCGCTCGGGTTCGGTTTTTCTCGCAAGACGCTGTGCTGGTCAACGGAGGCGAAGTAATTCCTGATGTACTCCAGGTCCTCTTTGGTCATTCCTTTTTGGCGTACGAGCTCCAGAACCTCCGGTGTCTTGAGGTTCTCCCCATTCCGGTTCGCGCCCTTCCAGAGATGTTGGCCGGCATCGTTGAAGCTGGCGAACCCGTACTTCTCGACGAGCAGCCGCTTGGTCTCCTCCGCCATCGCCCTGACCACATCGCTGACCTTCATGCCGGGCGTGCACCCGGCCAGCGGAATGGCGTCCTCGGGATCGGTGGCCGTACTGAGGTGACCGGCGGCGGCCCTCTTGCCGGGCACCTTGCACGCCTTGTTGCCGAGCTTCAGCAGGTCCTTGATCTTCTCGACGGCCTTCTTGGCCTTCGCCGACCGGGAGAGGAACGTGCCGATGTCCGAGGCGACCTTGAAGAAGGCCTTGGCCACCGGGCCGAGCTTCGACCACGGGATGAGGCTGGCGGCCGTCCAGAGGCAGGCCTCGATGTCGCCCTCGGTGAAGCAGGCCTTGAGGTCCTCCCAGCCGATGACCTCGAGCAGGACCTGCGCGCCGTTCTCGATGAGGAAATCGACGATGCCGCTGTTGGCGGCGGCCATGTCCGCGCGGATCTCGGTCATGCACTGCTCGGGGTCGGGCTCGCCCATGCAGACGGCCTTGATGTAGTTCTCGTCATCCGGGCTGAGGCCGATCCCGCCGGTGCCGTCCTTGGCGGCGGCCTCCTCCCGGGCCTGTCGTTCCGCCGCCCGATCCGCGGCCTCGGCCCGGTCGGCGGCCTCCTGCGCCGCGATGGCCGCGTCCATGGCGTTCTTGGCGGCCTGGGTCGCGGCGTCGGCGTTCTTCTTGGCGTTGTCGGCGGCGGTTTCCGCCCTGGTCGCGTCGGCTTCCGCCGCGCTGGCGGCGCCGCGGGCGGCGGCGGCGTCATTTTCGGCGCGGGTGGCCGCGCCGCGGGCCGCGGCGGCGTCGTTCTCGGCGGCGGCGGCGCTGCGACCGGCGATCGCGGCGTCGTTGCTCGCCCGGTTGGCGGCCGTACGGGCCAGGACCGCGTCCTGGCGGGCCTGGGCGTCGGCCTGGTTCGCCCGCGCGCCGGCGTCCCGGGCGTCCGCGCCGTCGACCGCGGCGTCGGCGGCGGCGCCCTGGGCGTCCGCGGCCGAACGAGCCGCGTCGGCCGCGGACCGCGCTGCCGCGGCGGCGGCGTCATAGGCCGGCTTCACGTCCGCGTTGGCCCGCGCGGCCGCCTCGGCGGCGGCCGTCGCGGCGGCGATCGCCTCGGCGGCCCGCGTCTCGGCGGCCCGCACCTGTTCGGCGCCGACCTTGGTGGCCTGCTCGGCGACCTCGATGACAAAATCGGCGTCCAGGTCGGACCCGGTGAACGGTGCGACGATGGTGATCGCCGTGTTGGCCGGGTCGGCGATGCCGGCCGAGGCCTGCCGGGCCGCGGTGGAGGCGCGTACGGCGGTGGTGGCCTGCGTCGCGGCCGACACCGACTCGGCGGTGGCCGCCACGGCCTCGTCCCTGGTCCGACCGGCGGCCCGGAACGCCGCCGCGGCCTCCTGCGCGGCATCCTCGGCCAGCCGGACCGCGGCCCGGGCGGCTTCCGCGGCCTTGGCCTCCTGTGCGGTGGCCTCGGCGGCGGCGGCATTCGACCGGCTCGCCTCGTGATGGGTGGTGGCCGCCTCGCGTTCGGCGTTCGCCGCGGCGGCCCGGGCCCGGGCGGCGGCGGCTTCGGCCTCCTGCGCGGCGGCCCGGGCCCGGGCCGCGGCGCGGGTGGCCTCGGTCGCCGCGGCCCGGGCGTTGGCTGCGGCGCCGGTGGCGGTGTCCGCCGCCGATCGCGCACCGGTGGCCGCGCCGCGCGCGGTGGTCGCCTCGATGCGGGCCTGGGTGGCGGCCGCTCGCGCGTTCGCGGCGTCCGGCCCGCCGGCCTGGGCCGCGGCGCCGGCCTCCAGCGCGGCGGCCTTGGCGTCCGCCGTGCGGTGGTCCCGTTCGGCGGCCTGGGCCCGGTCGCGCGCGGTCACCGCGGTGCTCTCGGCGCCTTCGGCCCGGGATCGGGCGGTGGCGCTCAAACCTTCCTGCGCCTCGGCGTTCTCCCGCGCGGTGCGGGCCACGCCGGCCAGCTGTTCGGCTTGTCCTCGGGCGGAACTGGCGATCGCGGCCTGGGACTCGGCCCGCGCCCGCGCCGACGCCGCCGTCGCACGTTCGGCCTCGGCCCGCTGCCGCGCCGCCGCGGCCTTGGTCGCCTCGTTCTCGGCGATGATCCGCTGGTCCCGGGTCCGCTTCGCGGCCGCCCAGGCCCGTGCCTCGGCGGCTTCGGCGTCCAGCCGGGCGGCCCTCGTCCGAGCCGCCGCGTCCCTGGCCGCGTCGGCCTGCTTCGCCGCCGCCGCCGCGAGATCCGCCGCCGCCTTGGCGTGCTCCTGCGCGTACTCGCGCCACTTTCTCGCCTGCTCGGCGTGCGCGATCGCCCTTTCCTCAGCGTCACGGGCCGCACCGGTGGCGGCCGTGGCGTCGATCGCGTGCCGGGCGGTGACCGCCGCGGCCTGCGCCGCCTGCGCCGCGGCAGCCATGCCCTGTGCGATCCGCGCCCATTCGATCCCGTACGGCAGGCCCGCCTCGACCAGGATGTGCGCTTCCGCCTGGGCCCGGGCCGAGGCCTGCACGGCCGCCGCCGAGGCCTGTTCGGCGTACCCGACCTGCCGGGACACCTCGGCCTTGACCCCGTCGTAGGCGTCCGCCGGATGACGGTTGGCGGCGGTGTTGGCGGCCAGGATCTGCTCGGCCTTGCGGGCCTCGTTCCCGGCCGAGACGAGGGAGTTGGCCGACCGGCGCAGCGCCTGGACGCCTTCGCCGTGCGCCACCACCAGGTTCCGGCGGGCCGCGGAGGCTCGTGCGGCCCTCCGGGCCAGCTCGGACAGCTCCTCGGCGGCGTCCTCCCGGGCGCGTTGATCGGCCAGGTACCGCTCACGGGCGTCGGCGTCCTTCGCGGCCGCCGTCGCGTACCCACCGTTCAGGAACGCGGCGATCGCGCTGTCGCCGGACGCGATCGCCGTCCGCGCGGCCCGGGAGACCTCCGAGTCGGGCAGGTCCGCCAGCACCTGGACCCGGGCCCGGAGCTGACCCGCGCGGGCGTTCGCGTCGGCGGTCGTCTTCTCGTCCCGCGCCCGGACCAGGTCCGCCCCGTAGATCAGGAACGACTCGCGGTCGTAGTCGGTGCCGTGGAGCACCCGCTGGACCTCGGCGTTGAAGACCGGTCCGCCCGTACCCGCCAGCTCGGTGATCTTGTCCTTGTTCTCCTTGGCGGTCTTCGCCTTACGCGCCGTGGCCAGCGCCTTCGCCGCGTCCTCGCCGGAGACCAGGAAGTCCTCGACCGCCTGCGCCGTGCCGGCCGAGAGGGCCGCGTCGGCCGCCGTGCGAACCTCGGCGTCCTCGGCGAGGCCGGCGATGTCCACCACGAGGGCGCGCATCCGCGGATCACCGATGTCGGCGACTCCGGACTCCCCGTCCCACGCTTTCTCCGGTGGCGTGAAGGTCCCCGGATCGAACGACGGGGTGTCGCCGGGCGCCGCGGGCTCACGCAGATCACGCGTCGCCGCCGGCGCCTCGGTTCTGGGTGGAGGCGTGGCGGCGGCGGCATCCGCGCCGCTCACCACCAGCGCCGCGGTGACGGTAGCCACGATCAGGGCGCGTAGCCGGGTGATGTTGATGATGAAACCCCCGTGAAGTCGGAACAGACGGTGCGTGGTGGTCGCCGCGGGGTCAGCCGGGCGGGTCGGTCATCTCCAGCTCGGCCGCGCGAGCCTGGTCCAGCAGCGCCGTCCAGTACCGGGCCTGCTCGGCCGCGGAGTCCCGCTCGGTGCTCCACGCGGCCGCCGTGGACACCGACGACGAGGCGATCGACTCCCAGTTCACGCTCTCGGCCGCCGCGGCGGCCAGCGCGATCGCCTGCCAGGAGGCCGCCTGGGCCGCTGCCACATCCTCGGCCTGGCGCCAGGCCGACCGGGCCGGCGTGGTCTGTTCGACCACCGTGCGCCACGCCGTCGCGGCCTGCGCCCGGGCCGCGGCGGCCGCCTCGCCGGAGGCCTCCCGCGCCGCCGTCTCGGCCGCCCGCGCGTCGGCGGTCAGCCGGTTGATCGTCGCCCGCCACCGCACGTCGTTGTCCGCGATCGCGCTCTGATGCAACTCCAGATCCAGCCTCGCCGAGCTGTTCCAGCCGTACGCGAAGAACTCCACCAGATCGGCGTCCGTCGCACCGGCACGCAACGCGTAGCCCGCGCCGACCCGCACCTGCGCGCCCGGATCGGAGTCGCGCAGCGCCGCCACGAAGTCCCGGTCGGCCTGCGCCAGCGCCGCGGCATGGGTCCCGTCGGCCTCCCGCACCTGACGGTCCCGGGCCGCGGCCTCGGCGTACCCGGTGCGGGCGAATCGTTCGCGATCCGCGGCCGATCCGTTCACCGCCCGCTTCGCCGCGGCATGGGTTTCCGGCGCGTACGCCGCGATGTGCGTCGCCAGGATCCGCTTGGCGAAGTCCAGGTCCTGCTGGTCCTGCGCCGCCGCCCGGGCCCGGGCCGGCTCGTACCCCGACGCCAGGAACTCCGCGATCGCCGCGTCCGGCGTGCTGCTCAGCAGGGCCAGCCACGCCGCCGCCCGGACTGTCGACTGTGGATGCCGGAGCGCGACGAACCGCACGAACGCCTTGTCCGCGGCCGCGTTGTCGGCGGCGTTCGCCAAGGTTTCGTACGACGTCCGTTGGTTACCGCCGTCGGCGCTCGCGAAGCTGCCGGCGGGCAGCACCGTGGCCGCGGTGGCGAACGCGGTAGCGGCGATGAGTCGCGCCATCCGGGTCATCGTCATGCTGCCCTCTTGTCCTTTTCGGTCATGGCGAGGTGGCGACGGGATCGCCGCCCCACCGACGCTATGGATCGGGGCGGTGCCGGACATCCGGCCCTGGTCCAGTCCTGCGACCTGTACCAGGGGACAGGCTTCGACCAGAAACGAAAGGGTTGGACCGGCCGCGGCTCCTCCGGAATCGTTGATCGTCACAACACGGGGAGAACGATGCAGTGCCAGCCGACGACCAGAGTTCTGATCGATATCGACAACGCGGTGCTGCGTGTGGGCATCGAAGCCGTCCTGCGCGACCACGAGCACCTGGTGATGGCCTTGACCGGCGACGCCGACGTGGTCCTGCGACAACAGCTGGGCCGCGCGGCCGCTCCGGCCCGGACCGTCCTGCTCGCGCCGCCCGCACCGGCCGACGACCTGCTGTGCGCGGCCGCGGCCGCCGGGGTGGGCGCGATCGTGGCCGCCGACGAGCCGATCGCCGGGCTGGTCGAGGCGATCCGGTCGGTGCACGCCGGCCACGGCTGGACCAGCAGTGACATCGGCGGCCGGCTGCTCGAACTGTGCCGGCGGCAGCCGGTGCCGCCACCCGCCCGCGGCGATCTCACGCCGCGGGAGGAGCAGGTCCTGGCCCGGATCGCCGATGGCGAGTCCAACCAGGAGATCGCCGTACGCCTGGTGGTCACCGTCCGCACGGTCAAGCACCACGTGTCGAACCTGCTGATGAAGCTGGGCGCCCGGGACCGCGCCCACGCGGTGGCGCTGGCCTACCGCAGGCAGATCCACGACCCGATCAGAGTGTGAGCCGGATCAGCCCTTGACGGTCAGGATCGGCCGGAGTTCCGCGACCGGCTGGGCCACCTCGGCCATGCGCAGGGTGTCGACGACCGGGCCGACGTCCTTGTAGGCCCAGGGCGCCTCCTGCTTGAGGTCGCGACGCCACGCCGCGATGATGTCGCGCCGACCGGCCACCGCGGGGTCGCGATGGTTGAGCGGGGTGACGACCCGGAACTCACGGAGGAAGGCGTCCAGCTCCGCGTCGCTGCCACGGGCCGTGGCGCCCCGCGGGATGCTGCGGCCCGCGCCGTGGCAGGCGCTGCCCAGGGCGCGGTCGTTGCCGAGCCCGCGCAACAGGTAGCTGGGCGCGCCCATCGACCCGGGCACGATGACCGGCTCACCCAGCTCGGCCGGGGTGGCCCCTTTCCGGTGCACCGCCGAACCGTCCGCGCCCGGCCACATCAGGTTGTGCGGCGCGTCGTAGATCAGCCGGGAACCGGGGTCGCCGGCGACGCTCGCCAGGCCGGCCCGCAGCATCATGGCCAGGAAGAACCGGTTGCCGACGGCGAAGTTGGCCGCGTTCGCGAAGGCGGTCAGATAGCGTTCCCGCCCGGCCGCGCCGCGCTCGTCGAGCAGCATCGGCAGGATCCGGTTCGCCGGCCTGGGCACCGTCCGGGGCCAGGCGGCCCGAGCCTGGTCGTGGCCCGTGGCGTTGGCCTGGTGGCCCAGCGAGAGCGAGCCGGTGTGCACCATCAGGACCACACGACCAGGAGCCAGACCCCACGCGTACGCCGCCGCGCCGTCGTGGATGGCCGAGACGTACTGCAACTCGGCGAAGTGGTTGCCACCGCCGACACTGCCGATGATGCTGTCGTAGCTCGTCCCGCCACCGCTGGTGATCCAGTCCCGGAACGCGTCCGCGGACCGGGCCGGATATCCGGCGGCGTGCAGCCGCCCGCCCAGGTCGGCGGTGTCGTCCGGGCCGACCTGCCCCCAGGCGCCGTCGGCGTCGGCCGGGACACCCTCGGCGATCAGCCCGGGCAGCCCGTCGCGGAGCAGCCCCTCGCGGTGGGCCGGGGTGAGACCGATGCGGCGGCCGCCCTCGAAGAACAGGTGCCGCAGCCGCCGTTCCAGGCGGTCCAGATGTGGCCGTACCCGATCGACGGTCAGCGAGGTGACCTCCACCCGCATCCCGCAGTTGATGTCGTTGCCGACCGCCTGCGGCACCAGGGCGCCGACGGTACGCAGCACCGTGCCGATCGGGATGCCGGCTCCCTTGTGGAAGTCGGGGGTGCACACCACCCGGTCGATGCGCGGCTCGAACTCCAGCCCCGGCGTCGCCTGGCCCAGCTCCCTGAGCGTGCGGTCCGTCTCCAGCACGGTGAGCAGCTCGTCGATCGCCGCCGACTCGATCGGAACCTCGGGGCCGGCGCAGATCTCCACCGGCACGTCGGCCGGATTGGGCAGCGTGAGCCAGGAGTCATCGGTACGCACCAGGCGCCGGTCGGGCCGCTTGGGCAGGGGCATGGACAACCTTCGGAAGTGTCGGGGAAGAGGCCACGGCCACCCTAGGGGCGAAGGTCGTCGGCGGCGATCGCTTTTCGTGCCGCCGGCCTTTCAGAAGCGCGGCCGCGAGAGGCCGCCGGCCGTTCAGGGGCGGCGGCCGCGAGAGGCCGCCGGCCTTTCAGAGGCGGCGGCCGCGCGGGGCCAGCAGGCCTCGAGGGGCGACGGAGAGCAACGGCGCGGGCCGGACCCCGTGGTCACCGAGGATGGCGTTGACCGCGAGGATCGCGGAGCCGGCCGCACGCTCCATCAGGCCGGCCGGGAACGGCACGCGGACCCAGTCGCCGGCGAGGTGGAGACCCTTCGCGTCGGACCGCACCCCCGGCCGGGTGGCATCGCTGCCCGGGGCGAAGGCGGGCGCGTCGTCGCCGACCCGTTCCTCGACGTCGACGATGGCCATCCGGGTGGTCTCCGGCCAGAGCGCGCCGAGCTCGGCCCACATCCGCTTGGTCAGGTCGGCGGCGCCGACACCGTCCGGCGCCGCGTACGCGTGGAGGTCGATCACGCTGCCACCGGTGCGGCGGGCCCACTGGCCGGCCGCTCGCTCGATCCGGTGGTAGAGCGTCACCGAGTCCAGGGTGGCCTCTTCGGCGACGCTGGTGAAGACGCTGCGCCGGGGCGCGCAGTCCTGGGCGGTCCAGATGCGGCTGACCGCGTAGGGCGGCGCCGTCCGTACCGTCGCCATCTGGGCGGCCAGCCGCGGCGCGACGGCCGCCAGCCCCGGCGAGCCGGCGACGATCTCCCGCGCCGAGCGGGGGTCGGTCGCGAGGACGACGTGATCGGCGGTCAGCTCGGCGCCGCCGCGCAGGGTCACGGTCCACCCCGGATCGATCCGGTCGACCGCCGCCCCGGTGCGGATGTCGCCGCCGAGGGCCTGCAACTGCCCGGCGAGCGGCGCCCAGATCGCCGTCTCGTAGTCCTGGGTGGGCGCGTCGAAGTCGAGCCCCTCGGGATTGCGCAGGAAGTAGAAATGGAATTGCATGATCATCTCGGCCGCGGACATGTCCTCCTGGTGGTTGAAGAACGAGTGCGCGAAGACGTCGAACAGGTGCGCGCGGGCCCGGGCCGGCATGCCCAGCGTGTCGAGGAAGTCCTTGGCCGAGATGTGGTCGAAGCGGCGATAGGTCTCCTCGCGGGAATAGCTCAGCAGCGGTACGGCGGCCTGGCCGTCGACCCCGCGCAGCTCCCGCAGTTTCAGGCTGGGTGACCGGGCCACCAGGGCCAGCAGGTTGGCCGGTGGCCGCCGGGGCAGCCCGGAGAAGCTCTCCTCGGGCCAGTGCCGGGAGACGACCGGATACCGGCCGGCGGGCCGCAGGAACGACAGCTCGGTATCGATCCGCCGGAGCACGTTGTGCCAGTTGTAGTACTGGCGGAAGAAGCCGTGGAACCCGTGCTCCACCATCTGCCGCGAGCCGTCCGCGACGATGCGGGGCCACGCCGCGAGGCGCCCGCCCAGCTGGGCGTCACGCTCGAGCAAGGTGACCCGAACTGGCCGGTCAGGGCTTCATCACCCGGCTCGACCAGGTCTACCGCACCGGCGAGTCCTACACCGGTCGTGACGTCCGGGTCACGCTCGGCGCCGGCCCGCAGGCGCGCGACGCGTTCTTCGACTTCACCTACGAGCCGCGCCGGGACGCCGACGGCACCGTGACCGGCATCCGGGTCATCGGCATCGAGACCACCCAGGTCAAGCACGCGCAACGGCTGATGGCCGAACACCGTGCCCTGATCGAGCAGATCGCCCGGCAGGCGCCCTTGACCGAGGTGCTCGACGGGATGGCCCGTTGCATCGAGGATCTGGCTCCGCAGGAGGTGCTCGCCTCCGTCCTGCTGGCCGATCCCGACGGGCAGCACCTGCGGCACGGGGCCGCGCCGAGCCTGCCCGGGTTCTACAACGAGGCCATCGACGGCATCGCCACGGGTGAAGGCGTCGGCTCCTGCGGCACCGCCGCCCACCGGCGGCAACCGGTCATCGTCACCGACATCACCACCGACCCGTTCTGGACCGACTTCCGCGACCTGGCCGACCGGGCCGGGCTGGCCGCCTGCTGGTCCACGCCGATCCTGGCCCGCGACGGCGGCCTGCTGGGCACCTTCGCCATGTACCACCGCACCCCGCGCGTCCCGCAGGACACCGACCTCGCCCTGGCCGCGGTCTTCGCCGGCACCGCCGCCCTGGCCATCGAACGTCACCACAGCGAGCAGGCACGACAGGCCGCCGAAGCCCGCGCCAAGGCCGCCCACGACGAACTGGCCAAAGTGGTGAGCTCGGAGCGGCACCTGCGCGCCGAGGCCGAGCGGCGGGCCGCCGCCGCCGCGGAACTCACCGCCCGGATGCGCACCGCCGCGGCCGCCCAGGCCGCCATGCCGCACCCCGAGCACTGCCAGCTCGGCGGCCGGCCCGGCTGCACCGCGCCCGCCGAGATCAAGATCGCCGATTCCTGGGGTGACGCGGCGTGGGGCTGCCCCGACCACGTCGAGGAAGCCATCATCAACGTGCGATCGGTGTTCATCGCCAGCGAGGAGCTCGGCGGCCTGGCCGCCTACGTCAACCGCTGATCCGGCCGCCCACGCCGTTCGGTCACGGCTCGAGCAGGTGGTCGGCGGGTACGACGATCAATTCGGTGTCGGAGTCCGCCGGGGCGGGGCTGTGCCAGTCGGCGAGCAGGATGGTGGCGTCGTCCTGCAGCCGGTCGTCCTGGTACTTCAGGATCGCGTGGACCAGCCGGCGGGCGGTTTCCGGAGCGGGAAGCTGGTCGGCCGAGGCTTTGACGGCGAAGTCGGTCAGCCGCTCGATGCCGAAGAACTCGCCCTCGGCCGAGCGTGCCTCGATGATGCCGTCGGTGTAGAGCAGGATCCGGTCGCCGGGTTCGAGAGCTTCTTCGACCATCACCGGCGGTCGCCGGTCGCCGAGGGTGACGGGCAGGGCGGTCGGCGTGGGCAGGACCTTGGCCACCCGGCCCTGCCGGATGACGATGCCGCTGGGGTGTCCGGCCGAGATCACCCGCAGGACGCCGGTGCGCTGGTCGATCTCGGCCAGGACCGCGGTGATCATGCCGAACTTGTCGTGTGCGCGGACGGCGTCGTCGATGTGGTGGTAGCTGTCGATCAGGGTCAGGCCGGCGCGACGGGCGTTGCGGTACGAGGCGAGGGCGAGCGAGGCGAGCATGACCGCGCGCATCCCGCCGGCGGAGCCGTGCCCGGCGGCGTCGAACAGCGCCAGATGCGCGGTGTCGCCGTTGACGGCGTAGTCGAAGGCGTCCCCGCCCACGTCGTAGCAGGGCTCCAGAATGCCGCTGATGACGAGGTGGCCGGTCGAGAACGACAGCGGCGGCAATTGCGCCCGCAGCATCTCGGCGGCGAGCCGCATGGGCTCCTGGCGGCGGACCCGCTCGATGGTGTCGCTGTAGAAGCTGCGCGTGATCACCAGCTCGGCCAGCAGGGTCGCCACCAGGGCGCAGTCGTCGACCGCCCGCTCATCGAGCGCCGAAGGCGAGACGATCTCGAGCACGCCCATCCGCTCGCTGCCGTTGAGCAGTGGCAACCACAACCGGGCGCCGGCCTCGTCCCCCTCGCTCACACAAGGTCTGACCAGCGAGTACGCCCGGCCGGCGAGGGTGCCGTCGACCGTGGTCGACGCGCGGTGCGGGGCCGAGCCGCCGAGCAGGGGCAGCAGCACCCGCTGCTGATGGTCCACCAGATAGATGATCATGGCGGTGGCGTTCACGGACGGGGCGGCCCGCATGGCCATCTCCGGCAGGTCCTCCGGCCGGGCATGATGCGACTGGCGCAGCAGCTGCCGGAGCGCTTCCATGGTGTTCACACGAGATCCCTCCGAGTCGGCCCGGTCGAGCATGCCTCATCCGAGCCGTTCCGACGCAATCACCGGCCCCGGTCGTGATCCGACGCCGTGGCCGGCTGCTAGCGTCTGATCGATGTTCGAGGGCTTTCGGCTGGACCATGCTGACGTCGGTGAGGTCACGCTGCGGTTCAGGCACGGCGGCGCCGGCTCACCCGTCGTTCTCCTGCACGGCCATCCCCGTACGCACACGACCTGGTTCGATGTCGCCCCGAGGCTGGCCCGGCACCATTTCGTGGTGACGCCCGACCTGCGCGGATACGGCGGGTCGACCCTGCCACCGGACGAGCCGGACCACGCGCAGTCGAGCAAGCGCGCGATGGCCGGTGACGTGGTGCGGCTGATGGCGCGCCTCGGCCACGACCGGTTCGCCGTCGTCGGTCACGACCGTGGCGCCCTGGTCGCGTTCCGCACCGCGGTGGATCACCCCGAGGCGGTGTCCCACCTGGTGGTGATGGACGGCCTGCCGATCGTCGAGCAGCTCGAGCGCACCGACGCCGCCTTCGCCCAGGCCTACTGGCACTGGTGGTTCCTCGCACAGACCGACAAGCCGGCCGAGCGGGTGATCAGCGCCGACCCGGACGCCTGGTACGGCACCGGCGACCCCGCCGCGATGGGCCACGCCCAGCACGCCGACCTCCGGGCGGCCGTCCACAACCCGGCCGTCGTCCACGGCATGTGCGAGGACTACCGGGCCGGCCTGGGCGTCGACCGCGACCACGAGGAGGCCGACCGGGCGGCCGGACGGAAGATCGGGTGCCCCACCCTGCTGCTCGAGGCCGCGCACGACGATCTGGACCTCCATGGCGACCCGGCCGCGATCTGGGCTCCCTGGATCGCCGGCGCCCTGCGCCACCGCGTCATCGACTCCGGGCACCATCAGGCCGAGGAGGCGCCCGGCCCGGTGGCCGGGGAACTGCTCGACTTCCTGTCCGCCACCTAGGCGACTAGCCCAGTCTCTTCCACTCCGCGTCGATGGCGGACACGCTCTTCTTCCTGGATGGGTGGCCGTCGAGGCTCACCGCGACCGTGTAGACGCTCTTCTTGGCGCTGGTACGCCAGCAGATCAGCAAGGTCGGCTTCCGTTCCGGCGGCATGTTGCTGAGCGTTATGGTCTGGGAGCACAACGCGTCGCCGAACCTCTCGCCGTCGTCGGCGACCCAGTCGAGTTCCCGTTGACCGGTGAGATCTCCACGCGCGGAGACCACGCGCATGGTCGCCTTGTCCTTCTGCACCGAGCCGGACTCGCGGACCGTGACCTCGTCATCGGGGATCTGGGCGACGGTGGCCTGCGGCAGCGGCCGCTTCACGGGCACGCCGTCCCTGGCGGCGGCGGCCCGCGCGTCGGCGATGCGTTCGGCGGCGTCCGCGGGCAGCGAGAGGGATGGCGTGGGCTTGGCCGATGCGTCCTTCGGCTTCGGCGTCGCGGAGGCGGAGGACCCGGTCGGCGAGGGCGAGGCCGTCACGTCGGCCGGCGGAGCCACTTCCACGGCCACGGTCGCGTCCTGGTGGCCGGGCCACCGGGTCGCGGCAACCGTCGCGCCACCTAGCACGACGGCCAGGCCGGCCGCACCAGCAATGGCCTGCTTGCGTCTGCGGGATGGGTTGCGCATGCCCCCATTCTCCCAAGAGACCCCGCCGATGGTGACGAAAACGCCACAAAGCGAGCGGCGGCCCGGAGCATGCGCTCCGGGCCGCCGATGGTTTGTTCTACGTGTGGTGCCGTCCGGTCAGAAGGACGAGACCGCGAACGTCGAGGTGCTGGAGACGGTGCTCTGCACGTAGTTCGGGTCGGTACTGGAAGCGTTGAGCGCACCGTTGCTGACGTAGGTCATGTTGTAGGCGCCCTCGGGAACGGGCACGTTCATCGACAGCAGGTTGGCGCTGGCGGTGCTCCCCGTCCCCCCGGAGACCGCGCTCAGCACGGCGGTGTCGCCGTCAGTGATCGAATTGAGCTTGATACCGAGGGCGATGTTGGGACCGACGATGTAGCGCTCGTCGTCGGAGGTGAGGAACGTGTCCACCGCCGGGGCGCCCAGCGCGGTACTCGCGTTGCCGGTGGTCACGGTGACCGTCCGGGCGGTCGGCGGCAGCAGCGCCAGGGTGATCCCGGTGCCGGTGGCCTGGGCCGGCGCCGAGATGACGGCCACGGTCGGGCTGATGACGTCCACGATCCGGGTGCCCGGCGCGAAGTTGGTCGGCGTGGCCTCGTAGATGGTCAGTCCTTCGTGGTCCCGGGTGAAGAGGGCCGCGGAGGACCGGATGACCCGGCTGGTGACCGTGCTGCCGATCGTGGTGACGGCCGGGGTGCCGATGGTGCCGGCCTCAGCGGGAGCCGCCGGGACCAGGTAGTCGACCCCCTCGGCGTCCAGCCGCCGCGCCAGGTTGAGGCTGCAGATCGCCTCGGTGTCCTTCAGGACCAGGACGTTCCGGCACTCCGCGACGGGCGGGTTCGCCCGCACGCCACTGGCCGCATCGCCCTCGTTGCCGGCGTAGACGCCCTCGACGAGGTAGAAGTGCGACCCCGTCAGGGTAAGGGCAGTGCCGGCCGCGTTGAAGTTCGCGCTCTGGAAACCGACGCCCTTGATGACGACGTTCACGGTGCGCGTGTTCGGCGCCGTGTTCGGGTCGACGATCAGGGCCGAGGTGAATGAGTACGCGTTGGTCAGCAGGAAGGTGCCGGCGGCGGTGGTGACCGTCAGGGCCATGTTGTTGCCCGGGGCGTGCGCCGGGGTGATCGCCTCGAACGCGGTCGGGCTGAGCACCTTGACGCCGGTCAGCGCCATGCCGCCGAGGGTGGCGGTCAGCGTGCCGTCGGTCGGGAACGCGGTGCCGCTGACGACGATCTTGGAGCCACCCAGAGCCGGGCCCGCCTTCGGCGCGACCTCGGTGGCGGTGTGCAGCGTGGTGATGGTGTACGGAATGTTCGCGACGAGGTCGGACGCGCCGTCGTCGGTGCCTCCGTAGAGACAGACGTTCCATACCGGCTGTGCGGTCGGCGGCGCCGCCGGAGCGGAGCTCCTGAGCGCGGGCACGGTGAACGCGAAGCGGCTGTTGCTGATCTTGCGGACGTCGGCCACCAGGCTCGTGCCCACGGTGTCGGTCGACTCGTACTTGGCCGGACAGGCCGCGGCGGTGAGGTTCACGCCGGGAGAGTCGATGCCGGCGAGGACCTGGTTCGGCGAGGTGATGTCCAGCGAGTTGCCACCCTGCCACGGGCCGGTCCCCTGGCTCAGCACGAGCTGGGTCACGGCGTACGAGCCGATCGTGACGAGCGTGGAGGCCGCGAGGGTGCCGTTGTACACGCACAGGTTGTAGCGGGTGTTCCCGCTGGTGGATGTCAGCGTGGCCGGCACGGTGACGGTCGCGCTTGCGTCGCCGGTCCTCGTGGGCGTTCCCGTCGTGCCGGCGGCGGGCGTGCCGTAAGCGGCCGGGCACGGCTCAGTCGTGTACTGGGCGCCGAGGGCGGTGACGCCGGTGAAGACGTTTGTCGCCGCCGTGAGCGTGACAGTGTTCGCGGTGCCGGTCAGGCCAAAGGTCGGGTTCAGCGTTGGCGCCGTACCCACGTAGAAGGGGTAACCGTTCTGGTTACCTTCGCGGGCAGTGCTGCCGGTAGGCGCGTAGAAACAGGCGACGTATCGCTTGGCCAGACCATTGGTCCCCGCCACGGCAGCAGTGGGCACCTTGAACGTCACCGTCTTGCTCGTACTGATGGAGCCGGCGGTCTGTTCCGCAGCCACGATGGTCGTCGATGTCGTCGGATATGTGGCACTGCATACCGGGGTGGTCGTCCCGGGCGACGTGAGGATCACCGCCCGCGAGGCCGTGCCGTTCGTGCCGCTAGAGAAGCTGACCTCGGTGTCGGTGATGGTGACCAGGTCGCCGACGGCGACCACCGGAGGGTAAACCGTGGTGGCGGCCGACGCGGCCGCGGGAGCGACGAGCAGAGCGGCAGCGACCGCTCCGGTCGTCAGTCCGGCGGCCGTCGCCACCCGGACTTTCGATCGTGATGTTGACTTACGCATGCGAGGGTCCTCCTACGGGTCCGTTGGACCGCGTCTCTGGATTGGGTGGGGCCCGACGCGCGAAGACACCGGCGCGAGCCATCTCGCCGGAAGCGTAACCATAAGTAACTGCCTGATTTCATAGAGTCGCGATTTTGCTGGATCAAGCGCTGAGAGCAGACAATTTTGAGCGCTTCCAGTCCGCTTGGCCGGCGGCCGCTGCCGCAGACGTCTCCGTACACCGAGCGGGCGCTGATCGCCGGGCGACTCCCCCGAGGCGGCCGCGCTGAGCGCCATCCTGAGCGACGAAGCCTGCACAGCACACGTCGCCGGTTCCACGACGAGAACCGGCGGGACACCCCGGGAACGACTGAAGGGCAGCGGGTCTTGGGGCCGCTGCCCTACAGCCGGTCCACCCTTGCCCACAGCGATGATGCCACGACCCGAGGGCGCGGCGACGCAGAACGCTCCTTTTGGCCGGCAAGGCTCTGGCCGGGACGCTGCCGCGAGATCGGGTGACACTGCGTCTTTGACGTACACATTGGACCTCGCTGGGAGGCGTCACCGGCCGAGGTTGGTGACCAGGTTGATGGCCACCGCGATGGTGATGGTGCCGAAGGCGTAGGACAGCAGGGCGTGGGACAGGACGACCCTGCGGATCGCGGTGTTCTTGATGTCGGTGTCGGAGACCGCGAAGGACGCGCCGACCGTGAAGGCCAGATAGGCGAAGTCGCTGTACGAGGGTGGCTCGGGCTGTTTGAAGTCCATGCCGCCGTCCTCGTCCACGTAGTAGAGCCGGGCGTACTTGAAGGCGTACACCGTGTTCACCAGCGCCCAGGAGAGGATCGCGGCCAGGACGGCCAGGATCACCGCCGCGGCGGTGGACGCCCGGACCAGGACGTTGACCACCGCGGCCAGACCGGCGGCCGCGCCCGCCAGCACGAAACCGTCCATCGAGAAGGCGCTGCCCTCGTGCTCGGCCAGACGTTTCGTGCCGGCCGGGTCCTGCGGCCAGCTGATCCACCACACCCAGACCAGCAAGACCGTGGTGCCGGCCGTCCAGCCGGCGCTCGGGGCCAGCGACGCCGCCCCGGCCAGCCAGGCGATCACCCCGGCGGCGACGCCGGCGGCCAGGGAGATGAGCGTGCGCCGGACGGAGAAGAGCCTCATGACCGCAGTTTGCTACAGCGGGCCGTCCTTCTTGCTGAGGCGTCGGGTCACGGCGGGGACGATGCCGCGGGGCAGGAAGAGCACGGTCACCACCAGGAGCAGGGCGTAGACGGCGTACGAGAGCACGCTCGGCGCGTAGCCGGGCAGGCCGGGCTGGGTGCCGAGCATGGTGAGGGCCTGCACCAGCAGCACGATGACGGTGGCGCCGACCACCGGACCGGCGATCGTGCCGAGGCCGCCGACCACGGCCATCACCACGAACTCGATGGACAGCAGCACCGGGAACGAGCCCGGCGACAGATAGCCAAGGTAGAACGCGTAGACGCCGCCGGCCAGCCCGGCGAACGCGGCCGACAGGGCGAACACGGTCAGCCGGTAGCGGCCGATCGCCACTCCCCCGGCCGCCGCGGCGATCTCGCTGGTCGCGGCGGCGCGCAGCCCGCGCCCGGATCGCGAGGCGACGATGTTGCGGGAGATCACCAGCACCACCGCGAGAACGGCCCAGGCCAGGTACGCGTACCCGAGATCGCCGCCCACCGGCAGGGTCGGGATGCCCTGCAGGCCGATCGCGCCGCCCGCCCAGTCGCCCCGGCCGAGCAGCGACAGCAGGATCAGCTGCATGGCCAGCGTGGCGAAGGCCAGGTGGTGACCGCGCAACCGCAGCAGCGGAGCGCCGATCAGCACCGCCGCCGCGGCCGCGACCACCGGCGCCGCCAGCAGGCCCGCCACGGTCGGCACACCGTGCACGGTGAGCAGACCGGCCGCGTACCCGCCGATCGCGTAGAAGGAGGCCTGACCGAGCGAGACCTGACCGGCGTACCCCATCAGCATCGACACCCCGGCCGTGACCGTCGCGGCCAGGCCGAGCAGCACGTAGGTCGCGAGGTGCCGTTCCGGCAGGAGCGGCGGCAGGGCGAGCGTGACGACGGCCGCGGCGATCAGGACCCAGCGGTTCATCGGGCCGGCTCCGGCACCGCGCCGCGGCGGGCGGCCTGCACGATCATCACGGTGAGCATCAGGACCAGCGCGGCCTCCAGCTGGTAGGCGCTGCCGCCGTACCCGGCGATCATGGTCTGGGCGACGCCGAGCAGCAGGCCGCCGGCGAGCGCGACCACCGGCCGGGTCAGTCCGCCGAGGATCGCCGCCGCGAAGCCGTTGACCAGCAGGGTCACGTCACTGTCGAAGGTCACCTGCTGCACCGGCGTGGTCAGCACCCCGGCCAGGCCGCCGAGCGCGCCGCCCAGGGCGAACGCGAGCAGGCCCATCCGGCGTACGTCGATGCCCACGACCCGGGCCGCGTAGGGGTTGGACGCGCAGGCCGACAAAGCCTTGCCCACGTCCGTTCGCGCGAAGAACGCGGCCATGGCCAGGAACACCGGCACGGTCACGGCGAGGATCAGCAGGTAGTGGGCCTGCAGCCGGGCGCCGCCGATGACCGCCACGCCGGACAGCCCGGCGAAGGACCGCGGCTGGTCACCCCAGATCACGATCTCGATCGCGTACGCGAAGATGCCGAGCCCCAGCGTGACGATCAGCGACGTGCCCGGCGTGGTGCCGGGACGTCCGACGGCGACAAGGCCGACGAGCAGCCCGGTCAGCGCGGCGGTCAGCACCCCGGTCAGCTCGGCCAACCCGTGTGGCAGCCCGGCCGCCAGCAGCGAGGAGGTGAGCATGGCCGCGACCACGGCGAAGGCGCCCTGCGCGAAGTTGACCACCCGGGTGACCCGGTGGATGGCGACCAGGCCGCTGGCCACGAGCGCGTAGCCGGCGCCGATGCCCAGTCCGGTCAGCAGGTAGCCGAGGAAGTCGCTCACCGGACCGGCCCGCCCAGATAGGCGGCGGTCACCCGCGGGTTCCGGGCCAGGTCGTCGGCCGGTCCATGGAGGACCACGCGGCCGGCCTCCAGCACGTACGCGTGCCGGCAGAGCTCGAGCGCCAGGCGGGCGTTCTGCTCGATCAGCAGCACGGCCAGCCCCCGTTCGGCGTTCAGCGTGCGCAGGTGCGCGATCAGGTCGGTGACCACCAGCGGGGCCAGTCCCAGGCTGAGCTCGTCGACCACCAGCACGTCGGGGCGGGCCATCAATGCCCGGCCGATGGCCACCATCTGCTGCTCGCCGCCGGAGAGCAGGCCGGCCCGGCGGCGTCGCAGGCCGTCGAGCGCGGGCAGCAGCCGGTAGATCTCGGCGGTGTCGCGGCCCTTCCGGCCGTTGCGCCAGCCGCCGAGCCGCAGGTTGTCGTCGACGCTCAGGTCGCCGAACATCTCGCGGCCCTCGGGCACCTGCGCGAGCCGGCCCCGCACCGTGACCCGGCCCGCCGCCGGGCGCACCAGCCCGGACAACGCCTTCACCAGCGTCGTCTTACCGGCCCCGTTGGCGCCGATCAGCGCGACCAGGTCGCCCGCGCCCACCACCAGGTCGACGTCGTCGAGCGCGGTGGCGCCGGCATAGCGCACCGTCAGCCCGGCGACCTCGACCACGTTCACGCGGCGGTGCCCAGGTAGGCGCCGACCACCCGGGGGTCGGCCCGGATCTCGGCCGCGGTCCCGTCGGCGATCACCCGGCCCAGGTCGAGCACGGTGACCCGGTCGGCGAGCCGCATCACGAAGGCCACGTCGTGCTCGACGAGCAGGATGGTCAGCCCGTCGCCGCGGAGGTCCTCGACCAGGTCGGCGAGGCGTTCACGCTCGGCCGTACGCAGCCCGGAGGCCGGCTCGTCGAGCAGCAGCAGCCGGGGCCGGCCGCAGAGCGCCCGGGCCAGCTGCAACGCCCGCTGCTGGCCGAGCGGCAGCTCCTCGGCCGGGCGATGCGCCCAGTCCTCCAGGCCGGTGCGACGCAGGCAGTCGGCGGCGCGCTCGCGGATCTCGCGTTCCTCGCGGCGGTGGGCCGGCAGCCGGAACGCCGCCGCGAGGAACCCGGCGCGGGTGGTCGCGTGGGCGCCGACCATGACGTTCTCCAGCGTGGTCATGCCCGGGAAGACCCGGGCCGCCTGGAACACCACGCCGACGCCGAGCCGGGCCCGCCGATGCGCGGGCAGGCGATCGATGCGGAGGTCGTCGAGGAGCACCGACCCGGCGTCGGGGGCCAGCTGGCCCCCGATCAGGCCGAACAACGTGGACTTGCCGGCGCCGTTCGGCCCGATCACCGCCCGCAGCTCACCGGGCGCCACGGCGAGGTCGGCATCGCGTACGGCGAAAACACCGCCGAAGGCGCGAGACGCCCCGGACACCGTCAGCGCGGCGCCACCTGTCACCGGAGTTTGGCCTTGGAATAATCGGTGGGGACGAAGCCGCCGTCGCGGACCGTGGTGATCGCGATGTAGTCGGTGGTCAGTCCGCTGTGGTCGGTCGCCGAGTACTTGTAGGCGCCGTTGGGTGTGGTCAGCGTCAGGCCCTCGAGCGCGTCGCGGACCTTGGCCCGGTCCGAGCTGCCGGCCTTGCTGATGGCCGCCGCCAGCAGCTTCACCCCGCTGTAGCCGTCCTGCGCGAACTGCGGCGGCGGGTATCCGTGCGCGGCGGTGAACGCGGTGGCGAGCTCGTCGATCGCGGCCTTCTGCGGACCGGCCGGCAGGGCGTTGCCGACCACCCCGATCGAGCTGGCGATGGTGACGCCCTCGGCCGCCGGGCCGGCCGGGTCGAGGAACAGCTTGCTGGCCTGCGAGCCGGTCATCACCAGTGGGATCTTCAGGCCGGACGCGGCGTACTGCTTGGTCAGCGCCACCGCCGGCGCGCCGGTCGCCCACACCATCAGGGCCTGCGCCGGCGACGACCGGACATGGGTGAACACGGCGCCGAACTCGGTGGCGCTGGTCTGGAACTCCTCGATCGGCGCGAGCGTCACCCCGTACGCCGCGGCCTTGTCCTTGAGGCCCTTGGCCCCGGCGTTGGCGTAGCTGCTCCGGGTGTCGAAGGCGACCGCGAGCCGGCTCACCCCGGTGGCCTTCAGGTATTGCAGGGTGGCCTCGGCGTAGGTGCCGGCCGTGGCGGGCACGACGAAGACGTACGGATGAATGGGTTTGACCTGCTCGTCGGCCGGCGTGAGCGACAGGTACGGGATCTTCTCCCGGTCGACCAGCGGGATCGTCGCCAGCGCGGAGTTGGAGAACGGCGAGCCGATGATCGCGTCGGCGTCGCCCTTGACCTCGTTGAAGGCCAGCACAGCCTGGTCGGGCAGGCTCTTGTCGTCGCGGACGGTGAGCTCGATCCGGCGCCCGCCGACCCCGCCGGCGTCGTTGATCTGCTTGACCGCGAGGGCCACGGACTTCTGGTTCTCGCTGCCCAGGGGCGAGTAGTTGCCGGTCAGCGAGACGATCTGGGCGACCCGGATCGGATCGTCGCCGTCCGCGGCGTCGCCGCCGCAGCCGGCCGTGGCAGTCACGAGGATGAGGGCGAGAAGGAGCGGCGCTGCTCGACGCACGAGTACCTCCGCGTTTCGGTCCCGTTACGGTAGGTTCCGAAGTTAGGCTCTTTCGTGTCGACCGTCAACAATCTGCCTAACATCGTTGCCATGCCGTCCCCGCAGACCCTGCTCCTGATGCTGCTCGGCGACCTCGTCCTCGACCGGGACGTGTGCGTCTACTCCGGCAGCGTCATCGACACGCTGGCCCGGCTCGGCATCACGTCGCACGCCACCCGCTCGACGCTGACCCGGATGGCCCGGCGCGACCTGCTGCGCCGCCAGCGCCACGGCCGCAAGATGTACTTCGGCCTCACCCCGCGATCGACCGCGATCCTGCGCGACGGCCGCAGCCGCATCTGGGAGACCGGCGCCGTCAACGACCGGTGGGACGGCACCTGGACCCTGCTCAGCTTCTCGCTCCCCGAGTCGTGGCAGCGCCAGCGCCACGACCTGCGGTCCCAGCTCACCTGGACCGGCTTCGGCCCGCTGCAGGGCGGGCTGTGGATCGCGCCCGGCGAGGTGAACGCCCGCGACATCGTCACCGGCCTGGGCCTGGCGTCACACGCCCGGGTCTTCCACGCCCGGGTCGACGAGATCACCGACATCAAGGGCATGATCAAGGACGCGTACGACCTGGCCGAGGTGGCCGCCCGCTACCAGCACTTCCTCGCCCGCTGGGAGACACCGTCCGAGAGCGACCCACTGGCCGCCCGCCTGCGCCTGACCGCCGAGTGGCTCGACGCGATCCGTCGCGACCCCCGGCTCCCGGTCGAGCACCTCCCGGACGGCTGGCCGGCCGTCCGCGCGCAGAAGCTCTTCCGAGATCTGGAGGCCGCGTACGCCAAACCGCCCGCCGATCTTCTCGACCTGCAGCCGGCCCTCACCTAGATGAAGGTCGCCTAGCCGGCCGGGCACAAGCGCGGGCCCGGTGGGAGCACCCCGTGGGTCAGGAAGGCGGTGGTGGTGTCCTTGACGCAGGTGTTGTCCGTGGTCAGGTAGGCGGTGTGACCGCCCTGATCGACGCTGAGCAGCACCGCGTCCGATCCGAGCGCTCGCCGCATGCCCACGGCGCTGATCCACGGCGTCGCCGGGTCGCGCAGGTTCTGCACGATCAGGACGCTTCGTGCCCCCGTCCCGCGCACGCGCACCGCCGGCTCGATCCGCGGCGCAGGCCAGAAGGCGCAGGCCCAGATGTTGGCCGGGAAGCCGGCCGTGGCCGGGAAGACGCGCCGGTCCAGGGCAACGTTGCGCCGGTAGGTGGCGATGTCGCGGGGCCAGGCGTCGTCGTTGCAGTGGATGGCGACCTGCACCGACGGCTGGTTGTCGGCGGGAACGGTCAACGTGACGTTCCGACCGGCCGGAATCCGCGACCCGGCCACTGCGGCGGCCAGGAACTGCCAGGTCTCGGCCAGGGCGGGGAAGCCCGCGTCCTTGTAGATTCCCTCGAAGGTGACGATGCGCAACAGGTTGCCGGTGACCACGGTGCCGTCGGGCAGCGTCAGTGGGGTGGCGTCCAGAGCCGCGGTGAGCACGTCGAAACCCGACCGGACCGCGGTCGCGGTGGCGCCGAGGCCGTAACGGTCGTTGCGGGCGGCGGCCCAGCCGGTGAAGTCCGGCAGGCGGAGCGCGGCGCCCAGGCCGGCCTGCCGGAGCTGGTCGTAGCGGCTCAGGGCGGGATCGTAGGAGCTGTCGAGCACGAACCGGTCGGCCCGGTGCGGATAGAGGGTTCGGTACACCGCGCCGAGGTAGGTGCCGTAGGAGTAGCCGAGGTAGGAGATCCGGGGTTCACCCAGCGCCGCGCGGATCCGGTCCATGTCCCGCGCGGTGTTGGCGGTCGTGATGAACGGCAGGACGTCACCGGCGTTCCGGCCGCAGCGCTGGGCGAGGTCACGGGCGAAAGCGATGTTGCGGTCGATCGACCCGTCGACGGCCGGGTAGCGCTGACCGATCTCGGACGGCACGTCGGGGAAATGGCAGCTGATCGGCGCGCTGGAACCGGCCCCGCGCGGGTCGAAGCTGACCAGGTCGAAGCGGTCGGTCAGCGCTGACGGCATGAGCGGGGCGAAGAAGGAGGGCGCGTCGACGCCGATGTCGGCCGGGCCGCCGGTGTTGAGGACCAGGACCCCGCGACGCGGGCCGGGCTTCGCGCTCGCGATGCGGGAGATGACCAGATCGATGGTGCGCCCGCCGGGCGACCGGTAATCCAGCGGAACCGGCAGCGTGGCGCACTGCTGCCGTGGGTCGCGTTCGATCAGAGGCGGTGGACAGGATCCCCACGCCGGCGCCGAGACTCGGCCCTCGACGGCGGCGCGGTCACCCGCCCACCCGGGCGTCGACACCACGAGCGTGCACATCAGAACCGCGGCGGTCGCGGCGGCAAGCAGGTTCCGTCTCACGGCGTCGTCTCCCTGTTCCTGGCCACTCGCGGGCCCGCGCCGGTCGCGCGGCTCCAGCGATTCCCACTGCTCGGCAGGAAGCACGGACATCGGTGACCAGGGCATCGGGCCGACCATACGCCCACCCGGCCGCGCCCGGACGAGTTCGACGCCCGCCGATGCGGGCGGATCGGCCGGCTCTGTTTCTCCGATGGACGGACCTATGACGCACTTGGTATGACTGCGGGTGCGTCCGGTCCGTCCATACTGAGGCTGCTGTCGAAGCAGCCCGGTGAACGGAGAGCTCATGTCCGCTCGGAACCCGCGCCGACGTCTCACGGCCGTCACGATGCCGGCCCTCGTCGCCGTTCTCGCCCTGCTCGGCACGGTGCTCGGCGCCCGCGGCACGGTGCTGACGGCGGCCGAACCGCTGACCGTGGCGCAGGCGATCAGCAACCAGAGCGGCACCGGGACGGTCCGGGGGTACATCGTCGGCCAGCCGACCGCCGCCAACACGGTGCTGTTCCGGAACTTCACCGGCGACACCGCCCTCGCGATCGCCGACCGCAGCGGCGAGACCGACACCGGCGACATGCTGTACGTGCAGATCACCAGCGCGTACCGGAGCGCCTTCGGCCTGCAGAGCAACCCCGGTCTGGTCGGCGGCGTCGTCACCGTGACCGGCACGCTGACCGGGTACTTCTCGCACCCCGGCCTGAAGTCCCCGACCGCGATGACGGGCGGCGGCTCCACCCCGCCGCCGAGCGACCCCGGCGGCTACTACGCGGCCGCGGCCGGCCGGACCGGGGAGGCGCTGAAGACCGCGTTGCACGGCATCATCTCCAGCGGGGTGACCACGCTGTCCTACGACGGGGTGTGGAACGCGCTCAAGGTCACCGACCAGGACCCGGCGAACTCCTCGAACGTGATCCTGCTCTACTCCGGGACCAGCCGGTCGAAGTCGCTGAACGGCGGCGACCCGGGCGACTGGAACCGCGAACACGTCTGGGCGAAGTCTCACGGCGACTTCGGCACCGCCAACGGCCCCGGCACCGACCTGCACCATCTGCGCCCGGAGGACGTACACGTCAACTCCGAACGCGACAACAAGGACTTCGACAACGGCGGGGCCGCGGTCGCCGACGCGCCCGGCAACCGCACCGACGCCGACTCGTGGGAGCCCCGCGCCGCGGTCAAGGGCGACGTGGCCCGGATGATCTTCTACATGGCGGTCCGCTACGAGGGCGGCGACTCCTGGCCCGACCTCGAGGTGGACAACGCCACCAGCGGCGGCACCGCGCCCCGGCTGGGCCGGCTGTCCGCCCTCCTGACCTGGAACGCCCAGGACCCGCCGGACGCCTTCGAGCGCAACCGCAACGAGGTCATCTACGCCGGCTACCAGCACAACCGCAACCCGTTCATCGACCACCCGGAGTGGGCCGCCTCGATCTTCGGCTAGGAGCCGGCCGTAAGGGCGCGTGGAGGGCCGAAGCGGTGTCCGGTCCTCCACGCGGACCCTCCGGTCAGGCCGTGGTGGGCTCGGGCACCGGTGTCACGACAGGCGCGCCCTCGCGGCGCCGGGGACGACTCCACCGGTTCATGACCGGGCGCTCGACCAATGAGTAGAGCAGCCAGCCACCGACCAGCGTGATGGCGAGGAACATCGCGATGACGGCGATCGCGAGCGGTGTGCCGAATCCGGCCTCGTGACCGAGCAGGCGCCGGATGTAGAACACGGTGACGCCCTGGCACAGGTAGAAACCGAAGGAGATCTCGCCCAGCCAGCGGGCGTACGGCCGGGCCAGCCAGGTCGGCGTGCCGTTGAGGTCGGTGGTGGCGACGGCGCCGATCAGCGCGACGATCGGCAGAATGGTGGCCACCGTGAAGCCGTACAGGAATGGCACGACCAGCGCCGCGGCGTACCCGAGCACCATCAGCAGCAGCGCGTGCGAGATCCGCACCCGAGGCCAGACACCGGCATGGATGATGCGCGCGAGCAGCACACCGATGAGGAACTCCCAGATGCGCGACGGCGGGAAGATGTAGCCGAACCAGAACTGGAGCGTGGACACCGGCGTGATGGGCGAGCGGGGGGTGTCCGCGATCAGGAACTGGGTGATGAGCTCGACCACGACCATCGCGGCGACAGCGGCGGTCATCCACCACCACAGCTGCCGGACCGGGATGCGGCGCATCGGACCGATGAGGAAAGGAAAGGCCAGATAGAACAACAGCTCGGAACAGAGGGTCCAGCTCGGCGGATTGACCCCGACGTACGTGACGTCCTGGGGGAAGAACGAATGGATCAGGAAGATGTTGGGCAGCCACGACTGCCACGGTGTGATCGCCGCGGCGAACAGCAGCATGGCGGCGGCCCACATCACCAGGTGGTTGGGGAAGATCTTGAGGACCCGCCGGCGCCAGAAGCTGCGCACCCGCTCGCCCGGCCGCGACGACCAGGTGAGCACGAATCCGCTGAGGACGAAGAAGAACGAGACGCCGACGTAGCCGGCCTTGCTGAACAGCCAGGCCGTGGTGTCGGCGACGCCCGGATCGGCGAACGGGTTGATGGCCTTGTTGGGCGGGATGGGCGAGTTGGCCAGGGTGATGTGGAAGCAGAAGACCAGCAGCGCCGCGAAGAATCGCAGCCCGGTCAGGGACGGCAGTCGCGCGGGTCTCTTCTCGGATGGGGACATGACGAATTGCCTCCAGGTTGGCGAAGGTCAGCGGAATCGCGAGAGTCAGGCGTCGGCCGCGGCGAGGCGGATCGGGGAGGACCGGGCCCGTCGGGCGGCGCCGACGCTGGCGAGGGCCAGGCCTCCGGCGGCCAAGGCGGCACCGGCCAGATTGGGTGCGGCGTAACCGAACCCGGCGTCGATGACCAGACCGCCGAGGTACGCGCCGATCGCGTTGCCCAGGTTGAAGGCGGCGATGTTCACTGCGGCCGCGAGCGTGGTGCTGCCGCCGGCTTCCTCGATGACGCGCATCTGCAGGCCGGGCACGGTGGCGAAGCCGATGACGCCGAGCAGGAACAGGGTGATTGCCGCGCCGGCCGGTCCGGCCGCGGTGAACCGGAAAACGGTCAGCACCGCCGTGAGCAGGAGCAGCAGCACGACCAGGGTGGTGGCCGGCGACCGGTCGGCGAACCGGCCGCCGATGGCGTTGCCGGCACACAGCCCGGCGCCGAACAGGACAAGCAGCCAGGTCACCGCTCCGGCCGAGAACCCGGCCACGTCGGTCATCATGGGCGCCACATAGGTGAACGAGGCGAACAGCCCGCCGAAGCCGAGAACCGTGGTGGCCAGGGCGAGCCAGACGTCGAGGCGGCGGAGCGGGACGAGCTGGGAGCGTACGGTCTCACGGGCGCGGACGGCCTCGGCCGGCACGAACGCCAGCAGCCCGGCCAGGCTCACCAGGCCGAGCACGGTCACCGCCCAGAAGGTGGATCGCCAGCCGAAATGCTGTCCGAGCGCGGTGCCGAACGGCACGCCGAGCACGTTGGCCAGGGTCAGCCCGCTGAACATGAGCGCGATGGCGCTGGCCCGGCGCTCCACGGCCACCAGGTCGGCGGCGAGCACCGAGCCGATCCCGAAGAAGGCGCCGTGGCAGAGCGCCGCCACGATGCGGCCGGACATCAGCACCGCGTACGTCGGCGCGACCGCGGACAGCAGGTTGCCCGCGACGAAGAGCAGCATCAGGCCGACCAGGGCGCGGCGCCGGTTCACCCGGGTCGCCGCGAGGGCGAGGATCGGCGCGCCCACGACGACGCCCAGGGCGTACCCGGAAACGAGGGTTCCGGCGACGGGGATGCTGATGTCGAGGTCGGCGGACACCTCGGGCAGCAGTCCCATGATGACGAATTCGGTCGTGCCGATGCCGAACGCGCTGATTGCCAGGGCCAGAAGAGCCGGCGGCATGGTGTGTCCCCTCGACGTCAGTCGGTCAGGTGGTATTCGACGGCGAGCCAGACGCAGTCGGTGTCGGCCCGGTACTGGTGCCACGGATAGACGAAGGTGTCGTCCGGGCCGGTCGCGCAGAACGGGACCGGCGTCGCGTACCCGGGACTCATCAGGATGTCCTCGTAGAGCGACACCGTGTCCGGCTCGGTGAATTTCTGCATCCGCCCGTACCCGAGAATTTGGGCGTGGGTCTCGATGAAGTCGTGCCTGTTGTGGATGCCGCAGTCGGTGCCCGCCGCGGAGAACCAGAGCATCAGCCGGATCGCGAAAGTGCGTTCCCGGCCGGCCGGCTGTGCGGCGCCGAGCAGCGCGGCCGGGTCCAGGCGAGCGACACCGGCGCCGGCCTGCGGCGAGCGGAACAGCGAGGTGCTCCGCGGGAAGACGGTCTCGCCGGCGATGTCGGAGAAGTGCTGCCAGCCCGGCTCGTCGATGATGCCGGCGGCGGACCGGTCGTCGTCGGCCCGGAGCAGCACGACGGCGGCAGCCTGTTCGAGCGTGGCGCCGACCGCGATGGTGGACGAGAGCGCCGGGATGGGTGTGCGCGGCTCGTTGGCGAGGAAGGCGGGGGTGGTGTCGAGGTTGACGACGATTGTCCGGCCGGGCAACGGCAGGCCTTTGACGTCGGTGGCGATCTCGGCCCGCACGTGGCGGCCGGAGAACGCAAGGGGTCTGACCTGGTTGATGGATGGCACGTGTCCTTCTCCTCACGCTTGTCGCTCCCGGGGCCGGCGCGGGCTCCGGGGACCAGGAGCCCGCGCCGGCCGGATCAGCGCTGCTGCGGCTTGCCGAGCTCGTTGCGGAAGACCATGAGCTTGGCGTCCTGCGCCTCGTAGTAGTGCGGCACCTTGTAGGCGATCGAGGCGAAGTCGAGCGTCCCGTCGCCGTTGAAGTCGGCGGCGACCACGCGGGCGGCCGATTCACTCGAGACCCGCCACTTGAGGAAGGCGCCGTTCGCGGCGTCGACGGCCTTGTAGAGCATCACGCCCTGCCACGGCGCCGGACCGCGCAGTCCGATCAGGAACTCGTCGTCGCCGTCGCCGTCGAAGTCGGCGCACAGCACCGAGTGGCCGGTGCCCTCACCGTTCTCGTTCGGCTCCCCGAAGATGTCGAGCAGCACGCGACGCCAGCCCGGCGTCTCGCCCGCGGCGGCACTGTCCGGCACGTACACCACGACGCTGTTGCCGTGGTATGGCTCGATCGCGGCGACGTAGGCCATCGGGTTGTCGCCGATGCGCCCGGCGTCGACGTCGCCGCTGCCCTTGAACCCGGTCCTCTCGAAGACGCCGAGCTCGCCGGCGCCGATCAGGTGACGTTGCCAGCTCGCCGTCGTGGTGTCGTAGTACAGCCAGGTCACGCCCTCGTCCGAGGCGAGCAGCAGCGAGTCCAGGTCGGACCCGGGGATCAGCCCCCCGCCTTGCGGATGGCGCCGTGGATCATGCGGAAGTGGGTGTCGTCGATGACGGTCATCGGCCACTGCTCCGCGGCGCGCGGATCGCCCGGCTGGGTGAACATGACCACCGGCAGCAGCGCGTGCACGCCCTCCATGGCGACGATCGGCAGACCGACGATCTCCCACCGATCCGTACGGGTGAAGTGCCCGATCCGCAGCCGGTGCATCCCGACCGTGTTGCCGACGTAGTGCCGGGCCCACGGCACGCCCGCCGCCAGGCCATCGCCGGGGTGCTCCAGCCAGTCGATCTTCCCGCCGGACGCGTTCGGGTGGTGGATGGTGCCGCCTTCGCCGTAGAGCTCGTAGCAGGCGACGATGTCCGGTGTGCCGGTGCCGGTGATGTCGGCGACGTCCAGGCCGACCGGCATCCGCACCTTGGAGACGGCGAGGTTCCGCTGCCAGTCGTCGTTGCGGTACCAGGCGATCTCGCCCAGCGTCAGGCCGCATCCGATGAGGTCGGCGCGGCCGTCGCCGTCGACGTCGGCGGCCTCGATCCAGTAGCCGTCGCGCAGCTGCTCGGCGACGATCTCGGGAGTGAACTTCGGTTCCGGATAGGTCATGGCACGTCGCTCCTTCTCGCAGGGTTCATGCCGCGGTCACCAGCGAGGGGGCGGCCGCGCCCGGAGCGGCACGGCGAAGGCCGGGGATGAACGGCGCGGTGGCCAGGCCCAGCCCGAAGAAGTGCGCGGTCGCGTCGAGCACGCGCTCGGTCGCGTACCCGTCGCCGTACGGGTTGGTGGCTTCGGCCATCCGGCTGTAGGCCGCGGGATCGTCGAGGAGGCGGGTGACCTCACCGACGATGCCGGCCCGGGTACGCCCGACGAGGCGGGCCGTCCCGGCGCGTACCGCCTCGGGCCGCTCCGTGATGTCGCGCAGCACCAGCGTGGGTTTGCCGAGCGACGGCCCCTCCTCCTCGGCGCCGCTGCTGTCCGACAGAATGATGTCGGACAGTCGCATCAACCGGCAGAAGTCGAGGTACGGCAACGGGTCGACGACCGTGATGCGCGGGTGCGGCCCGATGATCGGTAGCATCGCGTCGCGGACCACCGGGTTGCGGTGCAGCGGCACCACGACCCGCACGTCGGGGCGGTCGGCCAGGTCGCAGAGGGCGTGAGCGATCTCCGGCATCGGTTCGCCCCAGGACTCGCGCCGGTGGGCCGAGGCCAGCACCGTCCAGCCGCCGCCCAGGTCGGCGAACCGGTCGCGGGCGTCATCCTCCGGCCGCGTCGACGCCCAGCGCAAGGCGTCGATGACGGTGTTGCCGGTGACGACGATGGTCGACTCGTCCACGCCCTCACGGATCAGGTTGGCGGCGTTGCCGGAGGTCGGCGCCAGATGGAGCGCGGCGATCTGCCCGACCAGCCGGCGGTTGGACTCCTCGGGGAACGGCGAGTGCACGTTGCCGCTCCGTAAGCCCGCCTCGACGTGGATGACCGGCACATGGTGCTGGAATCCGCCGATCGCGCCGGCCAGCGTGGTCGCGGTGTCACCGTGCACCATGACGGCGTCTGGTGTAAGCCGCGGGAGAAGACCGACCAGACCCTCGATGATCCGGTATGTGACCTCGGACAATGTCTGCCTCGGGGCCATGATGTCGAGGTCCACGTCCGGCGTGATGCCGAACACGGCCAGCGTCTCGTCGAGCATCTGCCGGTGCTGGCCGGTCGAGACGACCAGCGGCATGAATCGCGAATCGTCTTGCAGCGCACGGATCACGGGCGCCATCTTGATGGCCTCGGGCCGGGTGCCGAGGATGACGGCAATGGACTTGGGCATGGGGCCTTCTCCGGTTGGATCGGGGTTGTTCCTGGTGTGCAAGGGCCTCTGTCTCACGGCCTTCTCCTCACGGCCTTCTCCTCACGGCCGGATGGAGAGGGCGTGACGGAAGGTGTCCCGTGGGTCCCAGCGCCGCTTCACCCGTTGCAGGCGGGCATAGTTGCCGCGGTAGTAGAGCAGCGGCCAGGCGACGCCTGATCGGTTGTGCGCCGGGTCGGCGACATCGTTGTCGGGATAGTTGATGTAGCAGCCGTCGTAGCTGTCACCCGGCGCCGGCACACCGCCGGTGCTGGCGAAGACGTCCTCGTAGATGCCACGCGCCCAGCCGACGTGGATGTCGTCGTCCTCGGCGTCGGCCCAGAAGGTCTGGAAGCACATCTTGAAGATCGAATCGCGCTGGGCGTTCGCGGTCGCGTCGGCGGCAACGTCGTTGACCTTGCCGCCGAACGAGAACAGGACCAGCATGGTGTCCGGATTGTGGAAGTCGTCGCCGGTCATGTGCTTGTGGAGGGTGCGGATCTGTGCGTCGGTGAAGTTCCTTCTCATGTACGCCGACTTGTGCACACCGCGCGACGTGGGATTGGTGATCGTCGGATTGTTCGTGCCGACCAGCCGGGTCGCCTGGATCCAGGGCAGCCGCCGCGGCTGGGCCAGACCGGGCAGGGCGGGCAGTTCCCCCATCGGCCGCACCGCCGGCCGCGGGGTCACGTCGACACCGGCGGTGATGGCGGCGAGATAGGAGTCGAGCAGGTCGGCCGCGCCCGGGACGCCGGCGTCGACCTGGGTGAACATGCCGAGACTGCCGTGCGCCCGATGGCTGACGTTGAAAAGACTGCTCAAGGCGACGTACGGCGAGTCCGGCGAGCTGTGGGCCGCGTGCCACTGACCGAAGTTGTGGACCAGGCGTACGAACGAACCCTCGTCGAGCTGGTCCCAGGGGAACTCCACCGCGCTGACCAGCACGTCGGACGGCGCGGCGATGAGCTGATCGGACGGCTTCCCCCCGGTCGCGCCGGGCGACCGGAACCAGTACCGGGTGACGACGCCGAAGTTGCCGCCCCCGCCCCCGGAGTGCGCCCACCACAGATCCCGGTTCGGATCGTCCGCCTCCCGGGTGGCCCGGACCGCCCGGGCCCTCCCGGCCCGGTCGACGACCACGACCTCCACGGCGTAGAGGTGATCGACGACGAGGCCGTGCGCCCGGGACAGCAGGCCGTACCCGCCGCCGGCGATGTGCCCGCCGGCGCCGACGCTGTAGCAGATGCCGCCCGGGATGGTCACGCCCCAGCCCTTGTAGAGCTGCTCGTAGACGTTCATCAGGCGTGCGCCGGGCTCGACGTAGAACGCCCGCAGACCCGGGTCGTAGCCGACACCGACCAGCTCGGACAGGTCCAGGATGGCCTCGACCTCGCTGTTGCAGACGAAGTCGGAGAAGCAGTGACCGCCGCTGCGCACCGAGATGCGCCTGCCTGCGTCCACCGCGGCCTGCACGGCGGCGACGGCGTCGGCGGTCGACCGGATCATCTTGATGTAGTCGGGGCGGGCGGCGAAACGCTGGTTGTTGCCGGTGGTCAGGGAGCCGTACCGCGGGTCGTCCGGGGTGATCACGTCACCGCGGGCCGGTGCGGCCGCGGCGGTGGCCGCTGCCGGGCCCGCCGCCATGGCGCCGGCGGTGGCCACACCGAGGGTGGCCGCTCCGGCCAGGAAACCGCGCCGATTGGATTCGATCATTGTGTTCATCCTCGTCGGTGGGTGGTTTCTCGAAGGCGCCCCCCGATGACCACATCGTCCACGGGAAACGCCCGAAAATACGACGAGCGAAGATCGCGGCAATGATGCGACCACGGTCGCTGCGATTGCCGATTTTGTCGATTCCCCCGTCGATCGAACAACCCCGACATTGACAGAGCCCATCAACTTCGGTCAATGAAAATACACCGTGATTGATGGTGACAAACTCCACAGGTGAATGGCCGGACCCCGGCCCGTTGTACGCGCGAAACGAAGATTTCATAGAGGAATGAGCGGCGTCGGCTGCGGTCCTTCCGGGTGCGGGCGACGCCGTAACAATTGTCGTTTCGTGAACGGCCTGATCAAATCTGGCGTAGTGCTCCGCCGGCGATCGGCCATTCCGCGCCGGTCACCTGCCTCGTCACCGGCGAACGGACACCACTCGGTCGAAACTCAGCGGCGAGTCCCTTCGAAAGGGCGAGCATCGCGGTTTTCGCGGCGGAATAATCAGAAATCGAGGAAACCCGAAAACGCGCTGCCTCGCTGGTCAAGCGCATGATGCTGCCATCACTGCGCAGCGGCGGAAGTGCGGCCCGGGACATGCGGACGGCCGCATGCGGATTGACGGCGAACGTCGATCCCCCCTGCTGGTCGGAGATCTCGAGGAAACCGGAGCTGGATTGCCGGCCGCCTGCCCCGTTGACCAGCCCGCCCAACCGGCCGTGCCGATCGAGGACCCGATGAAACGGCGCGGCCGGGCGGTCGCCGGATCGGTCACGTCGGCCGCGATCATCTCGACCGGCCCGCAGGCCCGGAAGACGGCCCGTAGCGATCGCCGGGCCGGAAGTCAGCCCCTGGTGCGCGTGCCCGGCCTCTCGGACACGCCACCGCTCTCGGGCGAGCCCGCCCTCTTCTGTGCGGTACTGGACGACGCGTCCGGGCGTTCCGGTTCGGCGGACGCGCGGAGCAGGCGCAATGCGGCCTCGCTGCTCGATCCGGCCACCGGGGTGTACGTGAGCAGCCGGTGCCCGTCGTCCTCGGGCAGGTGCAGCGCCTCGTAGTCGAGCTCGAGGTCACCGACGACCGGGTGATGGAGGTATTTCCTCCCCGCCCCGCACACCTGCACCGGGTGCTTGGCCCAGCACGCGGCGAATTCCGGACTCTTCACGATCAGCTCGCCGACCAGCGCGGTCATGGCCGCGTCGTCGGAGAACCGGCCGGCGGCCACCCGCAGCGAGGCCGCCGCGCGGCTCGCCTCCTCATCCCAGCGCCGGTAGAGCTCCCGGGAATGCGGGTCCAGGAACAACATCCTGGTCAGGTTCGGCCGATCGGCGGGGCGACGGGGCGAGGTGCGGTCGTGGTGCCCGGCGAACAGCAGATGCCCGAGGTCGTTCCAGGCCAGGACCTCGCTGTGCCGGCCCAGCACGAGGGCCGGGACGTCGCGCATCGCCGTGATCAGCTGCACGACACCGGGCCGGGCGGCGTCGGCCCGCTGCCGGCGCCTCTTCGCCGGGCGCGGGCGGGCCAGCTCGTGCAGGTAGGCGCGCTCGTCGTCGTCGAGCGCCAGCGCCCGGGCGATCGCTTCGATCACCGAATCGGACGCGTTCGAGCTCTGCCCCTGCTCGAGCCGGGTGTAGTAGATCGGGCTGACCCCGGCCAGCTGGGCGAGTTCCTCCCGCCGCAACCCCGGCACCCGCCGGGGCCCGTGCGAGACCAGCCCGACATCCTCCGGACGGAGTCGCGCGCGCCGGCTCCGTAAGAAGTCGGCCAGCTCGCTGCGGCCCCCGTGGTCACTCTGCATGACCCCCATCTTGCCCACCGCGATCGCCGGTTGCCTGTCCTTGTCAGTACCACTCTCGCGCTGAGTAGCCGGAACAGAGGACTGGCTGGCGTTCCAGACCCAGGTCAGGGTGATGGCGGCGTCCATACGCCCCATCACGACACACCTGTTACCCAGCGGAGGTCGCTCCCGATGACCCGCACGGACTCGGTTTCCGAGGTCACCACCGATCAGGCCGGGGCCGCGACGAGCGGCCGTGACCGGCTCGTCCTCGCCGTCCTGCTGACGGCGAGCTTCACCCTCGCGGTGGACTTCTCCATCCTCAACGTCGCCCTGCCGGTGATCGGCGCCGAGGTCGGATTCGGGCTGTCCGACCTGCAGTGGATCGCCACCGCGTTCGCCCTGTGCGCGGCCGGGTTCACGCTGCTGTTCGGCCGCGTCGCCGACATCTTCGGCCGGCGCCGGATGTTCCTGATCGGCATCGCCCTGCTCGGCGTCTCCTCGCTGGCCGGCGGCCTGGCCACGAACCCGGCCATGCTGCTCACCGCCCGGGCCGCGCAGGGCCTGGCCACGGCCATCGTCACCCCGGCGGCGCTGTCGCTGCTGACCACGTCGTTCCCCGAGGGTCCGCGGCGCGAACGGGCCCTCGGGCTCAACGGCGCGCTGATGGCGGCCGGATTCACCACCGGCGCGATTCTCGGCGGCGTCGTCACCGACCTGCTGAGCTGGCGATGGGCGTTCTTCATCAACGTCGTCGTCGCGGTGGCCGTGCTGGCGGTCACCCCGGCCGTCATGACCGAGAGCCGTCCGGACGAGCGGCCCCGGCTCGACCTGCCCGGCGCGATCACGGTCACCGGCGGTCTGCTCGCTCTGGTGTTCGGGCTGACCAGCGCCGGCGAGCACGGCTGGGGCGATCCGCGGGCCTGGGGCGCGCTGCTGGCCGGCGCCCTGCTCCTGCTCGTCTTCTGGAACGTCGAGAAGCGGGTGGCGGCGCCGCTGGTTCCGGTACGCATCATGCGCCGCCGCAGCGTCGCGTGGGGCAACATCGCCGGAGCGCTCGCCTTCGCCACCGAGACGTCCCTCGTCTTCCTGCTCACCCTCTACCTGCAGGAGGTCCTCGGATTCTCGCCGCTCACCGCCGGCCTCTCGTTCGCGGTGCTCGGCCTCGGCACCGTCCTGGGCGGCATCCTCGGGCCCAAGGTGATCGGGCGGCTCGGCCACCCGCCACGGGCGCTGGCCCTCGGCATGACCGTGCAGGCCGTCGCGACGCTGGTGCTCGTCTTCCTCGGCCACTCCCAGACGTGGATGCCGCTGCTGCTGGTCGCCACGTTTGTCGGCGGTGTGGCCAACCTGGTGGCCATCGTCGGATTCATGGTCACCGCCACCTCAGGGTTGCCCGACGAGGAGCAGGGCCTGGCCGCCGGCCTGGCCACGATGAGTCAGCAGGTGGGCATCACCCTCGGCATCCCGGTGATGTCCGCGGTCGTCGGCGCGGTCGTCGCCTCGAGGAACGCCGAGAACGCCGACACGATCCTCACCGCCGTTCGCACCGCGATCGGGGTGAACACCGCCCTCTGCGTGCTCACCGCCATCGCCGTGGCCATCTTCCTGAGCGCGCCACGGTCGCGCGCTGTGACCGCGCCGGTCGAGTAGCGCTCTCCGATGCCGACAGCACCCCACTCCGGCCGCGGGATCACCCCGCACACCGGCCGGATCCGGGTCCCAGGCCATCCGGTCGCCGTGCCCGTCCGCGTTCTGGAGCCCCCTGGGGAACGCGCCGGGTGGCTGGTCTGGGCCCACGGTGGTAGCTGGCGCGGCGGCTCGGCGCGGGCGTGGCATCACGCCTGCGCCGAGCTCGCCGGGGTGGCCGGCGTGACCGTGGTCAGCGTCGACTACCGCCTGGCGCCCACCCACCGGCACCCGGCCGCGCTGCTGGACGTGCTGACCGTCCTCTCCTTTGCGCAGGAGGCCGCGGCCGCCGACGGCAGCACCGTCGCCGTCGGAGGCGACAGCGCCGGCGCAACGATCGCCGCGTGCGCTGCCCTGGTCGTCCGCGATCGGGGTGGTGCCCTGGCCACGCAGGTGCTGGCCTACCCACCGATCGACCCGGAGTGCCGTGCCCCGTCGTACCGGCGCGACCCGTACGCCTTCCCCCAACCCGCCGCACTCGTCGCGGCCTGGAGCGCCTACCGCGGCGCCGACCCGCACGTCTCCTCCGGGCTCGGCGGCACTCCGGCTCACGACCGCTTCCCGGCTCTCTACAGCACGCCGGCGGAGGCGGCCGACCTGACCGGCGTGGCCCCGGCCGTACTTGCCGTCGGCGCCCTCGACCCGGTCCTCGACGACGTCCGCGGCTACCGGCAGCGCCTGGCCGACGCCGGCGTGCCCGTGCACTATCGCGAACTGCCCGGCACCGCCCACGGCGCCTTTCTCGCGCCTGAGCCCTCACTGCGCGTCTTTCTCGGCCACGCCCTCGCCGGCGTCCTCCAGCAAGGAAGGGTCACATGAACCCGTTCGACGCGCTCGTGCGCCACTTCGCCGATCTGCGCGACGGCACCCACGGCACCGCCACCGACCGGGCGGGCAAGGAGACACTCTTCGCCGCCGCGGTGCGACATCTCGACCCGGTGGCCGCCGGGGTCCTGGAGGAGGTCAACCGTCATCTGCTGCTCGGCACCGGGGAGATCGCCGCAACCGGCCTGCGGAGCGACCCGGGCGGCCTGATCGCACAGTGGACCGTGAGCTGGCCCGAGCAGCGCGCCACCGGCCTTCCTCCGTTGGCCCTGATCGCGCACTACGGGCAGGGTTTTCACCACCCGCACCTGCGGGGCGTCACCGTCAAGGATTGGCCGTTCAACGTCTTCTCCGCGGAGGACGCCGCGACCCAGGCTCCGACGCTGCGCGCCATCATCACCGGCGATCTGCACAACCTGGTGTTCCAGCGCGACTTCCGGATAGTGCCGGTCACCGCCCGCGGCCGGTCGGAGATCCACTCGTGAGTGTCGCCCTGTCCGTCCTGGACCAATCGCCGGTCGCGCACGATCGGGACACCGCCCGGGCGGTACGGGACACGGTGCGGCTCGCCCGTGCCGTCGACGACCTCGGCTACCGCCGGTTCTGGGTGGCCGAACATCACAACAGCGCGACCTTCGCCGGCGCCGCCCCGGTCGTGCTGGCCGCCACGCTGCTGGAGAACACGAAGCAGATGCGGATCGGCACCGGCGGCGTCCTGCTGCCCCGGCACGACCCGGCCCACGTCGCCGAGACGTTCCATCTGCTGGCCGACCTGCATCCAGGACGCGTCGACCTGGGCATCGGGCGGGCCGGCGGACCGGCCGCCACCTTTCCGGCCAAGGTGGACCTGCTGCGGCGGACGCTGGCTCAGCTACGTGCCGGCCGGTCTTCGGGCAGCGGGCCCGCGTTGTGGCTGCTGGGCAGCGGCACCGTCGCCGCCGAACTGGCCGGCGAGCAGGGCATCGACTACTGCTTCGGCCACTTCCTCAGCCCTGCCGCCGGTCCGGCCCTGGCCGCCTACACCGCCCGGTCGGTGCGGCGGCCCACGCTGGCCGTCCGGGTCTTCGTCAGCCCCAACGGTCGCCGGGCCGGCGTGCTGGCCGCGGACTATCTGCTGTGGCGGGCCCGCAAGGATCTGGGCGCCAACGAGCCGTTGCCGTGCGAGGGAGAAGCCGACCGGCACCCCTGGACGGCAGCCGAGCGGATCCACGCGGCTCACGACGCGGGGGCGATCGTGGTGGGTGACCCGGCCGAGGTCGGCGTACGCCTCACCGAGCTCGCGGCCGCGCACGGCGTCGAGGAGGTCGTCGTCAACACGCTCGCGCCCGACCTCGCGACCGCATCCGCACCTACGAGCTCCTGGTCGAGGCGATGCCATGAGCCTGGCGAGAACGTCAGCCGCTGATTTTCAACCTGTGGTCGGGTGCGCCGACCCGGTCGTCGAGCCGGCGCAGCGACTCCCGGACACCGGAGACGCTCGGGTGGTCGAGCGCCGTCAGCAGTCGTTCCGCCTCCGTCCACGCGAGGCGCGCCTCGGCGGGCTGCCCGGCCGCGAGGTGGGTGTCACCGAGGTGTGCCAGCAGTTCGGCGACGAAGTAGTCGTGGTCCAGGGTGCGGGCCAACGTGATGCCGCGCTGGTAGCAGTCGATGGCCTCGGTGTGGTGGCCGAGGTGGTGGTGGGCGTATCCCAGGCTGTCCCAGGTGCTGGTGGCGCCGTGCAGGTCGCCGTCCGCCTCGAAGATCTCCAGCGCCTGCCGGCAGTGCGACAAGGTGTGCTCGAATTCGCCGAGCATCGCGTGGTACCACCCGATCGCGTTCAGCGCCTCGGCCTGGCCGGCTCGGTCGTCGGTGCCGGCGAAGAGCGCCAAGGACTGCCGGGCGTGGTCGAGGGCGATCGCCGGCTGCTCCTGCTGACCCCACAGCCACGCGAGGTGGTGCTGGGTGCGCGCCTGGCCGACGTGGTCGCCCGCGGTCGTGAAGAGCTCCAGCGCGCGCTTCAGGTTGTCGTCGGCCTCGACGTAGCGGCCGAGCTTGGTGTCGGCCTGGGACAGGTTGCGGTGCCCGTACGCGCTCGCCCGCGGCTCGCCGAGGCGGCCGGCGCACTCGATGGCGGTCTGCCAGGCCTCGAGCTGATCGTGCAGGTGGCCCTTCCGCGACGAATAGGTGTCCAGCGACCAGGCGAGCTGCCAGGCCGGCCGGTCGAGCCCCGTCGCGGCGGCCTGCCGTAACGCGGCCAGCAGGACGGCATGGTGTTCGCCGTGCCAGGCAATCGCGGCGGCGAGGTCCTCGAGCCGCTCCGGGCGCGCGCCGTCGGCCGGCTCGCCGAGCGGCAGCGCGATGGGTTCGCGGGCCGGGTTGAGCAGGCGATCCGCTGCGTACGCGGTGTGCGTGTAGTGGTCGAGCAGGCGGACCGTGGCCGACCGGCGGGCATCCTCCGCATCGTCGCGCCGGGCGAGTTCGGCGGCGTACTCGCGCAGCAGGTCGTGCAGGCTGAAGCGGCCGGGCGCGTGCTCGGTCACCAGGCTGGCCCGGGCCAGCTCGCGCAGGGGCGCGCGAACGTCCCGCCCGGCCAGGCTCGCCAGCGCCGGGACGTCGATCTCGGGTCCGACGGCCAGCCCGAGCAGCCGGAACAAGCCGGCGGCGGCATCGCTCAGGGCCGCGTACGACCAGGAGAGCACCGCCCGGACGTCACCGGCCGGATCGCCGACCTCCAACGCGGTCAGCCGGTCACTGGCCTCACCGAGCTCGGCGGCGAGCGCGCTCAGCGGAAAATTCGTCTGCCGGGTACGGGCCACAGCGATGCTCAACGCCAGCGGCAGCCGGGCACACGCGGTGATGACCTGATCGAGAGCATCACGCTGCGCGACGACCCCCGGGCCGAGCCGATTGGTCAGCAGCTCCTCGGCCTCCACCCGGGACAGCAGGCCCAGAGGTACGGAGGACGCGCCGCCGGCCAGCAGCCCGGTGAGCTGAGCCCGGCTGGTCACCACGACGACAACGCTGGCCGTACCCGGTAGCAACGGGCGGACCTGCTCGACGTCGCGCGCGTTGTCCAGCACCATGAGTAACCGCCGACCGGCCACCACGCTGCGGTACAGGGCCACCTGCGCGTCGAGCGTGGCCGGCACGCGCTCGGGTGCGACGCCGAGCGCGTCGAGCAGCCCGCGGAGCGCCTCCTGCGGGGAGACGACCCGCCCGGTGGGGTCGAAGCCGCGCAGGCTCATGAAGATCTGGCCGTCCGGGAAGCGGGACCGCACCGCGTGGGACCAGTGCACGGCCAGGGCGGTCTTGCCCACCCCGGCGGTGCCGGACACCACCGCGACGGCCAGCTCCTTCTCCGCGAGCAGATTGTCCAGGGTGTGCAGCGCCAAGGTACGGCCGGCGAAGCCTGGAACATCCGCCGGCAGCTGGGCCGGCACGACAACGGGGGCCGCCACCTCGGCCGGCTCCCGCGGCGCCACCGGTTCCCCGCGCAGGATGGCCTGGTGGAGGGCCTGCAGCGTGGCGCTCGGGTCGGCGCCCAGCTCGTCGGCGAGCCGGCGGCGGAACTCGGCGTAGTACGCCAGCGCGTCGGCCGGCCGACCGGCGGTCGCGTAGGCCCGAATCACCACGTCGGCCAACGGCTCCGTCAGCGGGTGATCACCCGCGAGCTCGGCCAGCGGTCCGAGCACCGCGAGCGGGTTACCGGCGCGCAGCTCGACGAGGCCCCAAGCCACCGAAGCGGCGAGGTGCTGCTCCCCGTACGCATAACGGCAGCTTTCCACCCATCGCCCGGTCAGCCCCTCGAGCGGCTCGCCCCGCCACCAGCCGCGGGCCGTGCGGAGCAGGGTCAGCGCGGTGGACGGGTCGGCGTCGCGGGCGCGGCGGATGTGGTCGGCGAACCGGTGGGCGTCGACCCGTTCGGGCGCGAGATCGAGCACGTAGCCGCTGGAGCGGCGCAGCAGATGGGCCGGTGGCGTGCCCGCGGCCGAAACCAGCACCCGCCGAAGGTGTGTGATGTGCACCTGCAGGACCCGGGCTGCCGTCGGCGGCGGCTCGTCCCACACCCGCGCGACCAGCGTCTCGATGGTGACCGGGCGACCCGCGTCGACCGCCAGGGCCGCCAGGGTGTGCCGTCGCTGCGGTGGACCGAGCTCGACCGACCGGCCGGCGGCCCAGATCTCCACCGGGCCCAGCAGGCGGACCTCCACCGCGATCTCCCGTCCTCGAACGCACACGCGACGGCAGGCCGACGCTTTCCGCGGACCAGCCTCACATCCGCCGGCCTCGGCGACAACATTTCATTAACGGTACGGGACCACACTCACTGTCACGATGGTCGAGCCGGCCACCGGAAGGCGATACGGAGGAACCTCGGACGGGCCCGGGCCATGTAATACGGGGGTGGCCCGGTCCTGTTCCCGGCACTTTCGTACCATCGGAGGCGCCACAGATCGATCGATATGCTGGCGACATAGGACCATGCTTTCGCGAGCCTCAGCTCATGCGTAAATATCTCGCCCTGCCGCTCGCCGCGGCCGTCGCGGTCCTCGGCCTGTCCGCGCCCGCGCAGGCCGCACCGGCCGACCGGCCACAGGAGCTGATCGCCCACCTCGAGCACCTGCTGCCCGCCGATTACGAACAACGGATAGCCGCCTTCGATCGCCGGCTCGGCATCGACGACGACCTGTCCGACGTGGCACAGGCCGTCCTGAACCCCGACGATGACGAATGCGGGTCCACCCCGCTCGAGGACTGGCTCGCCACGACCATCGCCGGCTGGACCGACGAGGACCGGCTCGGTGCTTCGATTCTTCTTCTCTTCAACACCCCGATGTACGACGCGCTGTTCTTCCCGGAGCCCGAGCACCAGCGCTTCTTCGGGCTCGACGGCGAGGACACGACGGTGTTGCGGCGCACCTTCCCGGCCCTGAAAGGGTTCTGGGACATCGATGCGTCCGGCATCGAGATGTTGCCGGCACACGGCAACGCCATGCTCGACACGACCCGGACGGCGCGCGTACTGCAGGTGGTGTTCGGCTCGTCTCCGGAGGAGGCGCGGGAAGCGGCGGAGGCGGTCCGTGAGCTGGCCGGGCTGCCCGTCTACGACAATGGTGACGCGCCCATCTTCACGTTCAACGCGTTCGCGTACTCCCCGGAGGGTGTGGAGGTCCCCGGCGTCGGTCTGCCCACCGACAAGATCGTCGTGGGTGACGGGGTGCTGGCCGGCTTCCGGAGCGTCGGCCTGGGCGACGTGGCGCCGCAGGCCATCCTCGGCCACGAGTTCGGCCACCACATCCAGTACCAGCAAGGCCTGCGCGACAGCGACCTGCCGGCTCCGGAGGCGACCCGGCGTACCGAGCTGATGGCCGACTCCTTCAGCTCGTACTTCCTGGCCCACCGACGCGGCGCGACCATGCGGTGGATCCGCATCAAGCACTTCATCGAGGCGTTCGGCAACATCGGCGACTGCAACTTCGACAGCCCGAACCACCACGGCACCCCGAATCAGCGCACCCGCGCCGCGGAGTGGGGCACGCTGATGGGCGTGCTGGCGTTGCCGCCGTTCTACCGCGTCCTGCCGAGCCCGACGCTGGCCGCCTACTTCGACCGGGCGCTGCCTCGCATGGTTGCCCCCGACGCTCCGCCGCAGGTCGAGCTGACGCCGGCCGAGAAGACCGCCGGCCGAATCTGATCCACCGGGTGCACGAGCCGGTCCCCGGTCGCGCGGGGGCCGGCTCAGCTACGCATAGCCGTCGACGCGCGACGGCCGCAACCGCCGCGGGCCGGGCGGCCAGGCGTCGCCGCCGGGCCGCCGCTCAGGCCGCCAGGCGCTGTGCCAGCCAGGCGATCGCCTGCGGGTAGCGGTAGTCGATGGCGCCGTGGCCGGCTGGGAAAAGCTCGAAGTGGACGCGGTCGGCCTCGACGCCGATGCGCTCCAGGCCGTCGCGGAAGGCGGTGGCGCCGAGGTCCAGGTACCACTCGTCGCGGGTGCCGGCGTCGATCCAGATCGCCCGCTGGGAACGCAGCGCGTCGGCATACCGGTCGATCATCCGGACCGGGTCCCAGGCCAGCCACCGGTCCCACAGCTCCGGGATCAGCTCGCCCGAACTCGGGTCGAAGGGCAGCCGCGGGGTGCCGTCCGGATCCGCCGAGTAGGCGGCCGAGCACCCGAGGGCCAGCAGCAGCGGGATGTCGTGCTCCTTGGACAGCGCCGGCCGGTCGTGGAAGTCGGCCCACCACTTCTGGATGTCGTGGTCGTACTCCCGCAGCGCCCGCGCGGCCTTGCCGAACTCGCCGATGTAACTGTGCTCGTACAGGGTGTCACCGGCATGCGTGGCCAGTGCGCCGAACAGGTCCGGCCGCAGCATCGGAGTGATCATCGCGCCGAAGCCGCCGGACGACTTCCCGGCGACGGCCCGCCCGGACGGCGCCGCAATCGTCCGGAAATGCTGATCGACCCACGGCACGACCTCGTCGCACAGGTACGAGTGGTAGGCGCCGATGCCGGGCGAGTCGACGAACTGCGATCCCCCGTACGCCGTCCACGCGTCGACGAACACGACCACGCACCCGGGCGCCTCACCCCGGGCGAAGACACCGTCGACCGCCTCGGTGACCGTCGGCCGGAACGGCGTCCGGTTGGCCCACATCGTCACCTGCCCGGCGTAGCCCTGCAGCACGAAGACGGCCGGGTAACGCCGGTCGCCCGACGTGTCGTAGCCGGGCGGTGTATAGACCCACAGCGGCCGCACATGCGGGTCACCGAGCGGATTTCCCCGCAGCAGCACGGAGTCGATCTGCTCCCGGTGCAGGTGGCCGGCGAGCTCTTCAGCGAACGGTGTCATGCCCTCTCGACGTGCCGGGACAGCCAGGGTTCACGAGAGGGTACGACGAACCTACGCGATCCCGGTCCGCAGGCCGGCGATCAGCAGCCCGACCAGCCGGCGGGCGTCGTACCGGGGTCGGTTACCGCCGGCGCAGAGGCCGCCCACGCCGCGCATCAGCTCGACCGGGTCCTGGCCGGCGCGGATCTCGCCCGCGTCGGCGGCGGCCGTGAGCAGCCGGGCACAGACGGGTTCGAGCCGCTCGAGGAAGTAGGAGTGCAGCGGGTCGTAGCAGGGGTCGTCGGACTGCAGCACCGCGGCGAGCCCGAGTTTCGTCACGACGAAGCCGGTGAACTGATCGAACCACTTCTGCAGGGCCGCGTACGGCGAAGCGCAGCTCACCAAGAGCGCGGGACCCTCCTGGGCCAGTTCCTCGACCTGATGCCGGTAGACGGCGACGATCAGGTCGGCCCGGGCGGGGAAGTGCCGGTAGATCGTGGCCGTCCCGACGCCGGCCTCGGCGGCGATGTCGCGGATCGGCGCCTCGACGCCGGACCGGACGAAGACCGCGGCGGCCGCGTCGAGCAGGGCCTGCTCGTTGCGTCGCGCGTCGGCACGCTTCGGCTTCCCGGTGTCGCCCACCACACCCCGTCCTTAAACGGGACACTGTCCCGTATCGTCAAACGGGACAACGTCCCGCTTCTCCATCATGCCAGAGGAAGTTTCATGAGCACATACCTGCTGGTCCACGGCGCGTGGCACAGCGGCCGGGCCTGGGACCGGGTGACGCCGCTGCTGGCCGCGGCCGGGCACCGGGTCCTCGCGCCGTCGCTGACCGGCCACGGCGACACCGCGCACCTGCTGAGCCCGGAGGTGGGCCTCGAGACGTACGTCGACGACGTGGCCGGCCTGATCGTCGCCGAGGACCTGACCGATGTGATCCTCGTCGGGCACAGCTACGCCGGGCTGGTCATCTCGGCCGCCGCCAACCGGGTCCCCGGCCGCATCGGCCACCTGGTCTACCTCGACGCGATGGTCCCGGCCGACGGCGAGACCGCGACCGACGTCATGCCGATCACGCGCGTCCTGCTCGACCAGGCCGCGGCGTCCGAGGCGCCGTGGCGGGTCCCGCCGATGCCCGAGTGGCCGGCCCCGCTGGGCCTGTTCGGGGTCACCGACCCGGACGACGTCGCCTGGCTGCGCACGATGCTGGTCGACGAGCCGGCGCTCGCCTACGAGCAGCCGGTGCGTCTGGACGACCCGGCCGTGGCAGCGATCCCGCGCACCCACATCCACTGCGTCGGCCACGAGATCGAGGGCATCACCCGGCGCCCGGCGCCGGACACCGACCGGGTGTGGGAGCTGCACAGCGGCCACGACTGCATGATCACCGTCCCGGACGAGCTCGCCGGGCTCCTCCTGAAGATCGGCTGACCAGCAACGCAGCGTCCGGCCACCGCAGAGGTAGCAGTGGCCGGACGCGTGTGACGGTCAGGGTTTGAGGACGACCTTCTCGCAGTTGTCCTGCTTGTTCTTGAAGATGTCGAAGCCGTGTTCGGCCTGCACCTCGCCGGCGGGGACCCGTCCGCCGTCCGGCCCGGACGCCTGGCTGGAGGCCGCCGTGGCCGCGCCTTTCACTCGTGTCATCGATCCACCCGGTCCGCCTGCCCGGACGCCGCCTGCCCGGACGTCGTCGCGGGCGGCGTTTCGCCGCCGCCCTCGGACGCGAGGTCGGCCGGGCGGCCGGTCGTGCTCGTCGCCGTGAGCGCCGCCGCGAACAGGACGAGCTGATTGACGGCGTTGAGGAACACCAGCAGCCCGACCGACCCGCCGACGAGGTGATATGTGGGATTGGCTTCGGTGCGCTGCACGTACAACCGCCCGAGGGTCTTGAGCAGTTCCAGACCCACGGCGACCAGCAGCGCCGGTCCCAGCACTCGGCGCAGCGGCATCCGCACCCGGGGCAGTCCGGTGAGCATGCCGGCGGCCAGCACCGTGTTCACCCCGAGGCCCAGCACGAGCCCGACCGTCGCCAGCACCCACCGCGACGAGCCGGTGTCGGTGTCCGCGGCGTCGACCAACCGGTTCGCGGCCACGGCGGTCACAAAGGCCACGGCGAGCGAGGCGGCCAGCAGAATGCCCAGTCCGGCCAGCACGACGAGATCGACGAGCACGCGGACGACCAGCTTGCCCGGATACTCGGGGCAGCTGCCAGATCTTGCGGATCGACGAGCGCAACACGTCGACCCAGAACCATCCCGCGATAGGCAACCCGATGAACGCGATGACGCCGACCGTGTTCCGGGCGGAGCGCAACGTCAGGACGTCGACGTGGGGCAGGTTCTCGGCGAAGTACCGTTCCACCGACCGCAGCACCGCCGGGTCGTCCAGGATGAACCCGAAGACCGCGACGCCGAGCAGTCCGAGCGAGAACGTGGCAAAGAACGAGTAGTAGGTCACGGCGGCGGCGAGCCGGCCGCCGTCGGCCGTGTCGTACCGCAGACCGGCCCGCACCACGTGGTCCAGCCAGCCGACGCGGCGCAGCCGCCGCCAGGCCGCCGCACCCGTCCGCACGAAACGCCGACCTGTCACGGCGACCGGATACCCCGCCGACCACCCGGTTACGCAAGACCTTCACTTCTGGCTCGCTCGGGCTGGCCCTCAACAGCTACGCCTGGCTGCCCTCGCGGTGGCGCCGCCGCCGGAGCACGGCCGGCCGACCCGGGATGGGCGTTCGAGATGAAGTACGACGGACCTTGACGGGTTCCGCGATTCTCATCGGTGCTTTGAGCCGAATCGGTGTGCCGGTCGGACTGATTGCCGGAGAGTGCGTCGGGTTCGTTGGTAGCGGTCTCGAATGACGGCTGCGAAGCCGTCGCCGGTGCCGTGGAGCTACGTAGTACCTGCGCAACCCGCGGTAGTTTCCTGCGCGGAGTGCTACGGGCTGGAGCTCGTCAGAAGATCGCGACTGGGTTGACGGGAACTCCCGTCAACCCGTGGATGCGCGGCGGCGCGGCGACGAACATGAAGCTGTAGCGGCCGAGTTCCTCACAGACGGCAGCGAGTTCATCGGCGTCCACGGCGTCGATCAAGGGCATGCCCAGCCGGGGCAGGCCCACCCCATGCATCGCCGAGGGGCGGCCCGGCTCCAGCGACGGATGGGAGTCCGAGAGGTCCCCGGCATAGACGGACATGCCGCGGGCGTGCATCCAGCGCACCGCATCGATGCTCATACCCGGCATCGGATTGCCGCGGTAGCGCGTCTTCACCCACCCGAACCGTACGACGAGCGCGTCACCCGACTCGAGCCGCACGCCGTAACGTTCCTCTGCGGCTTCGAGATCTTGCGACGTGACCGCGTGGTCCACAGGCACCGGCCCGTCGGCCGCGAGGTCGAGCAGGATCCCCCGGGTCACGATCCCAGCGGCGAAAGACGCGGTCGAACCTCGGACGACGCCGCCCATGGTGATGGCCTCGTTCACCGGACGTCCGGGATACACCTGACCGTCCTGCACGGCGTGCGACAACGCATCCAGGTGTGTCGACAAAATGTGGTGGTTGGTGACCAGCATGACGTCAGCGCCGGCCAACGTCGGACTCCCGGTGAACTGCATGATGTGCTGGACCGGTGACGCCTCAACCGTCTGCGGCCCGAACGGGCCGCTGAAGACCGGCGCCGGCTGGATCGGCACAGCCAGAGAAACCGAACGGCCGAGGCGCACTTCCACCGCGGCCGCTGCGCGCACTTCATCGGTGATCAGGTTCAAGGTGCCCAGTTCGTCATCGTCGCCCCACCGGCCCCAGTTGCTCGGCAGCTCTTCTGATTCATCCATGATCGCGACACTAGTAAATGTCGGCATCCTCCCGGTTGGCGGGTCGCCGGGTCCGATGCTGACCCGATCGGCGGTTCAACCCCCCGCAGAGCGGATCCGATGGGCCTACCGCATCTTCCACGCAGCACCGCGTTACGAACCTCTGCTACATCAAGCTCCCCTCCGCATTCGTGACACATCTAGTCAATCCCGTGTCCCATCAGGAGGTTCCTCAATCTCGTACCCCGCCCCCACCGCAGACAACGACCTGACCTATCACCACAGCGTCGAGGTCACCTTCACAGACGTCGTGTGGGTTGCCTGCGCGGACCTGTTCCATCACCCAGTCTTCCGGCCCGCGACGCCTTCCGAGAATGCGTTCGCCCGACAGGTCACCGGAGACGAGGCGCATCACCTGTTCACGTGGGATGCCGAGACCGCCACCGGAACCGTTGCGATGCTGGTCGTTGCTCAGAGTGTCCAGATCGCCGAGAAGGTTGTGCGTCACTGAGGTGTAAGCAAGACGGGAAAGGTCCCCTCGGTCGATGTCCAACTTGCGGCGTGGAACGCCGATTGGCTGCCCTGATCGCGATGCACATGAACCGGAGCTCCAGGGTCAGTGCCGCCGGACGGAATCAGGCAACCGCCAACACGGTCACCGGCCCGCGCGGATCGCGGCAGATGAGCATGCCGGAAGAAAGGAGTAGGGTTCGCCGGTATTGGCGCTCTACGCACACTCTATTCCCTGTCGGATTGATTACCTTGACGACATGTTCCACCACAATCCGAAGGCGATTAACGTCCGTCTATGGCCAAGTCATCCAAGGTCGCTGAGCGTGCGACCATCGGAATCGTGCTGGTCATCGTGGCGGTGTTGCTTTGGTTCGCAGACCAGCGTCGTCTCGCGACCTTCGTTGCTCTGGCGCTGTTCGTGCCCTATCTCGCTCTGATCGCCCCGTTCAAGTGCGGCGGCTACACGCGTCAGCGGCAGGCTTGCCGCCTCATCGGCAGCGGCCTGCTGCTCGGCTGCCATCACCACCGGTTCGACCGCATCGGCAGAATCTTCGGCCACGACCGCGACCGGGCGGCAGCCCGGTACCGGTACCCCGACCGCTCGGTTCAGGCGGCTTCGTCTACCGGGATTCCCGGGAAGCGTCCAGCGGGAGAACCTAAGCCCCTGGCAGGAACTGTTTCCCGTAACTCTGGGGTAGCCAGGGTGAGGTCCAGGGTGCGGCGGTGGTGAGGTTCTGGGCGTCGGTGCGG
>NZ_JBFBAA010000021.1:0-167821 GCF_040682035.1 Actinoplanes sp. NPDC051470
TGAGCACCCTTCCATCGGTGAATGGCACACATCGGCGACATTCTGCCCGCCCACACCGCCGCCTGCAACGGCGCCGGACATGTCCCCCGTCATCACGGCCACGCCGGCGGCAGGCGCGGCATTGTTGAGGCATAAGCAACAACCAAGTCCACGGACTGCCGTCGCCGCCCACGCCCGGCCGGCGTCGAGATTCAACGTGCGCCGCGCATCCCGGCATCTTCCTGAGACATCGACAGGCCGCCGGAGCTCGCCGGCATGTGCCGATCTCGGTCAGTTGCCGGGTCCGAGCCGCGGCATAGAGCCCATTCCGTTTCTGGGCAGTTGACCTCGGCCCTCGACGGCGGTCCGGACGCGGCGTTACCAATCGATCCGCAGCGCCATCGGCCAGCACGGACCGTTCCGAAACAGCCGATCACCATCTGAGCACCACAATCCCAATGGATGGGAAATTCCGCCAATATGCGGGAACAAGTTAGGCCGCGAACCTGTCTTTTCCCAGGTCACGGCCTATCCACCCAAAGCACAAAATCAATATTCACGAGCGTCTACTTCTGATCCGTAGTCAGATGCTCTATCCATTGAGCTACGGGCGCTTGCGCAACCACTCTCCGTAACCGCGCGTGCTGATGCGTCCACGGGGTCGCGGTTGCGTATCCGCTGGTCCAGGGGTTTCGTTACTCCCGGACCCGCGAGAAACGACTCTCGCATGCCACCGAGTGGGGCCTGCGTGCCGGTTGATGTCGCACGATGCTGCACCGTGCTCCGACGTCCGATCACCATCGGAGCACCAGGCCACCAGACCACGACCTTCACCCCAAGAGTGCATCTGATTCGCCGGGCGCCGCGTTGCGGGCGTCGAGCGACTCGGCGACGGGACGTTACGGTCGAATCACGGGAGAGTCCTTTGCCGTTTTCGATCGAGTTCCGGCTGTCGCGTCAGGTGCTGATGTCCCGGCGGCGCAGTCCGGTGTAACCCAGTGCCAGCAGCGTCGCGGCGATCGCGCCCAGTGTGATCAGAGGGGTCAGGGTAAGCTGCTCGGTCGGCACCCGTGGGGTGTGGGCCAGCGGCGAGGCTCGCTGGGCCCAGCCGGGCAGGTCGAAGGAGTCGGCGAACAACGCGACGACCGCGCAGTAGCCCATCAGCGTCCAGGCCAGCGCGGCCGCCGTTCGCGGTAGCCAGCCGACGGCCAGCACGGTGCCCGCGGCGACCACCCATACCGCGGGAAGGTAGGCGAGGGCGGTGCCGGTCAGCCGGGGGATCTGGCCGGGGTCGGAGACCGTGAGCGCGTACGCCGCTCCTTCGCCGAGTCCGATTGCCAGCAGGGCCATCGCCGTCCCGGCCAGCGTGACGCTCAGCTGCCCGGCCAGCCAGGTCAGCCGGCTGGTCGCGGTGGCCAGCACCGGTTCCGCGTGGCCGGAGGTCTCCTCGGCCCGCACCCGCAGAACGCTGGTGACGCCGTACGCGGCGGCGAGCAGCGCCGCCATCGCGACGGTCAGGGCGAGGTACGCGTCGGCGATGCCGGCCGCGCCGCCGGGCAGGAAGTCGGCGATCTCTGGGTTGTCGCGCACGTACTGTTCGATGCTGTTGCCCAGGGATCCGTAGGCCGCGCCGAGCAGCGCGAGCCCGGCCACCCAGCTGATCAGGGCGGTGCGCTGCAGCCGCCAGGCCAGGCCGAACGGGCCGCGTAGCGCCCGGGAGGCGGTGGGCCGGCCGGGCCGGGCCGGGACTAGTCCGGCGCCGAGGTCCCGCCGGTCCAGCAGCACGGTCGCGGCGGCCAGCAGCACCACGGTCAGGCACAGCGGCACCAGCAGCGGCCACCACCGGTTCGCGACGTAGGGCAGGGTCTGCTGCGCCCAGCCGATCGGTGACAGCCAGGACAACCCGTTGTCGCCGGCGTCTCCGGCGGCGCGCAGCAGGTAGGCGGCCCCGAGGACCGTTCCAACACTGCCGTACACGGCTCGGGCGTTCTCGAACAGCTGGGCCGCCACCGCGGTCAGCGCGGCGAACGTGACACCCACCGCGGTCACCGCGGCGCCCAGCAGCGCCGAGCCACCGATCGGCAGACCGGTCCCCGCGGCCACGGCGAACACCAGCGCGCCGGCGGTCAGGTCGGCCAGCCCGGCCAGTGCGAGCGCGGCGATCAGCGGGGCGCGGCGGCCGACCCGGGCGGACCGGATCAGCTCGGCGCGTCCGGTCTCCTCGTCGGCGCGGGTCTGCCGGCCGACCAGGAACATGTTCATCAGCGCGACAATGATCGCCAGAAAGCCGAGGATCTCGAAGACGACCTCCCCGCCGATGCTCTCCAGCAGCGCGGTGGGCCCGCTCATGGCGATGACCGCGGTGTTGCCGCCGATGGTCTGCCGCAGGTTGGCGAGGTCCTGCGGAGTGTCGTACAGGTTCTGGCTCTGGGCCGACTGCACGAGCAGCAGCAACGCCGTGCCGAGCAGCCACCAGGGCAGGGCGCGGCGTTCCCGGCGCAGCATGAACCGCAGCAGGGTCCCGGTCCCGGTCATGACGCCACGCTCCCGGCCGGGGTGTCGTCGCCGTAGTGGCGCAGGAACATGTCCTCCAACGTCGGCGGGGTGCTGGTGAGGCTGCGCACCCCGAGCGGGGCGAGCCGGCGGATCACATCGTCCAGCCGCGCGGCGTCGACGTCGAAGCGGGCGTGATGGTCGCCGGCCACCAGGTCGTGCACTCCGGGCAGGGCGCCGAGGCCGTTGAGCGGCGCGGCCGTCTCGACGGTGATCGAGGTGCGGGTCAGGTGACGCAGTTCGGCCAGGGTGCCCGACTCTACGGTGCGGCCCTGACGGATGATGCTGACCCGGTCGCACAGAGCCTCGACCTCGGCCAGGATGTGGCTCGACAGCAGTACGGTGCGGCCCTGCCCGCGAACCTCGGTGATGCACTGCCGGAACACCGATTCCATCAGCGGGTCGAGTCCCGAGGTCGGTTCGTCGAGCAGCAGCAGTTCGGCGTCGGAGGCGAGCGCGGCGATCAACGCGACCTTCTGCCGGTTGCCCTTGGAGTAGGTGCGGGCCTTCTTGCTGGGATCCAGGTTGAAGCGTTCGAGCAGGTCGTCGCGGCGGCGCCGGTCGAGTTTGCCGCGCATGCGGCTGAGCAGGTCGATGACCTCTCCCCCGGTGACGCCCGGCCAGAGGGTGACGTCACCCGGCACGTACGCCAGCCGGGCGTGCAGCGCGACCGCGTCCTTCCACGGGTCGCCGCCGAGCAGCCGGACCGTGCCGGAGTCGGCCCGCAGCAGACCCAGCAACACCCGGATGGTGGTGGTCTTGCCACTGCCGTTAGGGCCGAGGAAGCCGTGCACCTCGCCGGCTGCCACCTCGAGGTCGAGACCGTCCAGTGCCGTGGCCCGGCCGAAGTGCTTGGTCAGGGCGGAGACCTCGATCGCCGCCGGATGGGATGCGCCCATGTGGACTCCTTGAAGACGATGGTCCTCGGGAAGGGGAAGGTTTGTGATGCCGAACCGGGCGGATCGGCTGTCAGCCGGTCAGGTCCCGGCGCAGGTAGGCGGACGTTCCGGCCGTGGCCAACACCACGGCCACGGCGCCCATGACCAGCACGCCGGGCCAGTCGGCACCGACCAGCGGTACCGCAGCCGTGTGCCGGTACGGGGACAGATCACTGACCCAGGCCGGTGCGCCACTGCTGTCGGCGATGACCTTGAGCAGGAACCCGCCGGTCGCCGGGACAGGGCCGATGTGGATGACCGCAGAAGGTCTGAGGCCAGCGGCCAGCAGCGCCGCACCCAGGCACAGCAGCACGATCGGCAGCGCGTTGAAGGTTCCGGCCAGCGCCGCGGTCAGGGTGAGATCACCGCCCACCATGCTGACGCCCGCCCAAGCGCCGACCGCAGCGACGGCCAGCAGCAGCATCGCACCGGCGAGCGTGGCCGCAGTCTCGGCCCCGAGCAGCCGCAGCCGGCTCAGCGGCTGCGCGGCCACAAGGGTGAGCCGCCGGTCGGACTCGGCCGCCATGAACGCGCCGAGCCGGACCGCGGTGAACGCCCCCACCGGCATCGCCAGCAGCCCGAACAGGGCGGCGACGAACCCCTGCACCGTGGCCAGCCCGACGAATCCGGCTTGGGCAGCGCGGTCGGCGAACACCCGGTTGTCGGAGAGGAACCCGGTCAGCGACATCGAAGTCAACCCCGATGACCAGGAAGTAGGCACCGATCCCGGCGGACCAGGCGGCCAGCGGCCCGAGCAGCCGGCGGACCGCGAAAGCCTCCACCGTGTCGAGCAGCCCGAGGCGGGGGGCGGCGCCCGGCCGCAGCCGGCAGCAGGCCACCACCGACATCGCGACGGCCACACACCACGGCCACCGCGACATAGAGCAGGGCAGTCGCGGCCGCCAGCACCAGCAACGGCGAAACCCGGTTACGGTCGTACGCGGAACTGATCTCCAGCAGACCGAACGGCGACAGCCACCGCAGCCTGCCCAGCGCGGGAACCCCGTCAGCGGCCATCCGGGCGAGCAGCCCGGCACCCAGAATGGCTATCGCCGTACCGGTCGCGGCCGTCCGGGCCGAGAAGATCTGGGCGGTGAGTGCGGCAAGGGCGGCGGCGAACAGCCCGAGCAGAGCCACACCGGCACCGTGCACCACCGCACCGGCGGAATCCGATCCGCCGAACACCAGCAGCACCACCATGATCGCGGCGCCGGCCACGACCGGGACGGACGCGATCACCATCAGATGGCGGAACAGCACCTGACGCAACGGCAGCCGGCCGGCCAGCAGAACATCCCAGCGGCCGTGGTCCTCCTCGCCGCGAGTGACCCGGGTGGTGGCCACCACGGCCCACACGGCGAGGATCGCGCCGAGCACGGTGCCCAGACGCCACACGGTGAACCCACCGGCCTCGTCGAGGGCAATCGGCTCGCCGAAGATCGTACGGATCGCGGCGTTACCGGCCAGCGCACCGAGCCCGGCCAGCGCGGCCGGGTCACTGGTCACCCGCTCGTAGGTTCCGGCCACCATCGCCGGCGCGCCCGCTGCGACAGCCAGCAGCAGCAGCGCGCCGAGACGGATCTGCCGCACCGCCAGACCGGTCGTGGCCCGCCGCGCCCCGGCGTCAGCGGCGATCGGCGTCGCGGTCATCGGCCGGCCTCAGCGCCGTAGTAGTCGAGGAAGATCTCCTCCAGGCTCGGCTCCCGCACGACCAGAGCAGCGACATCAGCATCGGCGAGCGCTTTGAGCGCAGGGGCGGGCGGACCGCTGAGCGCGAACCTCATCCGCATCGCACCCGCGCTGTCGCCGGGAAGGATCTCCACCGCGTCCACACCGGGAACATCGGCCAGGGTGGGTGGGGCGCCGGTGCAGGTGACGGTCACCTCGGTGCGGTGCAGGGTACGCAGCTTCGCGATGGAGGCCAGATCGACCAGCCGCCCGGCGCGCAGAATGCCCACACGGTCGCAGATCGCCTCCACCTCGGCGAGCTGATGGGAACTGAGGAAGACGCTCTGGCCTCGCTCGCGGGCGGCGGCCACCGCAGTGCGGAACTCGCGTTCCATCAGCGGGTCGAGGCCGCTGGTCGGTTCGTCCAGGACCAGTGCCGGGGCGCGGGTGGCGAACGCCGCGACCAGAGCGACTTTCTGCCGGTTTCCGGTCGAGTAGGTACGAGCCGGTTTCGAGAGGTCGAGCGCGAACCGATCGACCAGCTCTTCGCGGTAGTCCAGGTCCACACCGGACCCGGTGCGGGCGAGCAGGTGCAGGATCTCGGCGCCGGTCAGCTGGGGCCACAACGCGACGTCGGCGGGCACATAGGCCAGCGATCGATGCGCGCGACGCACATCGGCGGCGTCGACGCCGGCGATGGTGGCATGCCCGGCGCTGGGTTTGGCCAGGCCCAGCAGCATGCGGATGGTGGTGGACTTGCCGGCGCCGTTCGGGCCGAGGAACCCGAACACCTCACTGGCCGTGACCTCGAGCGTCAAGTCATCGACGGCGGTCAGCCGCCGGAATCGTTTGGTGAGCCCAGTGGTGCGCAGCACGACGTCGCCCATGGCGGATGCCTCTCTGGTCGCAAGCGGACATGACCGCCGACCAGACTTCCCGGCACACCTGGCGTCACCGTACTCCCGCGGACATCCGCAGGGAAGGCCATTTCTCAACGCGTCACACCGGACCGCGCCGAACGCCCCTACGACCGCAGGGGCTGTTCCGTGATCGGTGGAGCGTCGCGGAACACCGTCGCCATCCAGGTGAAGACAGCCTGGGCCTGACGGATGCGCCCGGCACGCTCCGCGTCGCCGTCGAGCAGGGCAACACCGCAGTCGGTGATCTCGAGGAACGCGGCGATGCCGTCGATCTGCTTGCGGACCACGGCCTGCCACGCGTCGTCAGCCATGCGGTAGTACATGGTGCGCTCACCCGGCTTGGTGCGCCAGGTCAGAAACCCCATGCCGGTGAGCAGTCGCAGGTTCATCGTCAGCGAGGCCCGGCTGGCCTTGATGGCGGAGCTGATCTGCGCGGCGGTCTGCTCGGCCGGCTCGCAGATCATCAGCCAGCCGAGGATGCGTCCGGCGATCGGTGGGACGCCGTCGCGGGCCAGGTACATGGCCACCTGCTCGGCCCACGCCAGCCGCCCTTCATCCTCGGCATCGCCCACGACGGTCCCCTCTTTTCATAGATTTCAGGTCGTACTAAAGTCACTGTATCTATCAGGGGTGAGCCGGGAAGTCTGGTCGGCCCGCGGCGGACGCTGCGGAGAGCGGAGGCTTCCCATGTCCCTTACGTGGCAGCTGCGCGCCGGGGTCGCCGCCGGTGTCCTCGTTCCGGTGGTGTTGTGGATCGACGGGGCCACCCGGGCCGGGTACAGCCTGTGGCATCACGGCGCCAGCCAGCTCGGCACCGGTGACCGTGGCTGGCTGCAGACGATCAACTTCGCCCTCGGCGGGACCCTGCTGGCCTTGTTCGCCGCCGGGCTTCGCCGGGTGCTGCATCCAGGACTCGCGGCCCGGTGGGCACCGATCCTGACCGCCACAGCGGCGGCAGGGCTGCTGGTGGCCGGGTTCGTGCCCACCGATCCCGCCCTCGGTTATCCGCCCGGCGAGCCGGAAGGACTCACCGCCACCGGAGGCGTCCACCAGGTCGCCGGGCTGGCATTGTTCGCCGGGCTCAGCGCAGCCGCACTCGTCCTGGCCCGGCGCGCCGCCGAGACCAACCGGCGCAACGCGAGGCTGCTGAAGGCCGGCGGGATCCTGGTCATCGTGTTCGCGTTCGCCGCCGGCATCGCCTACCGGCTCGACACCCTCGGCGTGTGGCAACCCGCCCCGGCCGGTCTGCTCGAGCACCTCTCGCTGCTGGCCGGCTTCGGCTGGGTGGCCGTCACCGCCGTCTGGCTCCTGCGTCGTCCCTCGGCCGTGGCCGCGCCCGGCGGCATCGTCAGCGGCCGGAGCGGATGACGATGTCCTCCAGTGCGGTGGCCGCCGTGGTGATGCCGTCCTCGGACCGGATCCGCTCCCCGATCCGCCCCGCGGTCCCGGCCATCGACGGCGTGAGGGCTCGCCGGATCGCCGCGGCCAAGGACTCGGCAGTGAGCCGCCGCTGATCGATCGGCGCCGGCGCTACCCCGAGGTGCTGCATACGTCGGCCCCAGAACGGCTGATCGGCGACAAACGGGCAGATCACCTGCGGCCGCCCGGCCCGCGCCGCCGCCGCGGTCGTCCCGGCGCCGCCGTGATGCACGATCACCGAGCAACGCGGGAACACCACATCGTGCGGCAACTCCGAGGCGAACACATGGCCCTGCGCCGCGGTCTCCGGCAAGCCGCCCCAGCCGGTCCCGATGACTGCCCGCACCCCGGCCAGCCGCAGCGCCTCCAGCACGACACCGGTGGCGGCGGCCGGGTCGGGACCGGCCATGCTGCCGAATCCGACGTACACCGGCGCCGGATCCGCGACGAGCAACTCCCTGACCTGAGGCGCGAGCGACGAGTCACCGGCCGACGAGTCCAAGAACCAGTACCTGGTCATCCACGCCGCGGCCGGCCAGTCGTCAGGCCGAGGCAGCACCGACGGGCTGATCCCGTGCAGCACCGTCGCCCGCCCGCCGTCCGGGCTCCGGAGAGGATCATGCCGGCCCCGGCGTCGCGGCAGGCCCAGCCCCGCGCGCCAGCGGTCGACGGTGCGGCCGAACATGACCGCCGGAGCCTTCATCCCCGCGAACGTGGCACGGTTGAACAATCGCGGCAGCGACGGGGCGAATTGCTGCCCCGGCCACGGGAAGGCCCGGGTCGGGACGTACATCGGGATCGGCAAGCCCAGCACAGCCGGCACACCCGGCTCACCGGGCGCCGCCCGACGCACGTCACGAAGGTCCCCGGCGACGAACTCCCGCTTGAGCTCCAGGCCGGCCACGAAGAAGAAGATCGCCAGCAGCCCGTCGGCCGCCCACGTCGCCAGGCTCAGGTCCAGATGCCACGCCGACGGGCCCACCCGCACCGCACCCAACGACCGGTACGCCTCACCCCAAGGCGAGTTCGCCCAGACGATCGCCAGCACCGCCGCCACCAGCAGCAGCACACCGCCGACCGTCTCGGTGCGCAGCACATCACCGACCCGGCGGGCCTCTGGCCAGCTTCCTCGGCTGAGCAGGCGGAACGAGGACTTTGGTGACGCGGACATGGAACCTCCGAAAAGGGGTCGGCAAAGACATTGCCGACCAGACTTCCCGGCACACCGACGTCAAAGGTACGTGCTGCGAGTAGTCCCGGCATCTCGAATAAGCGTGCAAATCCTCACCCGGTCCTGCGCCCCTTGGCCACGCGGCCTGCGCGGACGAGCGGCGCGGCGATCTACCGGGCCGGCTGACCGATTCCTCGGCGAAGCACCCGCAACCCGCCGAGACGATCAACCCCGTCGCGGTCGCCGCCATGGCCGAGGCCGACATCGACATCACCGCCGAACAGCCCAAGATCCTCGAGCTCAGCAGTCCGTGCACACCGGACCGTTCAGGCTGCGGTACGGCGAGGTCGATGCGACGTCGCATTCGGTGCACCGATGTACCGGCTTGCGGTGGCAGTCGCCGCACACGACTGTGCCGTCGGGTCGCCGGTGGCCCACCCTCTCGCGGTTGCCACACGTCACGCACACCTCGCGCCGGGCGGGATCCATCGCGTAGCAGGTATCGCAGACCGGCCCGGCCGCGGACGTGGCGCTGATCCGTCGTGAAAGTCCGCATCGTGAACACGGGCGGCGCCGCTGGTGCGCGGCGGTTTGCGGGCAAAGCGTCAGGGTCGGTGGCGCGGTGGCGAGCAGCCGTCGCAGCCGCCGGCGGCGGCTGGTCAGCGGCAACGAGATCAGCTCCCTGCCGCAGGCGTCGCGGAACATGTCGAACACGACCAGGTGCGGCGGATGGCGGGGACGGGCTTCGGGCCTCACTTGGAGCGGCTGCCCACCGTAAGGGACCGCGCGTGATCTGCGGCACGTGAGTGCGTCCTCCCTGAAGCGCATCTGTGACCGAGAAACGGGCCGGCGAGCAAGATGTTCAGCCGGGGTGGAGGTGCTCCGCCGGCGCGCTCAGGGCCGGTTCCGAGCGTTCCGCCGCCTCGGGGGGCGTCCACGGGCCGGTCACGCGGTCACGCCCGGCACGCTTGGATTGGTACAGGGCGCGGTCCGCGCGTTCCATGAGGTTGTTCAGCCGATCCGGCCCTGTTGCCAGCGCCACCCCGATGGAGGTGGTGACCGTGATCGCCCGGCCGGACGGAGTGCGGAACGGCTCGTCGCCGATCGCACGACGCAGACGTTCGGCCACCTTCCGGATCGTCGGTTCATCGGTGTCGGGCAGGAGGATGACGAATTCCTCCCCGCCGTAGCGGGCGACCAGGTCGTGCTCGCGGGACGCCGCGGACAGCCGAGCGGCGACGCCCCGGAGGACGTCATCGCCGGCGAGGTGGCCGTATGTGTCGTTAATTGATTTGAAGTGGTCGATGTCGATGACCATGAAGGCCGTCGAGTTCGAGCCGACGCTCTCGGCATCGGCCTCGTCGACCGTGGCGGTCAGATGCCTGCGGTTGTAGAGGCCGGTGAGTCCGTCGGTGACGGCCAGGCGCCGTTGTTCCTGGACCGCGGCGTGCAGATCCTCGGCCAGGGTCCCGCGATCCTTGACGAACAGGTACTGACGCAGGAGAACCATCGCGAACAGCATGCCGCCGACTGCCAACGTGGCGTTGGTGACCTGGCCGGAGTGGTTCTTGTCGAAGGCGACGAGCAGGATGGTGGCCGTCATGGACAGCGCGATCGGCATCAGCGCCAGTCCCCGGTCGAAGAGGAGCCGCTGGGCCGGTGGTTCTCGGCGCCGCATCGCCACGACGGCCGCCACGGGGAAGATCGTGTTGGCCGCCTGGAACGCGACGTTGATCCAGCTGGCCGGGTCGTATGAGCTGAAGATGGTCAGATAGGTGTAGCCCATGTCACTGACGACATTGAGTCCGACGGCCAGGGTCACGAGACGCATCGCAGCCGGCAGACGCCGGTAGCCGCCCATGCCGACGATCACGATGCTGCTCAGGGTCACGACGTCGAGCAGGGGATAGCTCAGGTTGACCAGGTCGCCCGGGCTCGTATTGACACTGGCCTGAGGTGTGATGAGCGCGTGCCAGCCCAGACCGCCGATGCTGAGGACGATCAGCGCGGTGTCGAGCGATCCGCGCAGGTGCCGGAGCAGGCCGGCGTCGCCGAAGCCGACCACGACGGCGACCACGGTGAGCACCGAAGCCACGAGGTAGAAGAGGTCGGCGAATGACGGCGACGGCGCGCCGTCCGGGGTCAGGTAGTCGTAGCCGGCCCAAAGGGTCTCACCCGCCAATTGCGCCAGCAGGGCCACGGTCAGGATGCGCCACATGGTCGCGTGCCGACCGGGCACCCGCCGGGACGCGGCGAAGGCGACGGGGACCGACACCACGATGGGCACAAGATAGAGACCATCGCCCACGAACATACCGAAGGCCTCGTTGGCCTGACCGGCCCAGGTCAGAACGGCGTAGCACAGCAGCCACGCGCCGGCCGCGACGAATGCGAAACGGCACCACCGGTCGGACCAGAGGGGTCGGTGAGGTGTCGGCGCGGCCTTGCCCGGCTGGATCGCCGGGGTTCCAGTCACCGCGGAGGCGGTCATCCTCAAACCTCTGTCCTTTTGGGCGCACGACATCAGTGACGTTGTCGAGAGTCCACGGGCCAGGGTGCGAAGCGGTCGCGGCCTTGGTTGCGTTCCCGTTGCGGGTCGTGTGGTCGGTCAGACCCGTATACCTTGTACGGGCTCAGTCGCGCCGCTGATGGGCCGTTTCGCCGCCCGGGTAATCCCGGAGCTGGCAGGCCTCGGCGGTTCAGGTACCGGAGGCTGTTGCGCAGGATCGGCCCCTGCTCGCGGCGCTCGGTGGCATGCTCGATCGCCCGAGCAACCGCAGGAGGCAGCGGGACCAGCACCGTCTTGTCGCCCTTGGCGCGAATCTTCAGGGCATGATGGCCGTGCTCCTCGCCGAGGTCGGCGAGGTTCGCACCGCAGGCTTCGAAGATCCGCAGGCCGATCAGGCCGAGCATCGCGATCAACGCGATCAACGCGAAGTCGTTGCGGTTGGCCGAGGGCCATGCGGCCGTGAGCAGGGCCTCGAACTGTAGATGGCCCAGCCCAAGCGTGGGTGAGTCGGTCGGCGTGGGCGGGCGCCGCACATAGTCGGCCGGCGAGTGGGCCCGGAACTGGTCGATGACGCATACCCGGTAGAAGCCGACCACGACTGACAATCGGCGTGAGACGGTCGAGGGCTGGTAGCAGCGGACTTCCCGCAACCAGCGTGTGTCACCGCCGGAAAGAGCGCCAACGTCCTCGACGCGGCAGAAGAGCGACGCACCACGAGGCATGCTTACGGCTGGTCCGACTGAACGATGTCGCGGCAATGGCCTGCAATCGCCTCGCGCAGGAACTTGTTGCATTGCGTCTGCGCTGGCAGGGTGACGCCTCGCGCCCAAGCCGGAATTGTTCCAGGACCAGGGCTCTGAGGCGCCCATAAGCGACGCGATAACGACACCCGGTCCTGCCTCTGGCGGGCCTCTCCGCTCTCCTGCCTTCCGGTGGTTTTCACTGGCCGTTCGATTTCCATGGCAGGCAGTTTCATGTCGCCCGTCGCCCTGGCCTTCGGGGTCCTGGAGATCACCGACAGCGCGGCCTGGCTGTCCGCGGTCACCGCCACTGCAATGGTGGCGATGGCCGCGACGATGCTGTTCGGCGGCGGTATCGCCGACCGGTACCGCCGCGATGCCGTGCTGAGCCTCACCAGTCTTGGCGCGGGGCTCACCCAGGCTGGCGTCGCAGTCCTGCTTCTCACCCATCAACACCCGGTACTGCTGCTGCCCTTAGCCGCCTCCAACGGCGTTTTCCAGGGACTGACCATTCCCGCGCTGCGTGGCATCGTCTCGAACCTCGTAGCTGGGCGCGGCCTTCAGCGGGCCAGCTCCCTGTTGGCCTCCGCCAGAAACACCAACCGGATCCTCGGCCCGGCCACCGCCGGTCTGCTGACCGCATCGATCGGCGGCGGTTGGGCGATCGCCGCGGACGCCGCCTCGTTCCTGCTGGCGGCCGCCTGCTTCGCCCGCATCTCACTGCCCGATCGGCGACCGCGCGCCAAGGACAGCCCGACGATGCTCGCCGACATGGCGGAAGGCTGGAGATACTTCAAATCTCAGCAGTGGATCTGGTCCGTGACCGTGGCCTTCGCCATTTTCAATGCCATCAACAGGGGCGTCTGGCAGATCCTCGGCCCCGTGATAGCCAACGACACCATCGGCGCCGCGGGCTGGGGCCTCCGTCCTGCACGGCGCTGACGACCACCTGACGGCCGGGACTCGGTGGGTGCTGGGCATCGCCACCGCCGGCTACCTGCTCAGCGCCGCGGTCATGCAGGCCCAACTGGGCGGCCGGGTCCGCGGGGCGGTGCTGTGGCCGGGTGCCGGCACGCCGCTGGCCATGCTGATCGCCTTGCTCGACCTCTCCGCCGTGATGACCGTGGTCCTGTTCGCCGCGCTGACGGTCGCCGGTGTGGTCGCCGGCTTCCTGCTGCACCGCTCCGGCGAGGTCCGCACCGCCAAGGTCTGATCTGACGGCACCGGGTTTAGGTCGATTGCTGTCTTACCGGGAGCCTCTCCCGCATCGACCTCCGCCCCCACCCACCCTCGCCGACCTGCAAGATCAGGTTGGAAAGGGCTCCTTATACAGCAAGCCTTCCGCGAGTCCGCGGGATATTTCTTCGCGTTCCGGCAGCGTCAGCATCACACGCACGGCGGGAACCTGTCCCACCGAACCCCCAAGATCAAATGCTACGACCGTCTGAATCCGCCCGGTTCAGACGCAGAACGCCGGTGGCTGCGGGGCAGCTCACCGGCGTTGGACGTCGAGCGGAGACTCCGGGATTCGAACCCGGGAGGGGCTATAAAACCCCAACCGCATTAGCAGTGCGGCGCCATAGACCAGACTAGGCGAAGTCTCCTCGACGGCGCGTAGCCGTCGAACGACGAGGATACCGGACCCTGTTGGCGGCGAGCAAAGAGGTATGGGGCGTCGCGGGAGCGGTTCGTACCGGGTGAAAACCGCGAGGTCCGGTTAGGCTCTCGCGGATGGAGGATGAGCAGCCTCGTAAGCGCTCGGCCGACGCGGAGTTCAGCGCCCCCGACCAGGCCCCATCGGGTCGTCGTCGGGCGGAGAAGGCTGCCCCTCCGCAGGTCACGTTCCAGCCGCCGACGCCCGAGCCCACCGTGCGCCCCCGCCGCCCGAAGAGCCCCGTCCCGAATCAGGCGGAAGATCAAGACCCAAAAACTGATTCGGGTACGCCCACAGAACCTGCTCGCAACCCAGCCCCACAGCCGCCTTCAGCTGGGCGCCGCAAGTCCACCGCCCGCAAGGCCACGCAATCCCCAACTCCCGCCGAGCCCAAAGCCACCCCCGGCCACCCCCAGGCTTCCCCACCTCCCGCCGCACCCGAGACGCCCCCCGGGCAACCGCCGGCCTCCACACCTCCTGTCAAGCCCGAAGCGACCACCGGACAACCGCCGGCCTCCACACCTCCCGCCCAGCGCCCACCCAGGGCAACCACCCCGGCGAAGAGGCCCCCCGCCAAGGCCGCCAAGAAGGCCACCCCAGCCAAGGCCGCAAAGTCAGCCCCCCGAGCCAAAACCACCAAACCCCCAGCGCAACCAGCCCCCGCCGAGCCCACGACTCCAGCCCTCACCACCCCAACGGCCGCGGCGCCAACTAAGGCAACCGCACCCGCGTCGGCTAGGGCGACCGAACCGGCAGTGCCCAGCTCAGCGGCCGAACCCACGAAGGTCACCGAGCGGACACCCGCCAAACCACCAGCCCCCACCCAGCGCCCCAGCAAAGCAACCCCATCAACGAAACCGGCAGTCCCCGGCGGCGAGCCGATCGACAAAGGCCCCGCCACGGAAGGCACCAAGCCAACCCCCACCAAGGAGACCCCGCCTCCGGTGACCACCGCCGCCCCGTCCCAGAAGTCACCGTCCGACCCGAAGCCCGCGTCGGCAAACCCGCCCCCAACGGCGGCAGCCACCGAGCAGCACAAAGCAGGCACCGAGCAGCAGACACCGGTGCCCGCAGCCCCGAAGGCGGAGCTGCAGGCACCGAAGCCCGCAACGCCAGAGGCCGCACAGCACGAAGCCCCGAAGACCCGCACCGAACCTTGGGCCCAACTGGTGGCCAACCCAGGTCATGCCCCCGAGCTGCTGGCCTTGGCGGCCGTACAGACCATCGGTCCCCGGGCCGCCGACTGGGCCCGCCGCCTGCGCGAGCGCTACCCCCACGCCACCGACGCCGGCCTGGCCCGCCTGGCCGAACGCCAGTTCATCCGCTTCGGCGGCGTGGGCAGTGTCTTCGCCGCCGCCGCGGGCTCCTACGTCCCGGTCGCCCTGCTCAGTTCCAATGCGCTGACGTACGCGGAGCTGATTCTGCACGTGGCCGCCGCCTACCGGATCGACCCGACCGATCGCGATCGCGCCGTCGACCTGCTCGTCCTCACCCAGGTGCACGCCACCCCGGAGGACGCCGAGGCCGCCCTGACCGCGGCCGAGCAGCCGGCCTACGAGGAGGAGACCCGCCTCACCGACGCCGTCTGGCGCCTGGCCCGCATGGCTTCCGCCCAGGCGGGCGCATGGGCCCTGGTCCGGGGCATCAACCGCCTCTTCCCAGGCGTGACCGTGCTCTCCGCGATCATCACCAGCCGCTCCGGCGTCCGCACGGTCAGCGCCCGCGCAACCCGCTTCTACAGCCGCCTGAACCAGGAGTCCAGCGCCGGCTGAACAGCTCGCCGAACGGCCGGCCGGGCCGACGGTTGCGGTCGAGGCGACGCAGCGTATGCGGCAGGCCCGGATGCAATCGGTGGTCACAAAAGCGGCAGGGGAGGTGGGCGGCCCGCTCAGAGCCAGCTCAACCAAGACTCTGGCAACAGCGTGTAGCCGACGAACGCGACAATATCCAGCAGCGAATGCGCCACGATCAACGGCATGACCCGCTTGAACCGTACGAAGAACAGCGCGAACAAGACCCCCATGATCGCGTTCCCCACGAAGGCGCCGAACCCCTGATACAGGTGGTACGACCCGCGCAGCACCGCCGAAGCCCCGACGATCGCCACCAGCCGCCACTGAAGCCCCTGCAGCCGGGTGACCAGATACCCGACCACGATCACCTCCTCGAGCACCGCGTTCTCCACGGCTTTCAGGACCAGCACCGGCACCGCCCACCACACCGGCTGCAGAGCGGCCGGCACGATCTGGGCGTTCAATCCGAGCTGCGCCGCGGCGTACACCAGCAGAAGCCCGGGAATCCCGATCAGCGCGGCCAACCCCACCCCCCAGCCCCCGTCGAAGCCGGGCCGCACCAACGGCTGGCCGAGCGACGAGCGCCGTGACCCCAGCAGATACAGCGCCAGCAGCACCGGCACCAGCGCGAAGAAGATCCCCAGCAGCTGGTACGTCAGGTCGAGGTACGGCCGCGGCGACTGCGAGGGGTTGAGCGTGGCCTTCGAGGCGGAGAGCGGACCGGCGGTCAGTTTGGCGATGAGGGACACCACGGCATAGACGGCGCTCGCGCCGAGGGAGAGCAGCAGGACGAGAAGGATCTCGATCCCGGGCGAGGTGCGGCTGGAGCGTTCGACGTCGCTGGTCACCCGCACAACGATAAGGGTGGTCAATCGCACTGATGGTGCGTCGTAAATCCGACTGCGCTGCCCACCCTGAGTCACATGGGAGACCTCGCGCGCTTGCTCAAGGAGAGTTGGAGCCTCGTCGAGGAGCATCAGGACAAGGTCGCCGGCTACTTCTACGCGCGGATCTTCCTCTCGCACCCGGACCTGCGGGATCTGTTCCCGGTGCACATGGACGTCCAGCGATCGCGGTTGCTCAACGCGCTCGTCACCGCCGTGCAGACGCTGGAGGATCCGGAGAAGTTCGACCAGTACCTCCGTGACCTGGGGCGCGACCACCGCAAGTTTCACGTGGAACCAGAACACTACGAGGTGGTGGGCGGGGCGCTGATCGAGGCGATGCGGCACTACGCCGGGGAGCAGTGGAGTGTCGAGTTCGATCAGGCCTGGGCGGACGCGTACGCGGCGATCGCGGCGAAGATGCTGGCCGGCGCCGAGGCGGACAGCCTCCCGGCGTACTGGTACGGCGAAGTGGTCTCGCATGAGCGCCGGGCCACGGACATGGCCGTCTTCACCGTGCTGCCGATGCAACCGCTCGACTTCCGCGCGGGGCAGTACGTGAGCCTCGAGTACCCGCGCTCACAGCCGCGCCTCTGGCGGACGTATTCGATCGCCAACGCGCCGCGGCGGGACAACACCCTGGAATTCCATGTACGCGCGGTCGGCGCCGGCTGGGTGTCGTCCGCGCTGGTCCGGCGCCTGCAGGTCGGCGACATGGTGAAGCTGGCCGCGCCGATGGGCTCGATGAGCCTGGACCGCCGCTCCACCCGGGACGCGGTGTTCGTGGCCGGCGGCACCGGCCTGGCCCCGGTCAAGTCGATGCTGGAGGAGCTGACCCGCTACAACCGGACCCGCTGGGTGCACGTCTTCTTCGGGGCGCGTACCCGCGACGACCTGTACGACCTGGCCGAGCTCAACCGCCTGGCCGCCCGCTATCCGTGGCTCTCCGTGGTCACCGCCTGCAGTGACGACCCGACGTTCCCCGGCGAGCAGGGCAACATCTCGGATGTGGTGGCCCGGTACGGGCCCTGGAACGAGCACGACTTCTTCGTGTCCGGCTCCGGCGCCATGGTCAAGGCCACCCTGAAGACGCTGGCCGAGCAGCAGGTCCCGTCGATCCGCATAAAGTACGACGCGTTCAACTGAACGGCCGCCCGGCCTGCTGGTACTCGGACACCGGAACCAGCGTGGCGTCGGGCGCCATCCGGTCGACGTACAGCTTGCCGTCGAGGTGGTCGATCTCGTGGTTGACCAGCCGGGCCATCGCCTGCTCGAACGACGTGATCACCCGCGTGCCGTCGAACCGGGCGTGCTCCACCTCGATCCGCAGCGGCCGCACCACCAGGCCGCGGTAGTCGAAGAACGACAGGCAGCCTTCGTACTGCTCGTCGCGGTCGCCCGACTCGCCGACCACCCGCGGATTGAGCAGCACCACCGGCTCGGCGTCGCGCTCCGGCGGCCTGACCACCGCCGCGGCCACGGACAGCCCGATCTGCGGCGCGGCCAGTCCGACGCCCCGGCTGAAGTCGTGCAGGGCCTCGAGGCGGTGGAGCGCGGAGAGCAGGGCGGTGACCGCGTCCTTGGCGTCGCCCTCCTCCCGCGGCAGCTGGAAGTGCCGGGAGCGCTGCCGCAACAGGTCGGCGCCACGCTGGACGATGCCGATGCCACGCATCCGGTGTGAGGCGCGGGGCTCGATGGCCGGCAGGGCGGAGCCGTTGATCGGGGCGACCTCCTCGTAGATCGGCGCGCCCGCCCCGCGGAACCGCCACTCCAGCCGGTACCGGGCGTTGAGCAGCGGCTGGTCGGTGGACCACTCGAAAACCGCCCGGCCGTGCTCGTTGTGACGTTCGGCCGGCGTCCGCACGGGTACCTCAGCGGCAAGGGATGTCTCCAGGCCCCACACCTGCGGATCGAAATGCACCGGGAAGTCGAGCCGCACGGTGAGGTGCCGGGTCGGCAGCCGCATGGCGCGCTGGAACCACTGGCCCCACTTCTCCTCGCCGACGGTGTAGCCGTAGGTGATGGTGGTCCGTTCGCCGGGATAGAGGGGGAACTGGCCATGCTCGTTGGCGAACAGCAACCACACCTCCTTGGACGCGTCCCGGTCGAGCTTGAGCCGCCGCTGCATGGGCTCGGCGGCCTCGCCCTCGCCGGCCACCGCCTCGATGTCCAGTTCCTCCCAGGTCAGCGGGTGCTGCCGGTGGTGCTGGTTGGAGCCGGTGGGATCGTTCGGGTAGCGGTCGACCGAGATCTTCATCAGGTACCGGGTGACCGGCTCGTTGCCCGCGTTGTAGAGCGCCCGGCGGATCACGCATCGGTAGGCGCCGTCGGAGTACCGGAGCTCGGCGTCCTCCCGCTCGACGATCAGCCCGGTGCCGGGCGGCATCCACTGCGCCGGCACCGGCGGGTCACGATGAGCCGCCGCGCCCCGGGCGTGGCGAAGCTCGTCGTACTCCTGGAATTTCTGCCAGATCGCACCGCCCGCGGAAAGCACGGCCTCGGCGCGCCGGGCGAAGTCTTCGGTGGGCTTGTGCCGGCGACCCTCCACGTGGCTGACGTACGACGGATCGAAGCCCATGCGTGCGGCGAGCTGCTTCTTCGTCATGCCCCGCTCGGAACGCCATTGAGCAAGGGCCGTGACGAACTGGTCGGCAGCCCGCTCGACGGGCGAGGTGGTCATCACGGATGTCCCCTTCGCGACGGGAAATTCAGTGTCGCTGGCTCCCGGTGTCAACAAGGGGCTAGTAGCGCGTTGCCGACAGATACCTTGACGAATCCGGCAACGTGGCAACGGTCCGTCAGGACACCGTCGCGTCAGGTATTCGGAGGAATAACACCTGTTGGGGGGCGGTGTGGGTTATCCGGGGCTACCGTGGTTAGGTTAGCCTTAACAAGGTACGGTCAACGCCGATCCGGGGAGGCAAGGGATACGTGACGGCAGCACTCGCGATGCCCCAGCCTCTGGCGCCCGTCACCGACACCCTGCGGGCCATGTTCGGCACCAGCACCCAGCTGCCCGGCCTCGCCCCCGACCTGCTGGTCACCGACCCGGCCGGCTGGCGGCCGACCGCCGATCTGCAGGGCGCCAGCCTCGACGCGCTGCTCGAGGCGTCCCGCCGGCGGTGGAACGCCCAGCCCCATGCCGCCGCGGCGCTGGCCTGGAAGGCGTACACCTATTGGCTCGCTCTTCCGGCGGTCCTCGGGTACGCGTCGGCGCGGCGGGTGCCGCTGCTCACCGCGCGCAACGTCCTGATGCACTTCGACGACCCGCGTCCCCTGGTCACGCTGGGCCTGCGGGCCGACATCCCGATCGCGGTGCTGGCCACCGATCCGCTGGCGCTGAGCGGCCTGCCGCAGGTCAAGGTGGTGCCGAACGAGGCGGCGCTGCGTGCCGAGTTCCGCGCGTCGCTGCTCGACCATCACCTCGACCCGCTGCTCGACGCCATCCACGACCGTGTCCGGCTGGGCCGCCGCACGCTGCTCGGCTCGCTGGCCTCCGGCATCGCGTACGCGGTTCTCCGCTCGGCCGACGTGCTGCCCGGCCGGTCCACCGACACGATCGACACGCTGCTGGCCGCGCTCGGCGTCGACGACCTGATCGAGCTGGTCGACGGGCCCAACGGCGCCCTCGACGTCCAGCGCAAGACCTGCTGCCTGGCCTTCACCCTGCCGCAGCCCAAGGTCTGCAAGGGCTGCTGCATCAAGTAGTCAGGCCTTGGCGCGCGACAACACCACCACACCGAGGCACATCTCGTCGCTGGTCCCCTCGCCCCACACCACGTAGCGCGGCGGCTGGTTCCGCAGCTGGGGCAGCTTCTGCCGCAATCCCACGTCGTGCGTGCAGGTGACCCGCAGGGTGTCGCCCGGCTTCACCGAGACCGGCTCGGCCAGCGGTTCGATCCCCTGCTCGTCGAAGTTGTACGACGGGACGTCCAGCAGCGTTTTCCCGGAAGCGGAACCGGGGTTGAGCTCGACCTTGATCGACCGGCCCAGCAGGTGCATGTGCCCGCCCAGCGCATAGACCGTGGCCGCCGACGGCACCGGGAAGTCACAGCGGGTCTCGGTCGAGGCGACCGGCGCCCGGCCCTGGTTGCAGCGCTGGTTCAGGGCCTCCACCCGGCCCCGGGCGTCGTCGCCGAAGCGCGCGGCCACGTCCTTCACCGCCGCCGACCGGTCGCAGAGCGCCCCCTTCTCGCCCGGCGCGCAGGCCAGCTCGATCGGCGCCGGCAGCAGCGAGGTGCTCAGTGGCGTGGTCCCGGCCCGGTCGGTGAGCCTCAGCCGTACGCCGGAGCGGTCGGTGTCGCCCGGCTTGGCCACCAGCAGGTTGTAGTGCACCTGCATGACCAGCTTGCTCCCGGCGGCCATCGGGTAGCCGATGTCCGGCCGCAGCAGCGTCTCGTCCGCGCCCGGCGCCCAGGACGCCACCCAGGCCGCGGTCTCGGCGATGCCCGCGTTCCCGAAGCAGGTCCAGCCCTCGCCCGGCGTGCCCGCGTCCATCTGCTCGGCCTCGGCGGCCTGGTCGGGGGTGATCCGGAAGAAGATCGCGTGGTGTACGACGGCGGCGTTCTGCGGCAGGAACTGGCTGCCGGTCAGGAAGGATTCGCCGCTGATGCCCGGGTCGACGAGGAAGCAGCGGTAGTCGTCGGTGCCCCCGTGCGGCGCGGCCGGGGCGTAGGCGGCCGGCATCGAGACGTCGACGAAGCGCTCGCCGGCCCGGAGCGGCGCCGCCGGAGCGGCCGATCCGGAGTGCTGATGGACCGGCGGCGCGGCCTCCCCGGCGCTCTGACCAGAAGAACAGGCGGAACCCCCGAGGAGTACGCCGACGAGCACGCTGATCCATCCGATTCGCCGCATCTGTACACCACCCCCGACAACGCAGCGTGCTCTACTTCGGACCATCTGTCACTCTTCGGTGCACTATCTGACGTTCCCGCCACTCCGGTTCCGCCGGATCCCTCATCTCCCTCGAAAATCTGACGAATCGACTACAGGAGGAGTTCGCCGAACCGGGCGAGCGGGCCGGATGGGCGCAGGCGGCGGAGAACCGGGCGTTGATCTGCTTATGCTGCCCTGGACCGGTAGATCAACTCGGGCGGCGACGAGAGCAAGGAGTGACACGCGAATGACGGAGCGTACGTTCGCGGTCCTCTCGCCCTTCGTCGGCGGCGACTACTACGGCGCGATCATCGCGGGAGTCAACGCGGCCGCCGCCGCCCGGGGCGACGCGGTCATCGCCATCCAGACGCTCGACCCGGGCTCGCACAGCGCCGACCACAGCGGGCTGCCCGATTTCCGCCGGCCGGTGGCCTGGGACCACGTCGCCGGGCTGATCATCCTGCCGGGGGCGGTGCACACCGAGTACGCGCTGGCCGCCCGCCGGACCGGGAAGCCGGTCGTGCTGATCGGCCACGAGATCGACGGCGACAGCTCGTCGGTGGTGGCCGACAACCGGTCCGGCGTACGCGAAGCCGTCACCCACCTCATCACCCACGGCCATGAGCGGATCGCCTTCGCCGGCAACCTCAGCCACTTCGACGTGCGGGAACGCCACGAGGGCTACCGCGAGGCCCTGTTCGCGCACGGGCTCACGCCGCGCGCCGACCTGCTCTTCGACCTCCAGGACAACCACGAGACCGGCGGCGAGGACGTGGCCGACCTGCTCATCCAGGCGGAGATGCCGGCCACCGCGATCGTGCTGGGCACCGACCGGAACGCGATCGGGCTGTTCCGCCGGCTGGCCGCCGCCGGCTACGAGCTGCCCGGTGAGCTGGCCGTCATCGGCTTCGACGACATCCCGGACGGGATGTACCTCTATCCGGCGCTGTCGACCGTGCGGCAGCCGCTGGACCAGGTCGGCGCGGCCGCCCACGCGCTCGCCCGGGAGCTCGCCGACGATCCGGACAAGCCTCGTGAGCTGCGCGAGGTGCCGACCGTGTTCGTCCGCCGCGACTCCTGCGGCTGCCCCAGCGACGGGCTGCCGGTCTCCGAGCCGCACACCCGTGAGCTCTTCGGCGACGTCCACTACCTTCAGACCACCCTCAATATCCAGTACGAGCTGAGCATCGAACTGCTCGGCACCCGCGGCGAGCGGGATCCCCGATCGCTCACCTGGCTGGACCGCACCACGGCGGTCGGCGGCGTGCTGGGATTCTGGTCCGCCGGCGACCACCTGGACCTGGTCGGCGAATTCCGGCTCGGCGCCGGTGGAGCGCCGGCCGGCGTGGTGGGCACCTCGATGCCGGTCAGCCAGTTCCCGCCGCGGAGCCTCTTCGACCTGGCCGACGGCGCGGCCGGCGACATCGTCTTCGTGGTGCCGGTGAAGAGCGAGTCGCACAACTGGGGGCTGCTCTCGGCGGTCGGCCGGATCCAGGCCAGCACCCCGCCCGGCCGCGAGATGATGAACCACTCCGGCTCGCTGCTGGCCGCCGCGCTCGACCACGTCACGATGGTCAAGGCGCTGCGCGAGCAGGAGGAGCGGCTGCGTAACGCCGCCCTGCACGACTACCTGACCGGGTTGCCCAACCGGGTGCTGCTGGCCGACCGGCTGCGGCAGGCCGGGCTGCGGGTGTCCCGGCAGGCCGGCCACCGGTTCGCGGTGCTGCTGCTCGACCTGGACGGGTTCAAGGCGGTCAACGACTCACTCGGGCACGCGGCCGGCGACCAGATGCTGGTCGAGGTGGCCACCCGGCTCACCGGGCTGCTCCGGGAGTCGGACACGGTGGCCCGGCTCGGCGGCGACGAGTTCGTCGTACTCCTCGACGGGGTGACCGTGCCGGACGGCCCGCAGGCCGTCTGCGACGCGATCCGCGCCGCCCTGACCAAGCCGTTCGTGATCGACGGCCGGGACGTGCAGGTCGGGGTCAGCATCGGGGTCGCGCTCTCCACGCCGACCGCGTCCGACCCCGACCACCTGCTGCGCGAGGCGGACGCCGCGATGTACCGCGTGAAGTCGGCCGCCCGCAACGTCGCCGGCTGACCCGGGCCGGCTGAACCGGGCCGGCTGAACCGGTGGCTAGCTGATCACCGGGCCGGTCAGGACCGCGTTCGGGTTGTCCACCAGGCTGCGCACGTTCCAGGTCCAGACGCCGCCCTGCCAGGTCGGCTCGAAGCCGAGCAGGTCGGTCATCGCCCGCAGCATCTCGACGTCGCGCGTCTGCGGCTGGAGGACGATCACGCCCGCCTTCCAGTAGCGCAGGTCGGCCAGCGTCATCTCGCGCCGGGTGTCGGTGATCTCGGGGGTCGGGTTGCCCTGCTGGATCGAGGCCATCAGGCCGCTGGTCGGCCGCCACGGCGGCGAGAACAGCGCGGTGCGGTCGGTCGGGTCGAGCGGGTTCTGGTTGGGCAGCAGCGCGTAGGTGCCGGAGATGCGCATGTCCAGGCCGGTGTACGCGGTCCAGCGCAGCGGCTCGGGGTAGCCCGAGTCGGGCAGCGGCAGCGTCACCACGGTGTGGTTGTCGTCGGCGTACTGCTTCCAGGCGCCGGAGGTGACGAACTCGGGGACCGGGGTCATCGGGGCGCTGCGGACCGGGGTCGGCACCAGCGGCACCAGGGCCATCGCCACCGAGGTGATCATCGCCACCCGGACCGGGCCACGCGCCGACGGCTGGGAGCGGACCAGGTCGATCGCCTTCTGGCAGCCGATCGCCAGCACGATGCCGACCACCGGGGCGATCGCCATCGCCCAGCGGGTGGGCACCGCCGAGTTGAGCACCGGGACGCTGTGCAGCACGGCCCAGATGCCCGGGACGCCGGTGTTGATGCCGTTCAGGTAGATCCGCGGGCCGAGCGACATGGCCGCGAACAGCAGGCCGATGCTGCCCAGGGCGACCACGGCGACGTTGCGCCGCAGCCAGACCAGCAGGCCGAGGAAGAGGATGACCAGGCCCCAGCCGAAGAACGCGTTCTCCTCGGCCGGGTTCTGGGCCAGCCGCTCGGCGGTCAGCTCGTTGCCGGCCACCGACCGGGTCGCGTACGAGGTGAACGAGCCGAGGTCGGCGCCGAAGTTGCGGACGAACTGCGGCAGGCCGTGGTAGCTCTGCGGCCCGAAGAACTGCACGGCCAACGGGTAGGCCAGCGCACCCAGCGTGACGATCGCGGTGACGCCGAGCCCGCGCAGGAAGGTGGCCACCTCACCGGGGTGGGTACGCCGCCGGGAGATCGCCATCACCGCGCTGAAGATGCCGAGGCCGACCGCGGTCATGAAGAGGATCTCGAGGTTGATGAACGCCTGCCAGATCAGCAGCCCGCCCAGGATCAACCCGTTGCGGAGGGCCTTGCCCGGCGTCCGCAGCGCGAGGCAGCGCCAGATGATCAAGGGCACCAGGAATTGCGAGACGATGTTCGGGTGACCGCCGGCGTGCGAGATCATGCTCGGCGCGAAGGTGCAGAACAGCGCGCCCACCCAGGCGGCCAGCCGGGACGCCACGAACACGCGCGAAAGCACCAGATACCACGAGATGCCGGTAACTGCCAACGCGAGCGTAAGAAATAAGTTGAAGGCCACATGTGGGCCGAACAGAAGAGTGATCGGCGTCATCGGCAGCGAAACGGCCAACACCGAGGTGTTGGCCATCATGTTCACCCCGTCGGGGTAATTCATGCGATCGGAGAAGAACGGATAAGCGCCATCCGTAACGACGCGAGCACCGTGCGCCAGCATCATCTCGAAGAACGCTTGATCTTGTGGATCATCACGCAACTGATGATCAAGATTGAGCCACAACGGCGCGGTGATGAAGAGCGCTACCCCAACCAAACTGCATATGGCGAGGACGTCCCGCCAGGTGAGAGTCCGCCAGAAGCGCGGGCGAGCCGCAGGCTCGGCCTCGGGCTCAGCTGCGGGTATGACCGCGATCGTGGGACCGGACACATCGACGCCGAGGCTCCGGAGTTCCACATCGATGTCGCCGGACTCGGCAACATCGCGGGGCCGCATGGCACTCCCGCCGGCTGACTGACCGCTCGAGTCAATACCCGTAATCGTCATAGCATCGGCCACCCTAACCGAGGTTGGTAACGTTGCAGTGTCGGGCGGCCGATGCGTGATCGAGCCGATATGTGACATCGCGTCCAACCTCACCGCGTACCCGCGAGGCAATGTCTCAATCAGGCAAAAAATGAGTGGCCCTCCCCCGCTCAACTTTCGCCACTGGACGCCGGATGGTTAACTCGGTCAGTCCCGCTGTCAGCTCGGATAGGCAAGACGAGGGAACTTTACTTATGGCAGACATCACCGGAGACCAGCGGATCCAGTCCGAGGTCCTCGAGGGCCTTGCGACGGCCGTGAACCACCGGCGCTGGTTCGTCGAGCTGGCTCTCCCGTACCTCGGCGACAACCCGATCGAGATCGGCAGCGGCCTCGGCGACTACGCGCTGGAGTGGTCGGAGCACCTTCCGCGGTTCACCGCCACCGAGGCCGACCCCGATCGGCTGGTGCAGCTCAAGGAGCGCCTGGCCGACCACCCCAACATCGACGTGCGGCAGATGCTGCTGCCCAGCCCCGAGGCGAACGGCGAATACAGCGCCGCCGTGTCGTACAACGTGCTGGAGCACATCGAGGACCACGTCGGCGCCCTGCGCAGCATGGCCGATCTGGTTCGCCCCGGCGGCCGCGTCATCCTGATCGTGCCGGCCTTCATGTTCGCGATGAGCCAGGTCGACATCGCGACCGGCCACATCCGGCGCTACACGAAGAAGACGATGCGGGCCGCGATGACCGAGGCCGGCCTCGAGATCGAGAAGCTGCACTACGCCAACGCGCTGGGCCTGATCGGCTACTACGGCGCCACCAGCATCTTCAAGCTCGCCCCCAAGGAGGGGCCGATGGTGAAGATCTACGACAGCGTGGTGCTGCCGGTCACCAAGGCGGCCGAGAGCGTCATGAAGCCGCCGTTCGGCCAGTCGGTCTTCGTGGTGGCTCGCACCCCGCGGTGACCACCGTCCGTCGAGGAAGCCCGGCGCCGTACGCGGCACCGGGCTTTTTTGTGTCCCCAGCTCGGAGACGCACACGTGGTGCGCGCCACATTCCGGCGGCCCGGCGACACTATCGTCAGACATCCGACCGGGTGCGAGCGGCCGAGATCCCCGCGCCCGGTGGCGATGGACCACTCCGGTGGTCAGCAACGCCGGCGCCCGCTCCGTCAGGACGGGCGCCGACTGCTGTCCGCTCTCATCACCCATTCGCGCCCGATCCGGGAAGGATCGAGAGAGCATCGACTCGTGAGAGCACCTCTGCCCGAGGACGAACCCGCCCGGCTGGCGGCGCTCCACGACGCTCAGGTGCTCGACACCGCCCCCGAGGAAGACTTCGACGACATCGCGCTGCTCGCCTCGGAGATCTGCGGCACCCCGGCCGGCCTGGTCAGCCTGGTCGACACCGACCGGCAGTGGTTCAAGGCCAAGATCGGCCTGACCATCGAGCAGACCCACCGCGACCTGTCGTTCTGCGCGCACGCGATCCACGGGCACGAGCTGTTCGAGATCCCGGACGCCACCCACGACCAGCGGTTCTCCGACAACCCCATGGTGCTCGGAGACGGCGGCATCCGGTTCTACGCGGGCGCGCCGGTGGTGCTCGACGGCACCCACTCGGTGGGCACGGTCTGTGTCGTCGACCACGTGCCCCGGGAACTCACCCCGGCCCAGCGCCGGGCCCTGCGCAGCCTGGCCCGGCACGCCTCGGTGCAGCTCGAGCTACGCCGGTACGCCCGGCACGCCGGCGCGATCGCCGACCGGCTGCGTCAGCTCGACCGGATGAAGGACTCGTTCCTCGCCACGGTCAGTCACGAGCTGCGTACGCCGCTGTCCTCGATCCGCGGTTATCTGGAGATGTTGCTGGGGGACGAGTTCGACGGGGAGACCTCGCGGCGCTTCCTCTCAGTCATGCAGCGCAACTCCGACCGCCTGCTCCGGCTGATCGACGACCTGCTGCTGGTGGCCCGGCTCACCGACGAGGGCCTGGAACTCGACCTGGCCGAGATCGACCTGGCCGAGATCGCCCACCACGTCACCTCCGGCTGCCGGCCGCTCGCCGAGCACAAGGAGGTCAAGCTGACCGACCGCACCGAGAGCCCGGTGCCGGCCCGCGGCGACGCCAAGCGGCTCAGCCACGCCCTCAACCACCTGGTGGTGAACGCGATCAAGTTCACCGCCGAGGGCGGCGAGATCTCGGTCGACGCGCGGGCCGACGACGAACCCGAGCTGATCATCACCGACACCGGGGTCGGCATCCCGCCCCACGACCTGCCACACGTCTTCGACCGCTTCTACCGCAGCGCCGCGGCCGACCAGATGGCCGCCCAGGGTCCGGGCCTCGGGCTGGCCATCGTCCGCTCGATCATCGACGCGCACCACGGCACCATCCGCGTGCGCAGCGAGCCCGGCCTCGGCACGACGGTCCGCGTCAAGCTCCCTCGCTGACCCCCAGCAGCGCTCGGCAAGGGTCAAGACCGACGATCTCGACGGGCACGCTGCGCGCGGCCGCCCACGACCGGCGGTCGAGCCGCACCCGCCGGCCCACCATCGGCTTGCCCCGCACCACGTGCCGCTCGATCCCGTCGTCGGCGTAGCCGAGCCGTTTCGACACCCCGTACGACGCCGCGTTGTGCTCGAACGCCTGCGAGACGGCGAACTCGGCGCCCAGCCCCGCGAAGGCGAGGTCGAGGACGGCGGCGCGCATCTCGGTGCCGTACCCCCGCCCCTGGAACTCGAGGCCCAGCCACGAGCCGCTCGCGACCTCACGCAGCACCGCGAACTGCTTGCCGCTGATCGCCTGGGAGCCGATCACCCGGCCGTCCGCGACCACCACGAACTGCAGGTTCCAGTCGTCCGGCGACCAGCGGGCCCAGCCGCCCCACTGGAACTGGATCGTGCCGAGCGCGACCATCGCCGGCTCCGCCTCGGTCCACGGCGTCGAGAACGGCTGCACCGCCGGATCGTGGACGCCGGCCGCGGCCACGTCGCCGAGCTCGGCCAGGTCGTCCAGATCGGGCACCCGCAGTTCCAGGCGCGGCGTGGTGAGGCGCAGGCCCGCTATCGGCCAATGGTCGGTCAGCATGTCCCGATTCTCGCGTGACCACGCGAACGGCCGCGAGCGGGTTTCGCCTTCGATTCTCGCCTTTCGCGCCTCACCGCGCTTGGCCGCGCTTTCGCCGCGCTCCTCCCCTCAGAGGCGCTCGACGTGTAATCCGGCGTAGAGCCGGCGGTACACCACTCCGGTGCGCCGGTTGCCCGCGTCGATCATCATGCCGCCGCCCATGTAGACGCCGACGTGCCCCGGTCCGACGACCAGATCACCCGGGCGTGCGGCCGACCGTGGAATGGACTGGGCCCGGGCCGCCTGAGCGCCGGACGAATGCGGGAGGCTGATTCCGGCCCGGGCGTATGCCCTCTTGGTGAAACCGGAGCAGTCGAAGTAGCTCGGCCCTTCGGCGCCGCTCGCATATCCCTTTCCGACCTGCGACCGGGCGAACGCGATGACCGCGCCCATGCCCGGGCGAATGACCGAGAAAGTGCGGGCCTTGATCCGGCGCGGCTTCAGTTTCAGAGCCTCGCGGCGGACCGGCTTGGCCTTGGCCACGCGCGGCTTGACATGGGCCCTGACCTGGGCTTTGACCTGCGCGTTGGCCTTGACCAGGGCCCGTTGCGCGGGCACTCGCCGGATGGCCGGTCGCTTGGGCACGACCCGGCGGGCCCGGGACGCACGCGCGGGACGCGCCTCACGGGTATAGGCGCGCTCCGTCCGCTTGCCGAGCGTGACAGTCGGGTCGAAATCGGGCGTTTCCGCCGGGGTCGACGGGGCGACACTGGGCGGGTTGGCTCCGGCGTCGGCGGGCCGGTCGGCAGACTCGGCAACCGGCGCGATAACGGCCAGCACAATGGCGCCGGCGGTCAACGCGCGACGCGTGGACGGACGGGACAGTTCGGCCTCCGTACTTGGCCCGGTGCACTCACGCGAATCCCATTTTTGCCTTTGCCGCCCCGCGAACGAAACGGCGATGGGAACCCGGGCGATATGGGTAATTCCGTCGACCATGCCAACACATAATTGCATTGCACATGTGTCGGATCGGAATTTTCTACCCGGCGATTCGCGCGAAATTCTTCCGGCTCACCAGCCTGATGTGCCCGGCCCGCCCTTGAACGGCCCGCTGATGTCGGCCGTGATCCAGCCGCCGTAGAAGTCACCCGGCTGAGCGCGGACACGCTCGCCGTCGAGCGTGCACTCGTCCACCAGACCCGGGTAGAACGCGAGCATTCCGGTCAGTTCTTCGTATCCGGCGCTGGGTTTCGCGTACGACCAGGCCGCCCGGGACACCCGCACGTCGCCGATGACCAGATCCCAGTAGCCGGCGTACCCCTTGAACTCGCAGAACGAACGCCCGCTGACGCTCTCGACGCCCCACACCGTGTCGCGCGGCAGGTAGTACACCGGCGGGTGGGAGGTCTCGAGCACCCGCAGGGCGCGGTCGGTGTCGGCCACGGTCAGGCCGGCGTGCACGATTCGCACCCGCCGGGCGCTGCGCTCGACCCGCGGCGGCCGCGGGTAGTCCCACACGGACTCCACCTTCAGGACGATAGCTCGCCCCGCCCCCACCTTCAGGACGAAAGCTCGCCCGGCCGGACGGAGCGGTCTGGCTGTTCGGCCCGGTGCGCGTACGGCCGCCGATCGGTTGTACCGGGCATGCGTATCCCCGCCGCCCTCGTCGTCGCCGCCTCGGCCATCGCGGTCGTCGCCCTGACCGTCCCGGTGGCCAACGCCGCCGCCGTGCCCCAGGTGCAGATCACCCGCGCCCAGTACGACTCACCCGGCGCCGACACCCGGTCGGCGGCCAGCCTCAACGCCGAGTACATCCAGCTGACCAACACGACGAAGGCGCCGATCAGCCTGAAGGGCTGGACGTTGCGTGACAACGCCGCCCACGTCTACAGCTTCGGCGCCTTCACGCTGCCCGCCCGGACCCGCATCATCGTCCACACCGGACCCGGCACGTCCACCGCGCTGCATCGTTACTGGCAGTCCCGGGCCTACATCTGGAACAACGACCGCGACACGGCCACCCTGCGGAACGCCGCCGGCCGCCCGGTCGATTCCTGCGTCTGGGTGCGCCCGGGCAACGGTTTCAGCCTCTGCTGACCGGCCAGTGCCGCGCATACTTCTTGCGGTACTTGGGATCCGGCTCGAGCGCGATCAACTCGCGGGCGACGGCCTCGATCGCATCGTCCTGTGTGGCGTCGCGCAGATGTCGCAGGCTCTCCACAATGTCATGGCGGACGAGCGTGCCGTTCTTCTCGCCCTCCGCCTCGCGATAGCGGGCCGCCAGAGCCCCGACGACGGTGGCCCGCGCCTTGTCGCCGGAAAGCCCGGCCCGCCACACCGACTTGAGCGCATGACGAGCGGTGACGAACCGTTCGTCACGCGTGACGGCCATCAGGGCGGCCAGATCCCGCTCGATCCGCCCGCCGGTGTCGTGAGCGGCGAGGTTCCCGAGCAGCTGAGCGGCGATCGCCCGATCGTGGTTGTCCGTGCCGGCCAGATGGGCGACCACGTCGTCCCAGACGTCCCCGGCCCACGGCACCGGCTCCGCAGTGGCGGCCATCACCTGCTCGGAGGCGGTGTTCTGGCGCGCCCGGTCGCTGCTCCACAGCCCGTCGAGATCCACCCGGGCAGCGTAGGCGCTCCTCAGGCGCGCAGGAACTGGGTGATCGAGGCGTGCAGGCTCTTCGCGTCGAGCCCGTGCGTGTGGGCGTGGTCGGCCGGGGTGCCGTAGTGGCGGATCTCCGTGCGCCCCACGCCCAGGTGCAGGGAGCGGTGCGGGATGTCGCGCAGGGCGTCGGCCACCTGGCGGCTCGACGTGCCCCGCAGGTAGGGCTCGACCATCACCACGTCGCGGCTCACCAGGCGGCGCAGGCCCGCCGTGTCCAGCGGGCGGGGCGTCAGGGTGTACGCCACGGTGACGTCCAGGTCGGCCGTCGCCTCCAGCACCGGGTCGAGCATCGGGCCGACGGCCACCACCACGGGGGCGCCGGCCCAGCCGGACCGCAGCTCCTGCAACACCGGGCCGGTGTCGTACCCGCGGCTGTTCTCCTGGCTCGAAAGCCGCACGTACACCCGGTCGTCGTGGAGGGCCGCCGCCCGCAGCAGGGACGGGACCTCGTCCGGGTGGCCGGGCACGTGCACGGTCCAGCCGTCGAGGGTGTCGAGCAGCTCGACGTCGCCGGGCGACTGGTGGGTGTAGCCCTCGACCGACGCGTCGTAGGAGGCGCCGATGCTGACCAGGACGGCGCCGGCGTCCTGGTGGCCCAGGTCGAGCTTGATCTGCTCGTACGCGCGGTCGATCAGGAACGGCGCGTACGAGTGCACGTACGGCCGCATCCCGGTCAGCGCCAGGCCGCCGGCCACCCCGGTCATCAGCTGCTCGCGGATGCCCACGTTCAACACCCGGTCGGGGTGGCGCCGCATGGCCGGCCGGAACGCGTCGGCCGAGATGTCGGCGAGGACGACGGCGGTGCGCGGGTCCTCCTCCAGCAGAGCGGTCGTCGTGGCAACAAAGGTCTCCCTCATGGCGGTCAGTACTCCTTCTTCTCGACCGTCGCCACGACCACGTGCGGGCGGTCGCGGTCCCGGTTGGCCAGGGCCAGTTCGATGGCGTCGTGATCACGGCCGTCCACGATGGACGTGGTCCAACCGATGAACCGGGCGGCGATCCCGCCGGGCCAGCCGTGCGAGGCCGACTGGTTGTCGATGACGATCGCCGTCATCGGCAGCGTCGTCGCCGCGGCGTACGCGATGGCCTCATGGTTTGATCCTTCGTCGAGCTCCGCGTCACCGAGCAGGACGAACACGCGGGTGTCGAGAAAGCCCTGCGCGCGCAGGCCGAGCGCGGTGCCGACACCCAGGCCGAGGCCGTGGCCGAGCGAGCCGGTGCCGACCTCGACGCCGGGCACCAGCACGCGGTCCGGGTGGCCGCCGAGGTGGTTCATCCGGGTGCCGATGCCGTCCAGCCAGGCCGGCGGGAAGAAGCCCTTGGCGGCGAGCACGGCGTAGTAGGCGGCCGGCCCGTGCCCCTTGGACAGCAGGAACCGGTCGCGGTCCGGGGCGTCGGCGGTTTCCGGGGTGATGCGCAGGATGCGGTCATACAGCACCCACAGCACGTCGTAGGTCGAGTTGGCCGACGGCAGGTGCTTCTCGTCGCCGGTGACTCTGGTCAGAAGTGAGCCGGTCATGCCCGATAGAGTGCAAGTTAAAGTGAACTTCAAGGCAAGGCTCTGGATGTGGACTCGCTCACGATCGGTGACTTCGCCGCCCGCGCCGGGGTGGCCGCCTCGGCTCTGCGCTTCTACGAGAAGGAAGGGCTGATCAGGTCCACGCGTACGGGCGGCAACCAGCGCCGCTACCAGCGCGGCGAGTTGCGCCGGGTGGCCTTCATCAAGATCGCGCAGCAGGTCGGGGTGTCCCTCGACGAGATCCGCGACGCCCTCTCGGCGCTCCCCGAGAACCGCACGCCGACCAAGGCCGACTGGGCCCGCCTGTCCGCCCGCTGGCGCCGCCGGCTGGAGGACCGGATCGCCCTGATGGAACGCCTCCGCGACCAGCTGACCGGCTGCATCGGCTGCGGTTGCCTCTCGCTGAAGCGCTGCCAGCTCATCAACCCCGCCGACCAGCTCGCCCAGAACGGCCCCGGACCGAGAAAACTCTTAAGTCCTGATTCATGACCCGGTCAAGTGCGAGGCGCGGTCCAGAGTGTGGCTGGCGTCGGCCGCGGAGCGCCGTCATACCGGTGTTGTATGTCGGTGTTTCGCGGCTGCCGTCAGGCGCGCTCTGGGCCACGCCGCAGCCCTGGCCGGGTCATGAATCAGGACTTACGTGAGTAGCAGAATCTTGCCGAGGTGGTCGCTGGCCTCCATGCGGCGGTGCGCCTCGATCGCCTCGGACATCGGCATCGTGGTGTCGACGATCGGTTTGATCTGGCCGGCATCGACGAGCGGCCACACCTGATCCCGTACCCCCGCAACGATCTTGGTCTTTTCGGCGACCGGCCGCGCGCGCAAGGTCGTCGCCGAGATCGACCCGCGCTTGCGCATGAGCTGGTTGAGGTCGATCTCGGCCTTGCGGCCGCCCTGCAGCCCGATCACCGCCAGCCGCCCACCGGTCGCCAGCACGTCCAGATTCCGCTCGAGATACTTCGCGCCGATGATGTCGAGGATCACATCGGCCCCCCGCCCACCGGTGAAGTCCCTGGTCGCGGCCACAAAGTCGTCGCTCGTGTAGTCAATGGTCAGGTCGGCGCCGAGCTTGCGCAGCGCCTCATGCTTGCCCGCCCGCGCGGTGACCACAACGGTGGCGCCGAGCGCCTTGCCGTACTGCACCGCGAACGTCCCGATCCCGCCCCCACCCCCGTGCACGAGGAAAACGGAGTCCCGCCGCAACCGCCCCACGTTGGAGAACACGGTGCACGCCACCTCAGGCAACGCCGCCGCCTGCTGCACCGACATCCCTTGCGGCACCGGCAGCAGCTGCCCCGCCGGCACCGCCACCCGCTCGGCATACCCGCCACCAGCAAGAAGAGCACAAACCCGCTCCCCCACGTTGTGGTCCAGCACCCCCGCGCCGACCGCGCTGATCACCCCCGAGCATTCCAGCCCCGGGTACGGAGGGGCTCCCGCCGGCGGCGGATAGTGCCCCTGCCGCTGCATCACATCCGCCCGATTGACGGCGGCCGCCACAACATCGACGATCACCTCACCCTCACCGGCCACGGGCTCATCCACCGAGGTCCAGGCAAGCCCATCCGGTGGCTCGATCACAATGGCGTGCATGCCGCCCAGTCTGCCGCGCCGGGCGTCCAGCCGCCCGGTTTGCCGACGAGCCGCCCCAGTCTGGCAAACTGAACAGGTTGTCCGGGAGGGCTCGCCTAGTGGCCGATGGCGCCGGTCTTGAAAACCGGTGAGGCGTTACGCGTCTCCGTGGGTTCGAATCCCACGCCCTCCGCCCGATGAACAGGAGAAACCCCCGCTGAGCTGCGAGAACGCAGCCCGGCGGGGGCCTCTTCTGCTAGATCGACAGTCTCACTCGATCTCACGGGAACCCGCTTGATCTCGCTCGCCGCGACAAATGCGCGACAAAGTTCGTCGCTCTCCGGGCGTCAGGCTGCCACGTCGTCGTCCCTGCTCAGCGCCTCCTCGATCCGGAGACGCGCCGCCTTGTCCTGACCCTCAATGCACTTGGCGTAGACCTTCAGGAGCACATGCACGCTGTGGCCGGCCCACTCGGCGACCTGGGTCGCCGGTACGCCCTCGTTGAGCCACAGAGAGACCGCAGCATGCCGCAGGTCGTACGGCCGTTTGGCGAGCGGCGAGCGCTGCTGAGCAGTGGTGAGCGCCATGGTCCGGACGGCTCGCCAGACGCGTGCGTACGTCTCCTTGGCCACCGGACCGTGGCCGTATCCCTGGGTCACGAACAGACGTCCATCCGGCGCATGCCCGTAAGCGGCTACGTGCCAGCGCAGTGCCCTGACCAACTGCGGTGTGGCGGGAACCGGTCGCACGGCCGTCTTGGCGCGGTGCTTAAGCTCGCGGTCCTCGCGGATCGCCTTGCTGTCGTCTCCCCATCCCTCTCCCACGTGCTGAGTCGAGCCGGACAGCCGCACTACTCCCCAACCTTCCTCCGGAAGCTCGCAGTCCTCGATCCGGAGGTGTAGCGCCTCAGCCGGCCGAAGCGCTGCGTAGTACAGGCACGCGAAGAACGCCACCAGGCGTGGATTCTTCTCGCAAACGGCGGACAGCAGGGCGAGTGCTTGTTGCGGGTTGACGACCGATCGGCGATCGACCTCGTCATTCGACTTCGGCGTAACCCATTGGACGTGTTCCATCGGATGGGCGGGAAGGAGTCGAAGCTCAACCGCATATCGAAGGGTTCCGTAGAACACCGCCCGCTTACGAGCGGTGGTGATCGCGGCAGCTTGCTGTCCGTCCAGCCGAAGCAAAAGAGCGTCCAACGCTTTCCGCACCAGGGCGGCGTTCTGCATGTCGTTGAGATTACGGTGCTGGCGGAAACCCACCGAATCACAGATGCAATTTCCTCTGGAGGCGGACCGGCTTCGCGCCGGGACCTGTTGAAGGACCAGGCATAGAGAGCCTTGCGAATGTCGTCGTCGGCTGGCGCTCCGCGCGTATTCGACAGGAGGACGGTTGTCACATTCGATAGGGCTTCGGCGATGCTCTTCCGATGCTTGGCGGCGGAGCGCGGCCACCTCATGTCGACGAAGGCGACCGCGTGCTCATACCACGACCGGCTGTTGCGCTCGCGGGCCATCGGCTCGGGAAGGCCGCACTCCTCGTCGAATGCCACGCCTTCGGCCATGTGGTCGCCACGCGGCGCGTGGTGCGGTCCGGCCGGACCAGATTGGCGGTACGCGATTGACGCGGCCGGTTGTCACCGGGCAGGCCAGAGTCTGCCTACGGGGCGACTCCGCCTTCCCCGTCGCCGAGTCGCGCGCTCGTTACGTCGGCCTGCCAGTCGACTTTACTTCTTCTTGCCTTTTCGTCGTTTACCCGGTCCGTGCCAGAGAACGGGTCCTCCATGGTTAGCCATTGTCCGCCGCGCTAGCCCGAAGTTCTTGCGAGCCGCGAGCGTGGTGGGGTGTCGAGGTCCGAGGACTTGTTCCATGACGCTGAGGGTGGCCCGGTATTCAGCCATTGCAGCCGGATAGTCGCCGTGCTCCGCCAGGACGCCAGCGAGGTTGTGGCGGGTGGCCAGGGTGCTGGGATGCTCCTCACCGAGCACCCGCCGCTGGACGCCAAGGACCGCCTCACACTCGGCCTGCGCAGCCACGTACTCACCACGCGCCCGCAAGACGCCGGCGAGGTTGTGGCGGGTGGTCAGGGTGTCGGGATGCTCCTCACCGAGCACCCGCCGCTGGATGCCAAGGACCGCCTCAAACTCGGCCTGCGCAGCCACGTACTCACCACGCGCCCGCAAGACGCCGGCGAGTTCATGGCGGGTGGCTAGGGTGCTGGGATGCTCCTCACCGAGCACCCGCCGCTGGACGCCAAGGACCGCCTCAAACTCGGCCTGCGCAGCCACGTACTCACCACGCGCCCGCAAGACGCCGGCGAGTTCATGGCGGTTGGTCAGGGTGCTGGGATGCTCCTCACCGAGCACCCGCCGCTGGACGCCAAGGACCGCCTCAAACTCGGCCTGCGCAGCCACGTACTCACCACGCGCCCACAAGACGCCGGCGAGGTTGTGGCGGGCGACCAGGGTGTCTGGATGTTCCTCACCCAGAATCTGCTGACGAATGTCAAAGATCTCTCGAAACTCCGTTTGTGCTGCCAGGGTTCCGCCCTGAGCCCACAACGCGAGAGCGGCACCGTGTCGGCTAGAAAGCGCTGAAGGATGGTCTGCGCCGAGGGCCGTAGTGCAGGCTTCCTGCACCGCACGGTACTGGGTGTGGGCGAGAAGATATAGGCCGCGGACGTGTGTTTGGCGAATGGTGAGGTCAGCCACTCGTGCAACCCTTGCCACGAGCACGGCGTCGATTTCGTCCTGCTCTACTAAGTCCTTTAGCAGAAGGACCGCATGCGGTGCCAAAAGCTGCCACTTCGGCCACTGCGTCGGATCCTGCGGAGAGGTTTCTTCTTCGTCTTGGACAGCGGCACACAGCAAGCGAGCCGCCAAAGACAAATAATCGCCGCGATCATGTTCTGCATCTTCGTAATGGCGGCTAGCGTCCCGCATCAAGGGATGCAGGCTCAGAAGAGGAATCTCGCCGTGCGCAGCGGCGCTGGGCGTCGCCAAGGTCGACAAGTCGATCAGACCGAGGTGGACGGCCCCGACGAGTATCGACCTGAGCTTCTCGCGATCGATCCCCACAAAGATTGAGGAGGTTTTCAGCACAGAGGGTTGCAGCATGATGCGGTAGGGCACGGGCGTCTCCGCGAAATGCGAGAGCAGCCGCATCAACAGCCTGGCACCGGTGGCACCGCGCTGCTCCAACAGGTCCACAGATAGCCGCCAGATTCCGTCGATGAGCCGCCGAGCCTGCCGCTCGTCATCATCGGCGGGTTCGGGGGTGAGGAGATCACTGCGCCCGGCTTCCAGCGCATCCCGGTAGGCGGTAAAGGTCGTGGGCGAGTCGGCGTCCGGCCAGGGATCGGTAATGTTGTCGGCCAGGTAGGAACCGGCGAGCGAAAGCGCCAGCGGGAGCCCGCCGAGTCGCTCTGCGAGGGTCTCGGCCTCCTCCCGGCTGCCGCACCGATCACGAGTGTGATCAAGGAGTACCTGCCCGCCGTCCGAGGCCGCGAGTTTGCCGATCGGTGTCAGGGCACACCAGCGGCCCCACCGTTTCGGGTCGCCGTCGCGGCTGGTGACGATGACCAAGCCGGGACCGGATGCCAGCGGACGGATCCAGGCCCGACCATCGGCCAGCACCCTCCCGCCGCCGGGTTCGGCGGAACGCGAGTCGAGCAGCGACACGTCGTCGGCATTGTCGACAACCAACAGCCAAGGCTCGGTTCGGACCTCCAGCCGCCGCCACAGGATGTCGGCGGGGTCCTGCTCCTGAAGCTCTACTTCGGTCGCGCCCAGCAACTGGGCTACCGCGTACATGGCTGTTACGAACCCCGAAGGTTCGGCAGCCGATACCCACCACACCGGTATTCCGCTCGCAGCGACTTCGCGAGCTATATGCATGGCAATAAGAGTTTTTCCGCTGCCTCCCAGCCCGTGCAACACCCGCGTCCGCGCCGTTGCGCCGGTCTGACTGACAAGCTTCGTCAACTCTTCGACGACCGCCTGCCGACCGCGGAGCGTTCGCGTCACATCGTGCTCGGCCAGCGGCAAAGCCACCGATGCGGCGACGCTGGACAGCTCGATCGGCGAAGGAGCGATGCGGGTCGGGTTGCCTGGGACGAACTCGCTCCACCCGCCCGCGACTCCTCCGCCGGTCGCGATGTAGTTCGTGCCAGTGGCGAAAATGGGCGCGTGCCCGGAAGCGGTCAGGCCTGGCCCGCTCCCGGCAGGGGAGGGTTTCCCGACGTCGACACCCCACCGTGGATCATCCCCGCTGCCACGCCACCCGAGGAAGCGAGAATGGAGACGTCGCCTCCGGTCGCCATTCCGTGATCGCCGGCTGTCACCGCCGAGCCTGACTGCAACATCTGCGCCACTTCGGCCGCGAGTGCGGGATCGGCGGCGAGTGCCTTGCGGATCTGCAGCCGGAGGCTCGCGACGGTGTCCTCGTCGTCCGGGGTCGCACCGACCTCGACCAGCGCACCCTCGATTACCTCTCGGGACTCCTCCCGCCCCAAGATCCGGTTCAGAAGTCGCCGGCCCAGCCCCACAGTGGCGTCTGAAGCTTGATCGAGCGCCTGGTCACGCAGCTTCTCCAACGTCTGAGCCCCATACGCGCCAGCCACCGCCGTAACGTAAGGCATCACTGCGGCGGCTGCCTGTGCCACATCCACATTCATGGCTCCTGGATACACGGGACGGAGAGGCGCACAAAACCACCGAACGGATGACCAGCCTTAAACTGTCGCGAACTACCCAGACGGCCGACCCGCCAGCAGGACGCATACACCCAACCTTTCACCTCGATGAGTGCTGAAAAACGCCAGAGCACAGGGTTGCGACCATGGCGCGACAACAGGAGAGCAGTCCTCGGCGTTCTTGCACGTCAACGTCTTGCGGCGGCCGGTCTTGAAACCGGTGAGGCGTTCCGCGTCTCCGTGGGTTCGAATCCCACGCCCTCCGCTCCAAGCACGCGAAAGGCCCCTCCGACCAGCGCGAACGGTCACCGGAGGGACCTCTGGCTGCTCAGTGTCGATCTCACTCGGTCTCACGTGATCTCGCTCGGGCTGACGCCGCTGCCCATATGCGGCCCAGAGGTGGGCGGTTGGGTCAGGCATCTGAGCCTGTCCCCTACCTTCGCCGAGCGGCAGCCACGTACGGCCCGGTAGTGCATTCTGTAGACCCTTGGCGCAACGGCCTGCCCGTACTTGTGCGGATGGAGGCTGGAGACGCCCATCCTGGCCGTCAGAGGCTGAGCCACCCGACCGGCTGCATGGCTCTCTTCCGGCGCCCCGTCCAGCCGAACAAGGCGAACTGCACGGGGCGTCTTTGTTGCCGTTCAAACAGGACTCGGCCGAGTGCACGTGCACTCTGCTGAATCCGACGACCGCTACCGATAGAAGCGATTTACCGGACACGTTCGGCGAGCCTGAGCTCAGTCAGGTAGCGCTTGACGACTTGGCCCCCGTAGTTGACGTCTATGAGCCGCGCGATGGAGTTCAGCAATGCGCTCTGCTGCGCGGCCGGCAAGGCACGGTGGCCGGAGTAGGTCAACAGCAGATCCAGGTAGTCCGCTGTCGAGTACGGCAACTCCCACTCGTATCGGTAGAAGCTCGCAGGCCCGAACCGCTCCGACGAGGTCAGCTCCCGATCGTCCTCCGGAATGTCTTGAGCACCTTCGAGACGCAGGGCCGGTGGGGTCGACGGATCGAAGCGCTCGTAAAGCTTCTGAATCTCAACGAAGAACGCCTCGGTCCAGGTGCCACCGGCGATGTGGTGGGTTCCCACGGTGGCCAGCAGACCACCGGGACGCAAGGCGTCAGCAGACTTCGACACCCGCACGGCCGGATCGATCCAGTGAAACGCCGTCGCGGAGAAGACCAGGTCGAACGGTTCCGCCGGCAAGGGCCACTCCTCGAACGCTGCCGTCACGACCTCCACCGAGTCGGAGCCGGCAAGGTTTCGCCGAGCCACAGCAGCCATGTCTGGGCCCAACTCGACGGCCACGATCCGGTAGCCCCGTTCCGCCAGCGGCACGGTCGCCTGCCCAGTGCCAGAGCCGATCTCCAACACCCTTGCACCGGGCGCTACTCCGACCGCAGCGAGATCATCGAACATCTGTGCCGGGTACCGGGGCCGCGCACGGTCATACCGTTCAGCGTCCTCGTTGAAGGTTTCTCGCAGCCTCACGTAGTCATCGCTATCGCTCACCCAGCGAGAGTAGGGGTGCCGCTCCTACGGCAGGCACTCAATTGTCAGTGCCTGGCTCGCCGGGGCGCAGCAGCTCGCCCGCCTGCCGATCGTTGCCGGAATTTGCAATAAAGTGCCGGATTCATGGGCTGCATGTGGCGTCGTTACGCTTCGAGCACCATTGGTGGGGGGTTCCTGCGTCGCTAGTCACGGGCTTTCTTGCGATCGTCTTCACTTACGTGAGGCGTTCCGCGTCTCCGTGGGTTCGAATCCCACGCCCTCGCCAGATCGAACGACGGAAACCGGCGTTAACCTGCGCAAAAAGGTCAGCGCCGGGTCTCGTCGATCTCCCGGCACGGAAGACAGGTACAGCTAGCTGTACCCCCGGCTGGGCAGCCCGCTGGATCGTCGCGGACGCTTCGGATTCCTAGATTTGAGGCATGACAAACAACGAGACCCGCAAGTCCGACATCCGCCCCGCCCTCTGGATCGCCCTCGTGGTCCTCGCCATCGCCAACGGCGCCACCTCGGTCGCCGGCCTCACGGTCGTCAGCGTCATCATCGGCGTCGTCACCATCGGCGTCGCGGTCGCCCTGGTCCTGCAGTACCGCCGCCACCGCCAGACCACGGCCTGAGACAGGGCCCGGCGGCATGGTCGCGTCGGCTCGCCAAGTGAATCTGATCCCTGCCGCGATAGGTGGTCCGACGACTGCCAGGACCACCTGTCGCGGCGCCGAATGTTGCAAATAGTCCTTCGCGATCAGCAAGACGAAGTCATAGAACCGGTCCTTGCGAGTTCTGTGAGTCTTCCACTCCGATTGCCGAGCAGCAGTTGAACATCGATTCAAGCAGGGTCTAGCAGGCAACGTGCGGACCTCAGACTTCGGCTCGAGGAATCCGTTGTCGACGCAGAACGCATTGTCGTTCGCCGACCATCGCAGCCACCCCTGCTGAATTAGGTCTTCGCTGCGGAAACCTGCCTGCTTCAGAGAAGCCAGCTCTTCTCGTCGCGGCCGTCCAGGGAACCAGCGGCCCGCGCCGCGCCCGCCTCGACCAGCATGAACGACGCCAGCAGGAACGACGCCAGCAGGAGAAGGACGCCGGCGTGCTTACGGATGTGGAACCACGGCTGAAGCCCGGCCATCCCCGCCAGGGTGGAGAGTTAGTCCCGCGGGGCTACTCGGCGCACTTCGACGGGCGCGCCAGGCGTGCCGCCGACCGAAGGCTTGTAGTCGGGGATTCCCACGCAGGTGAAGATGAGGGCCTCGAGGGGCGCGGCCAGATACGTGGGGATCTCGCTGTCCATGAAGGTCATTCCGGAGGCGCCGGCGCCCAGGGCGTACGCCAGGAGGTGTAGGCGGCCCTCGACCAGGCCGGACGCCAACTGGGCCTCTCGGTAGGAATGCGGCCCCAGCTGGGTGAGGTCGGCGGCGGCGATCGCCACGAAGGCGGCGTCGCGGGCCAGGCCCTGATCCAACGCTATGCGGTAGAGATCGTCGCGCTGGCTGCCTGAGCGGATGGGTGTGGACAGGTCGGGCCAGCGGTACAGGGCCGGCGCCAGGTCGTCGACGGCATGCGCGGCCACGAAATGGGGGACGTTGATGCCCCGCAGGGCCAGCTGCATCGACGTGGTCAGGGTGGTCAGCGGGACGCCGGACGACGGGTTCATGCGGCGGGTGGAACCCCGGGCCAGGATGATTTCGTCGATCGTGCGGGAATCGGTCGACGGCACAGGTGACGGCGAAGGAGAGGGCCAGGGGGCGCCCAGGACCAGGTCGTCGCCGGCGTGCTGAGTGGCAGTAACCAGGGGGAACTCCATGGGGGCGGCGTCGACGTCGCCGGGCGCGGCGGGGGCGCCGGGGATCAGGGCGGGCGCGCCGCCCAGGGCGACGACCGCGACCGGCCACTCGTGCACCCCGTCGGCGCCCACCAGCGACGCCACCGTGTGGTCGGCGAACTTCGTGTACAGGTCGGCGGGAAGGCCGGCGGCCGCCGCGGCGGTCAACAGCTGGGACAGCATCGTGCCGGCGTCCCAGTAGACGTGGCGGTAGCCGCGTTCGCGGTAGCGCCAACCCGTTCGCCACGGGACGCCGGTGGTGATGATCGCGGGGGCGTCGCCGGTCGGTGGCGGGCCCACGGTGACCAGGGCGTGTGCGGCGGGGTCGTACCAGTGGACGCCGGGGGGCAGGGAGCCTGAGCCGGCGGGTACCGCGACGTAGAGCTCCAGGGGGAACCGCGCCCCGGCCGAGCCGGCCGCCCGGAAGTACCAGGTGCCGTGCGGCGGGCGTTCCGTGGTCCGGACCACGCCGGCGGCCAGGAAGAGGATCCGGCCGAGTTGTGCCAGGTCGAGGGGCAGGGCGGGAGCGGGGACGCCGGCCAGGACGTCGAGGGCCGGCGATGACGTCGGCGGCAGGGACGGCGGCAGCGGGAGGCGCGGCAGCTCGGGGGAGAAGCGCTTGAAGAACCATGGCAGCCGGGAGAAGTCGTTGGGCGAGAAGTCCTGGACGATGCGCGGGTCGGCGATCGGGTCGGTCCACTCTCGACCGGGCTCGTACGACGTCAGGCGGTGCAGGGTCTGCGCGGCGTTCTCCACGCCATGAACGTTACTGAAGAGATCAGGCGGCCAGGGAGACGTTGCGGCGGCGGTCGGTGAAGACGCTCTTCAGCAGGGTCTCGCGGTGGCCGGGGTCGTCCACGCGCATGCGGAAACACTCGCGCACCCCGTCGACCGCGGTCGCGCACATCTCCATCGTCGAGTCGCGGGGGTCGGTGCACCACGTGACGTGGCTGAGGTGCCGGAGGTTGGCGTTCAGGTGCAGCTGGAGGCGGTGCAGCACCTTCGTCTCACGGGTGACGACCAGGCGCCGGGTGGTGAGCAGCAGCAGGAAGTCGCCGCCGAGGTGGGAGGCCGGGCGGACCCGGGTCACCAGCACCGTGGAGTCGTCGGCGTCGACGCACCGGCGGAAGACCGGCAGGTGCCGGCTCACGGTGGGGAGGGGGATGCCGGCCTCGGCGGCCGCCGGGAGGAACGTACGGGAGAAGACGTCCATACGGCTACTAACGGTGGCCGAACGGCTAGGCATCGGCCACGACGCCGTGAATATCGGATTACAACAACTCGACGATGGTGGCGTTGGCCATTCCGCCGCCCTCGCACATCACCTGGAGGCCGAACCGCAGGTCACGGGCCCGCATGTGGTGAAGCATGGTGGTCATCAGGCGCGCCCCGGATGCCCCGAGCGGGTGACCCAGGGCGATCGCCCCGCCGCGCGGGTTCAGCCGGTCGGGTTCGGCGCCGGTTTCGGCCAGCCACGCCAGGGGTACCGGGGCGAACGCCTCATTCACCTCGTACACCCCGATGTCGCCCACCTTGAGCCCGGCCTTGGCCAGCGCCTTCGCGGTGGCCGGGATGGGCGCGGTCAGCATGATGACCGGGTCGGCGGCGGCGAGGACCGCGGTGTGCACCCGGGCGAGCGGGGTCAGGCCGTGCGCCGACGCCCAGCGGGACGTGGTGACCGCGAGGGCCGCCGCGCCGTCCGAGATCTGCGACGCGGAACCGGCCGTGACCACGCCGTCGGCCTGGAACGGGGTCTTCAGACCGGCCAGGACGGACAGCGTGGTGTCGCGGCGGATGCCCTCGTCCTCGGCGCAGTCGGGCAGGTCGGCGATCTCCAGCTCGAAGTCGCCGGCATCCTGCGCGGCGGCGGCCTTAGCGTGGCTGGCCAGCGCGTACTCGTCGAGCTGCGTACGCGAGAAGCCCCACCGCGCCGCCATCATCTCGGCCCCGACGCCCTGATTGAAGGTATTGGTCCCATATCGGGCGAGAATCGCCGGACCGTACGGGTCGGCGCCCTGCGCGGACGAGCCCATCGGCACCCGGCTCATCGACTCGACCCCGCCCGCCACCACCAGGTCGGCCTGGCCGGACAGCACCGTGGCGGCCGCGAAATGCAGCGCCTGCTGGCTGGAACCGCACTGCCGGTCGAGCGTGGTGCCGGGCACCGACTCGGGCCAGCCGGCCGCCAGCACCGCGTTGCGGCCGACGTTCCAGGACTGCTCGCCGGTCTGTGACACGGTGCCCCAGATCACGTCGTCGACCTGGGCCGGCGCGAACCCGGACCGCTCGGCCAGGGCCCGCAGCACGTGGGCGGACAGGTCGACCGGGTGGATGCCGGAGAGGCCACCGTTCCGCTTGCCGACCGGGGTCCGGACCGCACCGACGATCACCGCATCGCGCATGCTGTCGACGTTACGCGTGCCTGCCATAGTGGGCACATGTCTGGACAGCCGTGGCGGATCAAGCCGGTCCTGCCGGTGACGAAGGGCCTGGGTGCGGTTGCCGTGGTGGTGCTGGTCACCGCCTTCGGCCGGGACGACGCGGTTCAGTGGGTGCTGGCCGGCGCGGTCACCATCGGGCTGGCGCTGTGGGCGCTGCGCGATCTGGTGGCGCCGATCCGCCTGGCGGCGGATGCCGAGGGGGTCACGGTGATCGACGGGTTCGCGCGCCGTCGCTGGTTGCCCTGGGCCCAGATCGATCGGGTACGCCTGGATCGCCGCGAACGCCTCGGGCTCACCACCGAGATGCTGGAGATCGACGCCGAGGAGGCGCTGTATCTCTATTCCCTGCACGACCTGGGCGCCGACCCGCATGACGTGCTGGCCGAGCTCGAGCAGCTACGCGCCGAGAACGCGAAGGCCGCGGAGCAGGACGAGGACGCGGCCTAGGTGTAGTAGCCGAGCGTCCGGACGATCACCGCGCCGACCAGGACGGCCACGATGATGCCGCAGCCGATCGCCTGGAACATGGTGCGGCGCTGCTTCGGGGCGTAGGCCAGGACGCCGGCCGCCAGCGCGCCGACGATCAGGCCGCCGAGGTGCCCGGCGACCGACACGTTGGAGATCACGAAGGTGAAGACCAGGTTGATCACGATGACCGGGGCGATCGGCGCCACGCTGCGGTTGAGTCGCTTGAGGATCACGAAGATCGCGGCCATCAGGCCGAACACCGCGGTGGACGCGCCGACCGAGATGCTCTGCGGGTCGAACAGGTACGACGCCACGTTGCCGCCGAGGCCGGCCAGCAGGTAGAGCCCGATGTAGCGGAGCCGGCCCAGGGACGCCTCGAGCTCGCGGCCCAGGATCCACAGGGCGTACATGTTCATCAGCAGGTGGAGCACGCCGTAGTGCAGGAACATCGCGGTGATCAGCCGCCACCACTCGCCGGCGGCGACACCGTGCACGTCGCCGCCCGGACCGTACGAGATGAGGGCGATCACCCCGCCTCGCAGCGTGAGCGGCGTCTGGTTGCCGAGCAGGCCGCCCCAGCCGCCGCCGGCCAGCGCGCCCATGCCGCCGCTGACCACCGAGAGGATCATCGCGGCGACGTTGATGCCGATCAGCCAGCGGGTGACCGTGCCGACGCGGCCGGCCACCGACCCGCCGAACGCCGTGCGGGCCGACCGCTGGGTCTTCCGGCCCTCGGCCACACACTCGGGGCACTGGTGACCGACCGACGCCTCGTTCATGCAGTCGGGGCAGATCGGCCGGTCACAGCGGGTGCACTTGATGTAGGTCTCCTTCGACGGATGGCGATAGCACACCGGAACCGTCACGGGAGACTCACTCATGAATCAAAGGTACCTGGAGGCCGGTCCCTGATTACTCGGTGACCCGCTCGATCTCGACGCGCTGGATCACGACGTCCTCACGCGGGCGGTCGCCCGGGCCGGTCGGCGTGGCGGCGATCGAGTCGACGACCTTGGCGCTCTGGTCGTCGGCCACGGACCCGAAGATCGTGTGCCGGCGGTTCAGGTGCGGGGCCGGTCCGACCGTGATGAAGAACTGCGAGCCGTTGGTGCCCGGTCCGGCGTTCGCCATGGCCAGGATGTACGGCCGGTCGAACTGGAGGTCGGGGTGGAACTCGTCGGCGAACTGGAAGCCCGGGCCGCCGCGACCGGTGCCGGTCGGGTCGCCCATCTGGACCATGAACCCGGCGATCACCCGGTGCGAGATGGTGTTGTCGTAGTACGGCCCGCTGCCCTTCTGACCGGTCCGCGGGTCGGTCCACTCCTTGGTGCCCTCGGCCAGTTCGACGAAGTTCCGCACCGTGGCGGGCGCGTGATCCGGGAAGAGCTGCACTCGGATCGGGCCGTGATTGGTGTGCAGGGTGGCGTAAAGCTTCTCTGCCACGGGTACTCCCGTCATCGGAGACAAGTTCAATAACAGTTCGGATCCTCCCCCATGTGCCTGATTCCGGCAGCGCGGGGGTACCCGGCAGGGCACGATGACGTGGGAGAGACCACAGGGAGGTGGGCACTGGTGTTCGCAACCATGCGCCGGAAGCGGCGTAGCGCGAAGTTGAAGAACGAGCTCGGCCAGAGCGTGGATCACTTCAAGCGGGCGGCCACGATCGCCGCGCAGGAGACCAGCTCGACGGTGGGCCCCAAGCTCAACGCCGCGCGGGATCGCGTACAACCGGCCGTCAGCCAGGCCCGTGACGCCGCCAGCAGCGGCTGGGGCAGCGCGGTCGCGACGATCACGCCGCTGGCTACGGCCGTCGCGGACAACGTGCTGCAGGCCAAGCGGGAGACCGCGAAGACCGGGCGCAAGCAGGCCAAGGTCAGCAAGAAGAAGGCGCGCAAGCTGGAGAAGCGGGCCAACAAGGTGCTCGGCCGCCAGCAGAGCTCCGGGCGGAAGAGCAAGCTGTTCGGCATCGCGCTGATCGGCGCGGCCGTCGGTGTCGGCACCGCGTACGTGCTGCGCCGGCGTCAGCAGGCGCAGTGGGACGAGTACGACCCGAGCCCGGTCACGACCGAGCCCGAGGGTGCTGACGACGCGGCGTTCGAGCCGCTGCCGCCGGCGTCCGAGACCGCCCCGTCGACGATCGCGGACAACCCGACGGTCGCCCGGCAGGAGCTCTGAACCCCGGTAACAGCATTGATGCGCATATGGGCTCGGAGACGTCTCTGAGCCCATATGCGCATGTGCGTCACCCGGTCGTGACGGCCTGGCGGGCCTTCGCCGCGTCGAGCGACGGGCCCTGCGGCAGCATCGCGATCATCTGCGAGGACACCTGCTGCGGGTTCACGCCGCCGTAGCCGAGGCGGCCGAGCAGGTCACGGCCGGCGATCGGGTACCGGGTCGCGGTGTCGGTGACGATGCTCACCGTTCCGGTCCCGGCCGGCGCGTTCGGCGAGGCCGCGGCCACCACCAGCGCGCCCTTGCCGCGAGGGACGTACACAAAATCGGCCTGCACCCCACCCGGCGCGGCCGACGCGCCGCGCATCTGCGCGCCGGTCGGGACTGTCGGGTCGATCCGCAGCCCGGCCTGGGATTCCTTGCCGACCGGCAGGGTCATGCAGGCCCGCTCGCGCGGCTCGGTCAGCTCGGGAACGGTGGCCGGCAACCCCTCACCCCCGGCCAGCCGCAGCTTGGACCCCTGCACGTTGTTGAAGGCGGTGCCCAGGTTGATCGCGGGCGGGATCTGCCGGTCGGCCTGGAGCAGCCGGGCCTGCACGTCGGTCAGCGCGGCGGCGCCGTCGGCGACCGCCACCGACCACTGCTTGCCGTCGGTGAGCAGCTGGCCGATCCGGAAACCGGCCACGCCGGACGGGGCGCCCAGGTTGTCGATCCGGGGCGCCTGGAGGTCGGGGCCGACCGGCACGGCGTTGATGAAGCCGGCCGAGACCGGGTACGGCTGCTGCGCGTTCCAGCCCAGCGCCCGCAGGCTGGCCGTCTCGCGGCTGGCCGGGATCGGGAAGCGGCGGTTGCCGAAGAGCAGATAGGTGCGGTTGGGCTTGGCCGTGTCACGGGCCAGCAGGCCCCTGGGCGCGTCGGGGGCGGCCAGGATGGTGCCCCCGGTGGCCCGCGCGCCGATGATCAGCGTGCTCTGCGGCTGGGTCGCGCCGGAGGTGACCGCGGGCGGCGCCGAACAGACCGTCCAGTCGCCGGTGACCAGGTCTTTCTTGACCGGCAGGGAGTCGGGCGCGTCGGGGATGCCGAGCGGGTCGCCGAGCGGGACCGAGGCCAGCCGCTCACGCGAGGCGGTCACCATCCGCGGCGCCTGCGCGTTGGCGACCAGCAGGCCGGAGGCGTAGTTGAGCACCGGGTGGAGCCTGTTGTCCGAGGCCAGGTAGACATACCGGGCGCCGGACCCCTTCTCCATGTACACCACCGACTCGTCCTTCATGTTGGCGGTGGTGTTGCCGGTGAGCAGGCCGTAGATGGCGGCGGCGCCGACCGCGAGGGCGGCGATCACCAGGCTGACGAGCGCGGTGGTGCCGGCCCGGCGCAGGGGCGAGCGGTGTGGGTCGGGGTCGTGGGTGACCAGCGCCGCCACCACCCGCTGAAGCGAGTACTGGTACGAGTGGAGCTGGTCCTGACGCGACGGCACCCCGACACTCTAGAAGTATCGATGGGCCGATGGGGGGCGGCGCCCACGCCGGTGGGCTACAGCCAGCCGTTCTTGCGGAAAGCGCGGTAGAGCAGCACCGATATCGACACCATCAGCGTCAGCATCACCGGATAGCCGTAGAGCCACTGGGTCTCGGGCATGTGCGCGAAGTTCATGCCGTAGACGCCGGCGATCGCGGTCCATACCGCCGAGATGCCGGCCCAGGCGGCGATCTTGCGCATGTCGTTGTTCTGGTCGACGGTCACCTGGGCCAGGCGGGCCTGGAGGATCGAGTTCAGCAGGTCGTCGTACGAGGAGACCTGCTCGACCGTACGCGTCAGATGGTCTTGAACGTCGCGGAAGTAGCGCCGGATCTCCTTGGGCACCAGGCGGTTCTGGGGCGCGGTGATGGTGGCCAGCGGGCGCTGGAGCGGCACCACCGCCCGGCGGAACTCCACCAGCTCGCGCTTCATCTGGTAGATGTGCTGGATGCGGGAGCCGCTGTCCCGCGAGAACACGCTCTCCTCGATCGTGTCGAGATCGACCTCGACCTGGTCGGCCACCTCGACGTACAGGTCGACGACGCGGTCGGTCACGGCGTACGCGACCGCCCAGGGCCCTTGTTCGAGCAGCTGGGGACGTTCGGTCTCGAGGTTGGCGCGGACCGGGGCGAGCTCGGACGCGTCGCCGTGCCGGACGGTGATCACGAAGCGCTCGCCGATGAAGATCATCATGTGGCCGGTCTCGACCACCTGGGACGTCTCGGTCAGCTCGCTGTGCGGCACGTAGCGGGCGGTACGCAGGACCAGGAACTGGACCGCGCCGAACTGCTCCAGCTTGGGCCGCTGCTCGGCCTTGACGGCGTCCTCGACCGACAGCTCGTGCAGCCCGTACGTCTGTGCGATGTCGATCATCTCGGCCTCGGACGGCTCGTGCAGACCCAGCCAGACGAACGCGTTGTCCCGCTCGCACGCCTCCCGCAGCGCCTCGTCGGGGGTGAACTCGCCGGGCTCGCGCTTGCCGTCGATGTAGAGCCCGCAGTCGATCACCGAGCTGCCGTACTCGCCCGAGCGGGCCGGGGCGCGGCGCGGGCTGTCGGACGTACCGAGGAAGCGGTTCATGGCTCGGACCGGCGCCGTCCAGGCGCGGGACAGCGAGCGGTTCAGGCTGTTCTCGCTCATGAAGACCTCCCCAAGGTGGTGGCGCCGGGCGGGCCGGCCGCGGCTGGAGGGGGTGGAGTGCCACGGTCGGCCCGCCCGCCGCCGGGGCGGGGGGTAGGTCCGCTGCGCATTGTCTGCCTTTTCGGCCGCGCAGCGGAAACCGTCTCTGTGTCAGAAACCCGACACTTACGTATCAGGCCGCCAGTTCCTCCATCGCGACCGCGATCCGGCGTACGCCCTCCTCGATCTGATCGACCGTCACGGCCGAGAACGCCAGCCGCATCGAGTGCCGGCCGCCGTCGACGAAGAAGTCGGTGCCCTTCACGATCGCCACCCCCTTCTTCATCGCGGCCGGGAACAGCAGCTCTACATCGACCGAGTCGGGCAGGTCGACCCAGAGGAAGTAGCCGCCGTCCGGCTCGACGAAGGTGGCGCCGGGGATGTGCTTGCGCAGCGCCTCGCCCAGGACCCGGGCCCGCTCGCCGAGGGCCTTGCTGACCGTGGAGATCGAGCGGTCGATGTCACCGGAGACGCAGAACTGGTGCACGATCGCCTCGGACACCATGCCGGGCGAGATGTAGAGGTTGGTGGCCTTCTTGGCGATCGCGTCGATCAGCGCCGCCGGGCCGACCAGGTAGCCGACGCGGACACCCGGACAGACCGTCTTGGTGAAGCTGGAGGCGTGCACGACCACGTTGCCGGTGTCCTGCGACAGCATCGACGGCAGGGCGTCGCCGCGGAAGCGGATGTCGACGTACGGGTCGTCCTCGAAGATCAGGAACTCGTACTGGGCGGCGAGAGCCAGCAGGTCGCGGCGCTTTTCGGCGGAAAGCGTGACACCGGCCGGGTTCTGGTAGTTCGGGATGATGTGCGCCAGCTTGGGGCGTACGCCGGACTCCAGCAGCGCGCGCAGCTCGGCGACGTCGATGCCGTCCGGCTCCAGCGTCACCTGGTGCACCTTGGCGCCCAGGTTCTGCAGGCTCAGCAGGGTGCGGTCGTAGGTGGGGCTCTCCACCACCACGTCGTCGCCCGGCTTCACCAGGTGGTTGAAGAGGAACGCGTCGGCCTGGAGCGAGCCGTTGGTGACGATCACCTGGTCGGGCGAGACGCCGTGCTTCTCGGCGATCCACTTGCGCAGCGGAACGTAGCCGACGGAGGTGCCGTACGCGGTCATGCCGGCCGGATCGGCGTCGAAAGCGCGCGCAGCCGCGTCCTTGAGGCCCTGCACATCGATGATGTCCAGGGACGGGGCGCCACGGGCGAACGAGATCAGCTGCTCAGCGGTCATGCTCACAAGCTTACGAGCCGCGGCTATTCTCGGACGGCACCCCTCTGCCCGGAAGGACCCACATGATCGGTCTCATTCTGGCGGCCGGCGCCGGCCGTCGGCTACGCCCCTACACCGACACGTTGCCCAAGGCACTCGTGCCGGTCGACGGCGAGACGACGATCATGGACATCTCGCTGCGCAACCTCGCCGCTGCTGGGCTCAACGACGTAACCGTAGTGGTCGGTTACCAGTCGTCCGCCGTCGAGCAGCGGAAAGCCACTTTCGAGGAGAAGTACGGCGTCACCCTCACCCTTGTGCACAACGACAAGGCCGAGGAGTGGAACAACGCCTACTCCCTGTGGCTCGCCCGTGAGCATTTCGCTCAGGGCGCGCTCCTGGTCAACGGCGACACCGTGCACCCGGTCAGCGTCGAGGAGACCCTGCTGGCGAACCGTGGACCCCAAATTCTGCTCGCCGTCGACAGCCTCAAGAAGCTGGGTGACGAGGAGATGAAGACGACGTTCACGCCGGATGGCCGGTTGGCCAGGATCACGAAACTGATGGATCCGGCCGAGGCACACGGCGAGTACATCGGCGCGACCGTCATCGAGGCCTCGGTGGCCGCCGACCTGGCCGACGCGCTCCGGACGACCTGGGAACGCGACCCGAATCTCTACTACGAGGACGGGTACCAGGAGTACGTGAACCGAGGCGGCGAGATCCGGATGGCGGCGATCGGCGACGTGCCCTGGGTCGAGGTCGACAACCACGACGACCTGGCCAAGGCGCGGGAGATCGCATGCCGCTACTAGCACGCACGGTCCAGGCGCCGCTGCACATCGAGGTGCGCCGGGGCGCCGTGGCCAACCTCGGCCGGATCCTGTCCGACGGGCGGATCTCGGCCGGCGGCGACGTGGCGGTGGTGGTCGGGCCCGGGCTGGGCGAGCGGGTCATCGACCTGATCCGGCCGCAGCTGGGCGCGGCCGACGTCTACACCACCTCCGGCGGCACCCTCGACGCCGCGCTCGAACTGGCCGCGAAGCTGCGTTCACGGCACTACGACGCGGTGGTCGGCATCGGCGGCGGCGCCACGGTCGACACCGCCAAGTACGCGGCCACCCGCTGGGCCATCCCGATGGTGTCGGTGGCCACCAGCCTCGCCAACGACGGCGTCGCGTCCCCGGTGGCCAGCCTGATCAACGACGGGATCAAGGGGTCGTACGGCGTACACATCCCGATCGCCGTCGTGGTCGACCTGGACTTCGTCGAGAACGGCCCGGAACGCGTCAACCGCGGCGGCATCGGCGACGTGATCAGCAACATCAGCGCCCTGGCCGACTGGGAGCTGGCCCGGCAGGTCCGCAACGAGCCGGTCGACGGCCTGGCGGCGTCGCTCGCCCGGATGGGCGCGGAAGCGGTCCTGACGCACCCCGGCGACATGAACGACGACGGGTTCCTGACCGTCCTCGCCGAGGCGCTGATCTCCAGCGGGCTGGCCATGGCGGTGTGCGGGAGCAGCCGCCCGTCCAGTGGCGGCTGCCACGAGATCATGCACGCCACCGACGCGCTCTACCCCGGCACGGCGTCCCACGGCGAGCTGGCCGGGCTGGGCGCCCTGTTCTGCACGTTCCTGCGCGGGGACACGCGCCGCTTCACCGAGATGTCCGCGTGCCTGTCCCGGCATCAGCTTCCGCGTACACCGGCCGATGTTGGTCTTGACGAGGAGCAGTTCGTGCGCGTCGTGGAGTTCGCGCCGCGGACCCGGCCGGACCGCTACACCATCCTCGAACACCTCGAGATGAAGCCGCATGAGATCGCCGAGAAACTGGCCGAGTATGACGCCGCCGTCGCCGCCTGCTGAGCCGACCGCGGCCGACTTCTATCGGGTCAACCGCGGCGGAGGACTCTTCAGCGAGCTGGTCGCCCAGCAGGTCGGCGCCCGCATCGCGGTGTTCGCGAACAAGCATCGGATCGCGCCGACCGTGCTCACGGTGGCCAACCTCGGGCTGGGCTGCCTGGTCTCGGTCGCGGTGGTGGCGACGGCCGAGCCGGTGGCCGACGGGCGCTTCTGGGCCTGGCCGTTCGGATTGCTCGCGCTGGTCGGGTGGCAGATCGCGTACGCGCTGGACTGCTCCGACGGCCAGCTGGCCCGGGTGACCGGCCAGACCAGCGCGGCGGGCGCCCGCATCGATGTGCTCTGTGACGTGGCGGCGCAGATCGCGCTGGTGGCCGCGCTGGCCTCGGTGGCCGAGGCCCAGGTGCCGTCCACGCCGGCCTGGCTCCTGGCGGCGTTCGCCGGAACCTGGATGGTCAACCTGGTCACCTCGGTGATGCAGGCCGGTCCGTCCGCGGCCAGCATGGTCCCCAGCACCTCGATGCCGGTGCGGCTGGTGAAGCTGGTCCGCGACTACGGGTTCGTGGTGGCGCTGGCCGGGGCGGTGCTCACCGTCGCGCCACAGTGGACGATCTGGCTGGTCGGGCTGTTCACCCTGGTCAACGGGGCGTTCCTGGCCGCCAGCATCGCCTTCTCCGGCCGCGAGGCCCTCAGGCGGTGATCATCTCGGGCCGGAAGTCTTGATATCAACTCATCGAAGTTTTGATATCATCGGCCGGGACTCTCGCGAAGGAGGTCGAGACGATGGCACGAACGATCCTCGACGTTGACGACGATCTGCTCTCCGAAGCAGCGGAGATCCTCGGCACCAAGACGAAGCGGGCAACGGTGAATGCGGCTCTTCAGGCCTTGGTCAACCGCGAGAAGAGGCGTGATTTCGCCGACTGGCTCAAGGCCGGCGGATTGCCCGATCTGACCGGAGCTCCGGACGCCACGTGACACAACGCCGCTTCCTGCTGGACAAGTCGGCCATGGCTCGATGGCCGAAGCCGCCCGTCGCTTCCGTTCTCGACGAGCTTTCCGATCGAGGGCTGCTGGCCGTGTGCACCGCCGTGGAGATCGAGGTGGTCCACAGCGCCCGCACCGCGGAAGAGGCTCAACGGGCGCGGTATCTCCTCCGCGGCTTCGACTGGCTCGCGATGCCGGACGAAACCTGGGACCGCGCGGCGGACATCCAGCTCCAAGCCGTGGGTAAGGGGATCCATCGCGCCCTCTCCATGGCTGACCTGCTGATCGCGGCGACCGCCGAGCGCCACGGCGCGACCGTGATGCATTACGACGGCGACTTCGACATGATCGCGGCCATCACCGGCCAGCCGGTCGTGTGGGTGGTCCCCGCCGGAACCGCCGACTGACGCACGAAGGCCCCGCTCGCGCGGGGCCCAAGGCGGGATCGGAAGTCGCCTTCCTGAGGCAGAGAGTAAACACTCGGCGGGCGTTCGGTCAGACGCGGACGGGAATGGCGGAGCTGGTGCCCAGGACCTTGCCGTTGGTGTCCAGGGCGTCGGCCACCACGTATTCCGGGGTGCCCTGAATGGTCAGCCTGGTCTCGAAACCGGTTCGGGCGACCTCGGCCGTGGTGGCCGTCAGCGCCTTGGGCTGGCTGCCCGAGCGGGCCCGCCACTTGGCCACCTTGGTGTTGCCGTTCCAGCTGACGCTGACGGTCACGCCGCCGTTCTCGACGGACAGGCCCAGGGCCGGCTGGTCGAGGGGCGCGCCGGCCCACTCGGCCTTGTAGGCGCGGTAGGACTGGTTGTCGAGCGGGAGGTGGCCGTTGAGCCGCACCTTGCCGTCGGCGGTGAACTCGGTGAAGTGGGGCATCTGGCCCCAGCCGATGAAGTTGCCGCCGTCGGCCAGCTCGCGGAAGCTGCCCTGGGTGGGTGCGGAGATCTTGTCGGGGTGGACGAACTCGCGGACGAAGGTCGCGGTCTTGGCCGCCTCGTCCAGCTTGAGGATCAGGCCGCGTGAGTAGGGGCGTTCCTTGGTGACGCCGGCGCCGTTGTCGAACATGCCATACGAGCCGTCCCGGCGGCGACGGAAGTCGTGCTGCCAGGAGAACCTGGTCTGCTCGTCGATGATGAAGGTGCTCTTCTTGCCGCCCAGGCGCCAGATCACCTCGCCGGTCTCCTTGTTGATCTTGTAGCAGGTCCAGGTGTGCCGGGCCGAGATGATCAGGTGACCGTCGGCGTCCAGGCCGACCGAGTTGGGGTGGAAGTAGTCCCAGGGCAGGTGGGCCGAGTCGCCCTGGGGCAGCGGGGCGTGGGACTCGTCCAGGTCGACGTGGTCGCGGGCGCGCCACTCGAAGAGGCGCTTGCCGGTGGCGATGTCGATCTCCTGGATGACGCCGTCGTGCAGCACGCCGTCGGCCGGGCCGCCCATGGCCGTCAGGTCCATCGGGATCGGGTCGTACACCCAGAACAGCGCGGTGTTGCGCGGGGTGATCACGAAGTCGTGCTGGTCGGCCTGCTCGGTGCCGGCCGCGCGGACCCGGGTGATCTCGCGGTAGTTCTCGTCGGCGATGACGAACTCGCCCTGGCCGACACCCTGGCCGCCGGTACCGCCGATGGTGCCCTCCCACCAGGTCAGGACCGGCTTGTTGCGGTACTGCTGGACCTTGAAGTCGATGGCGACGGTGGCCGGGTCGGGGACCTTGCGGAACCAGACCGGCGAGCCCTTGTCGTCGACGATCAGCGGTCCCCACAGGCCGGCGCCGGAGGCCGGCGTCAGGAAGATGTACCCGGGTGCGGTCGCGTTGGCCGGGACGGTGATCGTCACGTCCGGCAGGGTGCGCAGATCGGGGCGCGAACGGTACTTCGGCTGGGCCGCCACCGGGTCGGCGGCGGGCTGGGTGGATTCGGCGTCACCGGCGTGTCCGATGGCGTAGCCGGCGCCACCGGCCGCGGCGGCGAGCACGACGCCACCACCGACGCCGAGCAGCAGGTTCCGGCGAGGGATCTTGACCTTGGAGGTGGGGGTTTCCGTCACCCGACCCAGCATTCCCCAAGTGGATCGATATCTACCTAGGCAAGGAATGTGATTTTCCTGTGAAGTCGTTGTAGACGTCGATCAATCGAGCGGTCAGCACATCCGGATGAAAGTGGCTCACCCACCGCTTTCTGGCCGATTCGGACAGTGCGCCGGCGCCGGCCCGAGCCGTGGGCAGCGCCGCGGCCAGCGCCGCGGCGTCCGGTGGAACCGTCCACCCGGCATCGTCACCCAGCAGGTACGGGATCCCGCCGACCGCCGTGCCCAGCACCGGCCGCCCGTGCGAGATCGCCTCCAGGACGACCGTCGGCAGCACGTCTTCCCAGGTCGGGACGACGACCGCCACCGACGCGGCCCGCCGTGCCGCGGCCATCCCGGCCCGGTCCAGCACCCCGAGGTACTCGACGTCCGACCGGGACGCCGCCGCGGCCTCGGCCAGCGGGCGCAACTCACCGTCACCGGCGATCCGCAGCATGCCCAGCGACCCGTCCGGATGCCGCTGCCACGCGTCCAGCAGCAGCGCCAGTCCCTTCTCGGGGGACAGCCGAGCGGCGTACAGGAAGCCGTCACCCAGCGGGGCCGGCGTACCCGGGTCGGGCAGGCCGTTGGGCTTGATCACGATGCGGTCGTCGGGGATGCCGTACGAGGACAGATGCTCGGCGATCCTGTCGGTCAGCGCGATGAACCGGTCGACCGAGCGCCACGTCGGCCGATGGACCGCGAGCGTGGTCGCCATCAGGGCGCTCTGCGCGCTCGACCCGCGGTAGCACTTGTGCACGACCGCGGGATAGCCGATCAGCTTGCCGCGGCATTCGTAACAGTTGTGCCCGTCCCGGAAGTACAGCCCCGGCGAGCACACCTGCCGATAGTTGTGCACGGTCTGCACCACCGGCACCCCGTGCTTGTGCGCCGTTCGCACGATCCAGGGCGAGATCAACGGGTACGGGTTGTGCAGGTGCACGACGTCCGGCCGCTCCGCCGCCAGCAGCGCCGCCAGGTCACGCTGCGACGAGAAGCCGTAGATCGGCGACAGCGGCAGCAGCGCCTTCTGGACCAGCGGCAGCTCGCCGATGTCGTCCGAGCTGCGCTGGAACGGCACCACGTCGACACCGGCCGCTCCCAGCTGGGCGATCTCGGTGTCCACGATGACGTTCTCCCCGGAGGGCATCGCCTCGCGATAACGGTTGTGCGCAACCACGACCTTCACGCTCAGGGAGGCTACCGTGGAGCTTGTGCCAGAACTTCCCGAGGTCGAGGCGCTCGGTGCGTACCTGCGAGAGCGCGCGGTCGGCCACACGGTCGAACGGTTCGAGGTGTCCTCCTTCAGCGCGCTGAAGACCTTCGACCCGCCACCCACCGCCATCGCCGGCCTCGAGGTCACCAGCGCCGGGCGACACGGCAAGTTCCTCGACATCGGGCTCGGCCCCCGCGAGGAGAAGGACCAGATCCACCTGGTCGTGCACCTGGCCCGGGCGGGCTGGCTGCACTATCGGGAGGCCTTCAAATCGGCCACGCCGCTCAAACCGGGCAGCGGGCCGATCGCGGTGCGCGTACGGCTGGACGACGGGTCCGGGTTTGATCTGACCGAGGCCGGCACCCAGAAGTCCCTGGCCGCCTATCTGGTACGCGACCCGGGCGAGGTGCCGGGCGTGGCGCGACTCGGCCCCGACGCGCTGGCCGTCACGCGGGACGAGTTCGCCGAGCGGATCTGCGGCCGGAACGGGCAGGTCAAGGGCGTGCTGACCGACCAGGAGGTGCTGGCCGGCATCGGCAACGCGTACTCCGACGAGATCCTGCACACCGCCAAGATCTCGCCCTTCGCGCTGACCGGGAAGCTCACCGAGGAGCAGATGACCGCGCTCTACGAGGCGACACGCCAGGTGGAGACCGACGCGGTGGCCCGGTCGGTCGGCATGAAGGCGGCCGAGCTCAAGGGCGAGAAGCGGGCCGGCATGCGGGTGCACGCCCGCACCGGACTGCCCTGTCCGGTCTGCGGCGACACCGTGCGTGAGGTCTCCTTCGCCGACAAGAGCCTGCAGTACTGCCCGACCTGTCAGACCGGCGGCAAACCCCTTGCCGACCGGCGGCTTTCCAAGTTGATCAGGTAACGCGGGGTGTAGAGAGGCATTGCGGGCGTAACGTCCGCTTCTCCCGCCCCGATCCATCGGTATAGTGGCCCGGTCCCACGCTTCGCCCACGGCGCGAAGCAGACCGGCAGTCATCGTCGGTGACCATTGGCCGTGGCAGTGCGTAATAACGTCGGGCGGTCGGAATGCGGGAGGACGTAGGCGAGGTGACCACGAGCCTCTCGCGACCGGCGACCAGTAACAGCCGGAGCAACATGCCGTACGACAGCTTCGAGTGGCAGGAACCACCGCCGAGCAACGGCGTACCCCGAAGCGCGTGGACCCGCAGTCACCGCCGGGTCTCCCGTTGGCACCGGCCGTACACCGCGGTTCTGATCGTCCTCGACTTCCTGTCCGCCGTGCTGGCCAGTTACATCGCCACCTCGACGCTGGAGCAGGCCAACGCCGGTTTCCAGAACCAGCCCGAGATCTTCACCGCGATGGCGTACGGCGCCCTGCCGGTGGCCTGGGTGTTCGTGCTCTGGAGCGGCGGCAGCTACGACCGGCGCTATCTGGGCCTGGGCAGCGAGGAGTTCAAGCGGGTCTTCCGCTCGTTCGTGGTGATCGTGGCCAGCGTCTCCGTGGCCGCGTTCGCCAACAAGGTCTCGCTGTCCCGGGGAACGGTCGCGCTGGTCTCCGGCGGCGCCCTGGTGTTCATCCTGCTCGGCCGCTACTTCGCCCGGCAGGTCCTGCACTTCGCCCGCCGCCGCACCGGGCACGGCGCCCACCGGATGGTCCTGGTCGGCACGCTGCCCGAGGCGCTCGAGGTCTACACCGCGGTGACCCGCAGCCCGGCCGCCGGTCTGATCCCGGTGGCGATCCACATCACCGACGGCCTGGCCTCGGTCCGGGGCATCGAAACCCCGGTCCCGGTGTACGCCGGGCGCGACGTCCTGTCCCTCGTCCGCGAGGTCGGGGCCGACACCATCGCGGTCTGCGGCTCGGCCAGCGCCGAACCGGGCGAGCTGCGCCGGCTGGCCTGGCAGCTCGAGGGCACCGGCGTCGACCTGGTGGTCGCGCCCCAGCTCACCGACATCGCCGGCCCGCGTGTGCACATCCGCCCGATCGAGGGCCTGCCCCTGCTGCATGTCGAGGAGCCGACCCTCTCCGGGCCGGCCTGGCTGGCCAAGAACCTGCTCGACCGGGTCGCCGCCTTCCTCGGCCTGGTCGCGCTCAGCCCGCTGCTGCTGCTGATCGCGATCGGCATCCGGCTCTCCGACCCCGGCCCGGTGTTCTTCCGGCAGCCCCGGGTCGGCCACGAGGGCCGTACCTTCCGGGTCTGGAAGTTCCGGACCATGTACGTGGACGCCGAGGAGCGCAAGGCCACGCTGGAGGAGCTGAACGACTCCGACGGGATGCTCTTCAAGATGAAGAACGACCCGCGGATCTTCTCCTTCGGCCAGAAGCTGCGGGGCAGTTCGCTGGACGAGCTGCCGCAGCTGATCAACGTGCTCCGGGGCGAGATGTCGCTGGTCGGCCCGCGCCCGCTGCCCGCCGACGACGGCGACTACCTGGGCGACGTCCGCCGCCGCCTGCTGGTCCGCCCCGGCATCACCGGCCTGTGGCAGGTCAGCGGCCGCTCCGACCTCTCCTGGGACGAGGCGGTCCGGCTCGATCTGTACTACGTCGACAACTGGTCACTGACCTACGACCTTGGCATCCTCTGGCGCACCATCTGGGTCGTCCTCAAGCGCAAGGGCGCCTACTAGGGTCTGTCCTGCTGATCGGCAGGACAGGCCCTCGGCCACGCGTCGCCCCGACCCGGGCATGGCAGGATGCCGCGGGTGAGGCCCGATCTTCCGACCGTGCTGGCGGTGCTGGCCGCGGTGGCCGCGCTCGCCGGGGCGGTCGTCGCGGTGCTGCGCCTGCGCGGCCGGCGCCGGATCGCCACGGCCATGCAGCGGGCCACCTACGACGTGCTGCACACCGCGGCCCAGGCCGCCGAGCCGTTGCGGGGCGGGCTCACCCCGAGCTCGGCCGGCAAGGCCGTCCGCCACCTGCGCACGCTGGTCGGGGCGGTCGGGCTGACCATCGCCGAGGCCGACCGCTGCCTGGCCTTCGACGGGCGCGGCAGCCACCACGCCGGCCAGTTCGCGGCGGCGGGGCAGCGGGCCGTGCAGGCGAGCCGGCCCGTCGTACTCAATGGCTCTGATCTGCCGTGTGATCGGATGGACTGTGTTGTGCGCGGGGCCGTCGTGGTGCCGCTGACCGGGGCGGACGGGCTGGCCACGGCGGCGCTGGTGGCCATCGCCGACGATCAACCGGCGCCCGGGCTGGTGCAGGCCACCCAGGAGGCGGCGCGCTGGGCCGGGTCGCAGCTGGCGCTGGCCGAGCTCGACTCGTCCCGGGAACGGCTGGCCCGGGCCGAGGTGCGGGCGCTCCGGGCCCAGATCAGCCCACACTTCATCTACAACGCGCTGACCGCGATCGCATCCTTCGTCCGCACCGACCCGGAGCGGGCCCGCGAGCTGATCCTGGAGTTCGCCGAGTTCACCCGCTACTCGTTCCGCGCCCACGGCGACTTCACCACGCTGGCCGAGGAGCTGCGCTCGATCGACCGCTACCTGACCATCGAGCGCGCCCGGTTCGGCGACCGGCTCCAGGTGCGGCTGCAGATCGCGCCCGAGGTGCTGCCGGTCAGCCTGCCGTTCCTGTGCCTGCAGCCGCTGGTGGAGAACGCCGTACGGCACGGTCTGTCCCGGAAGCCCGGCGTCGGTATGGTGAGCATCGAGGCGCGCGACGCGGGCGCCGAATGCCACATCACGGTCGAGGACGACGGGGTCGGCATGGATCCCGAGGTGTTCGCGCCGGGCCGGCCGGAGACCGACGACGGCCAGCATGTCGGCCTGACGAACGTCGACGAGCGGCTGCGCAGCGTGTTCGGCGACCACTTCGGGCTGGTGGTGGAGACCGCCCCGGGCGAGGGGACCAAGGTGAGCATGCGAGTGCCTAAATTCCATCCGGGGGTACGCGCGTGAGCACGGCGTTGGTGGTCTTGGCGGTCGACGATGAGCCGCCGGCCCTGGACGAGCTCGCCTACCTGCTGAACGCCGACGACCGGGTTGCACACGTGCACCGGGCCGGTGACGCCACCGAGGCGCTGCGCGTGCTCCGCGACACCGAGGTCGACGCGGTCTTCCTGGACATCCGGATGCCCGGCCTGGACGGCATGGAGCTGGCCCGGATCCTGCGCCGGTTCGCGCACCCGCCGGCCATCGTCTTCGTGACCGCGTACGACGACGGCGCGGTCGACGCCTTCGACCTGGGCGTCACCGACTACGTCCGCAAACCGGTGCGGGCCGAGCGGCTGGCCGAGTCGCTGCGCCGGGTGGCCGGCCTGCGCGCCACCCCGGCCCCGGCCACCAAGCGTGAGGAAGAACCGGCCATCCCGGTCGAGCTGGCCGGCACCACCCGGATGCTGCCCCGGTCGTCGGTGCGCTGGGTGGAGGCCCAGGGCGACTACGCCCGGCTGCACACCACGGACGCCTCGCACCTGGTCCGGGTCTCGCTGGCCACGCTGGCCGACCGCTGGGCCGACGCCGGGTTCGTCCGGATCCACCGCAGCTACCTGGTGCAGTTGCGCCTGGTCTCCGAGCTGCGGCTGACCCAGTCGGGCTACGTGGTCGCGGTGGACGGCGCCGAGCTGCCGGTCAGCCGCCGGCACACCCGCGAGCTCAAGGACCGGCTGATCCGCGCGGCCAAACACGACTGGACCCGCTGAATCCACAGCGTTGTCCACAGGCGTGGCGCGTTATCCACACAGTTATCCACAGGGCAGGTGGATCTGCACAGATCCTTCACAAACCGCCCCCTTCTCGTGCACGCGGGCTCGTTAGGGTCCCCGATGTGGGCCAGATCGGCGCTTCACGGGGGACGCCGACCCGGCTCGTCAGATAGGAGATGGGGTTGTGAACGCAGCCATCGAACGGCGCGTCCTCGTGGTCGAGGACGAGCCGACCATCGCCGAGTCCGTCGCGGCCCGGCTCCGCGCCGAGGGTTTCGTGGTCGAACTGGCCGGCGACGGCCCGGCCGCGGTGGCCGCCGCCCGCCGGACGCCGCCGGACGCGGTCGTGCTCGACGTCATGCTGCCCGGCTTCGACGGCCTCGAGGTGTGCCGCCGGCTCCAGGCCGAGCGCCCGGTGCCGATCCTCATGCTGACCGCCCGCGACGACGAAAACGACATGCTGGTCGGCCTCGCGGTCGGCGCCGACGACTACCTGACCAAGCCGTTCTCGATGCGTGAGCTGGCCGCCCGGGTGCACGCCCTGGTCCGGCGGGCCACCAAAACCGCCGCCGTCGACCCCGGCCAGGACTTCCTCCGGGTGGGCGACCTCGAGATCAACCGGGCCGAGCGCCGGGTGCTCCGGTCGGGGGTCGAGGCTCAGCTCACCCCGACCGAGTTCGACCTGCTGCTCCACCTGGCCGAGCGGCCGCGGGCGGTGCTGCCCCGGGAACGGCTGCTGGCCGAGGTCTGGGGCTGGGCCGACGCCTCCGGCACCCGCACCGTGGACAGCCACATCAAGGGCCTGCGGCGCAAGCTGGGCGCCGACCTGATCCGCACGGTGCACGGCGTCGGGTACGCGCTGGAGGCCCCGCGATGCTGAGCTTCCGCCACCTGGCCCTGCCGCGCCCACTCGACCCGGTCCGGTCCATCAAGATCAAGATCGGGCTGATCCTGCTCGGCGCGTTGCTCGCCGCCATGACCTACTTCCGCATCGGGATCGGCTGGCTGCCGCCCTGGACCACGGTCACCGCCTTCGTCGTCGCGCTCGGCGCCCTCCAGCTGCTGGCCCGCGGGCTCACCTCGCCCTTGCGCGAGATGACCGCGGCCGCCAAGGCGATGGCCCAGGGCGACTACACCCGCCGGGTCCGGGCCACCTCCCGCGACGAGGTGGGCCAGCTGGCCGTGGCGTTCAACATGATGGCGGCCGACCTGGCGGCGGCCGACCGGCAACGGCGCGAGCTGATCGCCAACGTCTCGCACGAGTTGCGTACGCCGATCACCGCTCTTCAGGCCGTTCTGGAGAACATCGTGGACGGTGTGGCCGAGGCCGAGCCGCACGTGATGAAGACCGCCCTGGCCCAGACCGAGCGCCTCGGCCGGCTGGTCGCCGAGCTGCTCGACCTGTCCCGGGTCGACGCCGGCGTGCTGACCCTCGACAAGGCCCCGATCCGGGTACGCCCGTTCCTCGACGACGTGATCCGCGAGGCCGCGGTGACCGCCGAGGGCGCCGGCCACGACGTCACGTTCTCGCTCGACGCGGCCGACGTGGTGCTGCCCGGCGACCGCGGCCGCCTGCACCAGGTCTTCGCCAACCTGCTGGACAACGCGACCCGGCACAGCCCGGCCGGCGGCACCGTCCGGGTCACCGCCGAGCAGCAGGGCGACCACCTGCTGATCGTGGTCGCCGACGACGGCGACGGCATCCCGGCGGCCGACCGCGAGCGGCTGTTCGAACGCTTCACCCGGGGCGAGCGGGCGACCGGCGGCGGGACCGGGCTGGGCCTGGCCATCGCCCGCTGGGTGGTCCAGCTGCACCGGGGCACGATCGCGATCGCCGAACCGGCGCCGGCCGGGGCGCCGGGCTGCCAGGTGCACGTCACCCTGCCCTTGGCCACGACCTCCGCCTGACCGCCGGGTGGTGCGTATAGGTGCGCAGAGCAGACGCCACGACCAGTAGGCGCACGACCAGACGTACGCATAGGTGCGCAGAGCAGACACCACGACCACTAGGCGCACGACCAGTGTTGCCTATAGGTGCGCAGAGCAAAGGACCGGAGAACGGCACGTCAGGGGCACCGCACTCAGGACCGAGGAGATGAGCTAGACGTGACAACCGAACCGAAGGCGCCGGCCCGGACGCCGCAGCCGTGGACGCCGCCGGCCGGACAGCCGCGGCCGGACCAGCCCGATCGACCGGACCGGCCGGCCGGCGTGCCGAAGCAGGCGCCGGCCGTGATCGCGCTGGTGTCCGGGCCGTGGCAGCGGACCGGGATGTTCGGCCGCGGCGTCTGGCCGGGTCCCGGCCGTCCGGCCACGCCGGCCACGGCCGGTGTGCTGATCCTGGCCGCCCTGGTGGCCTCGGTCAGCATCACCGACGGCGGGCTCGGCTGGCTGGTCGCCGGCGTCGCCGGAACCGCGGCCCTGGCCGGGATCCGGCGCCTGCCCGCGCCGGGCACCACGGTGCCCTGGCCCGATCTGACCGTCCGCCGCCGCGCCGCCGATCCGGCCCGGTACGCCTGGGCCGCCGCCACGGTCGCCCTGCTGGGTGTCGGCACGCTGCGGTCCGCGCCGTGGCTGTTCGCGCTGGCCGCGTTGACCGCGCTGGTGACCAGCGCGCTGGCGCTGAGCAACGGGCGGTCGTTCCGCGCGGTGGCGATGGGCTACCTGATGTTTCTCGGGGCGCCGTTCCGGGCGCTGCCGTGGGTGACTCGCGGCCTGGCCTCGATCCGCCGCCGGGCCGCGGGGGGCTCCGGCATGCGGGTCGCCGCGACCGTGATCACCAGTGTGTTCCTGCTCCTGCTGTTCGGGGCGCTGTTCGCCTCGGCCGACGCCACGTTCGCGCGGTTGCTGGAGTCGCTGGTTCCGGAGATCAACGGCGGTACGACCTTCCGGGCCGTCTTCGTCTTCGTGGTGGCCGGCGGCGTGCTCGGTGGCGCCGCCTACCTGCGGGCCACGCCGCCGGATCTTGCCACTGTGGACGGTGGACCGGCGCGGAAGGTGAATCGCTGGGAGTGGGCCGTACCCCTGGGCCTGCTCGCACTGCTGTTCCTCGGCTTCGTCGCCGTGCAGCTCACCGTCCTCTTCGGAGGGAGCGCGCACGTGCTGGACACCGAGGGGCTGACCTATGCCGAGTACGCCCGCGGCGGTTTCTGGCAGCTGCTGATCGTGACCGGGCTGACGCTGGCCGTCCTCGGTGTCGCCGCCCGCTGGGCGCCCCGCGACCACCCGCTCGACCGCATGCTGATCCGCGGCATCATGGGCGCGCTGTCCGTGCTGACCCTGGTGATCGTGGCGTCGGCGCTGCACCGGATGACCGTCTACGCCGACACGTACGGCCTGACCCGCCTGCGCCTGCTGGTCTTTCTCTGCGAGGCCTGGCTGGGCCTGGTCTTCGTGCTGGTGCTGGCGGCCGGCCTCCGGCTGCGGGCGGCGTGGCTGCCCCGGGTGGCGATCGCGGCCGGCGTGCTGACCCTGCTGGGCCTGGCCATCGCCAACCCGGACCGGATGGTCGCCGACAGCGGCGTGGCCCGGTACGAGCGGACCGGCCGGATCGACAGCGAATACCTCGGGACGCTGTCGCCGGACGCGGTGCCCGCGCTCAACCGGCTCGACGGGAAGATGCGCGACTGCACGCTCTTCTTCATCCAGCAGCGGCTGAAGGAAGGCGACACCTCCTGGAGCACCTGGAGCTACGGCGAGTCCGAGGCGCGGCGGCTGCTCGCCACCGACCCGATCGCGTTTCCCTCCGGGTGCCCGGCTGCAGGTCCGTACGGGTAGGTTCGCTTGACATTGCCCGGGAGCCCATAAGACTCCCGGGCATGAGCGGCGCGAATGAGGAGGGCCGGCGGGTCCGGGTGGTGCTCGGCGAGGTCGCCGGGCGTCGGACCGCCGCCGATCCGGCGCGCGCCGACCTGGCCGAGCAGACGCCGGTCGGCGAGGCGCTGGTCCGCGGCCTGGTCCGGGCCCAGCTGGCGCTGGCCCTGCGGATGGCCCTGGTGGTGGTGACCGGGCTGGGGGCGCTGCCGCTGCTGTTCGCGGTCGCCCCGGCGGTCGGCTCGATCCGGATCCTCGGCGTCAACCTTCCGTGGCTGCTGCTCGGGGTGCTGTCGTTCCCGTTCCTGTTCGCGGTCGGTTGGGTCTACGTGCGCTGGGCGGAGCGGAACGAACAGGACTTCACGGCCGTGATCAGGCGGCCGGAGTGAACCCTTACGTCGTACCCAGCCTGGCCGTCGTGATCTTGGCGACCGTGGCGATCGGCGCGTACGGCCTGCGTTTCGCCCGGACCACCTCGGACTTCCTGGTCGCCTCCCGCTCGGTGAGCCCCGCCTGGAACGCGGCCGCGATCAGCGGCGAATACCTGTCGGCGGCGAGCTTCCTCGGGGTCGCCGGCCTGATTCTGCGGTACGGCGTGGACGTGCTCTGGTATCCGGTCGGGTTCGCCGCCGGCTACCTCGCGCTGCTGCTCTTCGTGGCCGCGCCGCTGCGTCGCTCGGGCGCCTTCACGCTGCCCGACTTCTGCGAGGTACGCCTGCGGTCGCCGCTGCTGCGCCGGCTGGCCACCATCTTCGTGATCTTCATCGGCTGCCTCTACCTGGTGCCCCAGCTGCAGGGCGCCGGGCTGACGTTCACCACGGTGGCCGGGGGCTCGTACGCGTGGGGCGCCCTGCTCGTGGGTCTGGTGGTCACCGCGAACGTGGCGCTGGGCGGGATGCGGGCGATCACCTTCGTGCAGGCGTTCCAGTACTGGCTCAAGCTGACGGCTCTGGCCGTACCCGTCATCTTCCTGGCCCTGCAATGGCAGGCGGCCGGGCGACCGGCGATCGACCCACCCAGCGGGCCGGTCTTCCCGGTGACCACCACCGTGACCTTCGACGACGCGGCCCGGCTGACCCTGCCGGACGGGACAGTGGACGAGGTCGAGGCGGGCGCCGAACGCACCTATCCGGCCGGGGCGCCGGTGCCCGACGTGAGCACGGTCGACGACCGGCGCGGCCCGGACTGGCTGCTGCCGGGCGGCGACGGGAGCCTGTTCGCGACGTACTCGCTGATCCTGGCCACGTTCCTGGGCACCATGGGGCTGCCCCATGTGCTGGTCCGCTTCTACACCAACCCGGACGGCGCCAGCGCCCGGCGGACCACGCTGGTCGTGCTCGGCCTGGTCGGGCTGTTCTATCTGTTCCCGACGCTGTACGGCGTGCTCGGCCGGATCTGGGCGCCCCATCTGCTGATGACCGGGCAGACCGACGCGGTCGTGCTGGTGCTGCCCGAGGCGGCGCTCGGCGGCGGCCACCTGGGCCGGCTGCTCGGCGCGCTGGTCGCGGCGGGCGCGCTGGCGGCGTTCCTGTCCACCTCGTCGGGCATCCTGACCAGCGTGGCCGGGGTGGTCTTCACCGACGTGCTGCGGGCCGAGCGGGGCGGTTCGGTCCGCGACTTCCGGGTGGCCACGGTGCTGGCCGCCGCCCTGCCGATCGTGCTGGCCGTCTCGGTCGCCACCATGGACGTGTCCCGGGTGGTCGGGCTGGCCTTCGCGGTGGCCGCGTCCAGCTTCTGCCCCCTGCTGGTGCTGGGCATCTGGTGGCGCGGGCTGACCGACGTCGGCGCCGCCGCGGGCGTGCTGGCCGGTGGCGGCGCCGCGATGGCCGCCGTGCTGGTCACCGTGCTCGGCCCGCCGCTGACCGGCTGGCCGGCGCAGCTGATCGGGCAGCCGGCCGCCTGGACGGTGCCGCTGGCGTTCGCGGTGATGGTGGTCGGCTCGCTCGCCACCAGCCGGCGGATCCCCCGGGATGTCGGCGCGACCATGCTCCGCCTTCACGCTCCGGAGTCACTCCGTCTCTAAACTTTCTTTCCTGAGCGGTGAACTCTTCGGCCTCCGTCACCCGTAGTCATCGGCGGTGGAAGCCAGACGAAGAGGAGCAATACATGAAGGCGCGCAAGGTCATCATCGGGCTGGTCGCTCTGGCCGTCACCGGCGGCGCGATCGCTCTCGGCACCGGGCTGAGCAGCGCCGCCGAGGCCCCCCGTGAGAACTGCGCCGGCCTGGATCAGGCTCTGCGGAACAACCTGGACTTCATCGCCGGCCAGAAGGCCAACCCCGACGCGCTGTCCGACGCGCGGATCGCCAACCGGCAGGCCGTGGTCGACCTGATCAACCAGCGCCGAGCCGTCGCCGGCTGCACCGGTGACGTGGCGGCCCAGCCGCCCGCGGCTCCTCCCGCGCAGGAAGCCCCGCCCGCCGAGGAAGCCCCGCCGGCGGAAGAAGCCCCGCCCGCGGAAGAGGCCGGCGGCACCGGCGAGGTCGTCTGCAAGGGCTCGACCGTGACCCTCTCCGGCGAGGGCGGCCAAGCGTTCGCGTCCAGCGGCACCTTCCCGCTCGGCACCACGCTGAAGGTCACCAACCTCGACAACAACAAGAGCATCACGGTCAAGGTGGAGACCACGTCGGGCAGCTGCGTGCTGCTCAACAACGCCGCCTTCGAGCAGGTGCGCGAGCCCGGCAAGTTCCTCATCCGCCGCGCCGTGATCGAGCGGGTGGGCTGACGACCTATTTCACATCGCTTTCGGGGCGCCTCAACCGCGGGCGAATTTGAAATAGGTCACTCGGGGGCAGTGGTAGCCCCGAGCGGTATTCGGGCCCCGGATACCGCCTTGGGCTACCACTGTTCGTGGACGGCCCGGACCAGCCTGCCCTGGTTCCGGGCCGTTCTCTATGGGTAGGTTCTGCGGATGACCGTGCCGCTGCAGCGAACCCCCGATGACGACGTGGCGATGTCCCTGCGTGGGCTGGTCAAACGCTTCGACACCAAGGTGGCCGTGGCCGGCGTCGACCTCGACGTGCCGGCCGGGTCGTTCTACGGGGTGCTCGGCCCCAACGGCGCCGGCAAGACCACGACGTTGTCGATGGCCGTCGGCCTGCTGCGGCCCGACGCGGGTCAGGCCACCATCCTCGGGTACGACGTGTGGGCCGACCCGGCGGCGGCCAAGGCGCGCCTCGGTGTGCTGCCGGACGGCACCCGGCTCTTCGACCGGCTGAACGGGGCCGAGCTGCTGGCCTACAACGGGCTGCTGCGCGGCATGGCGCCGGACGTGATCGACCAGCGTGCCCGCGAGCTGCTCGACGTGCTCGAGCTGGGCGTCGACAACCGCACCCTGGTGGTCGACTACTCGGCCGGCATGAAGAAGAAGATCGGCCTGGCCTGCGCGCTGCTGCACGGCCCGCGGCTGCTGGTGCTGGACGAGCCGTTCGAGGCCGTCGACCCGGTGTCGGCCGCGCTGATCCGCGACATCCTGCAGCGGTACGTGACCGGCGGCGGCACCGTGGTCTTCTCCAGCCATGTGATGGAGGTCGTGGAGAAGCTCTGCAGCCACGTCGCGATCCTGGCCGACGGGCGGATCCGGGTCGGCGGGACGCTGGCCGAGGTGCGCGGCGACCGGTCTCTGGAAGATGTCTTCGTGCAGGTCGTCGGCGGGCGTACGTCGACCGGCTCGGAACTGGCGTGGCTGTGACGACCGCGCCGGCCGTCTCGCCGGCCACCTTCGTCCGGCTCAAGCTCCGCATCCTGGGCAACGGCCTGCGGGGCAGCACCGGCCGGGTGGTGCTGTTCGCGGTCGGCATCCTGTTCGGCGTCAGCGGCGCCGTCGGCGGGTTCCTGCTGCTGGCGGTGCCCGGCCTGCTCGACGACCGGCGGGTCGCCGAGATCATGCTGCCGCTGGCCGGCGCGCTGCTGCTGTTCGGCTGGCTGTTCCTGCCACTGATCTTCTTCGGCGTGGACGAGTCGCTCGACCCGGCCCGGTTCGCGCTGCTGCCGCTGAGCCGGCGGACGCTGATCACCGGCCTGTTCGCGGCGGCCACCACCGGCATCCCGGCGATCACCACGCTGCTGGCCACCGGCGGCATGGTGTGGTCGGCGGGCCTGCTCGGCGGGCCGGTCGCCGCGGTCGTCCAACTCGTCGGCGTGGTCCTCGGCCTGCTCCTCTGCGTCGCGGTCAGCCGGGCCGTGACCAGCGCGTTCTCCACCGCGCTGCGCTCCCGGCGGGCGCGTGACCTGGCCACCATCCTGCTCACGGTGACCGCCGCGCTGCTCGGGCCGCTGCAGCTCGGCGTCCTGGCCGGGGCGGAACGGGCCGACTGGGACCGCGTGGCCCAGGTCGCGACCGTCATCGGCTGGACGCCGCTCGGTGCCGCGTACTCGCTGGGCACTGATGTCGCGGCGGGCCGGGCCTGGACCGTGCCGATCAAGCTGGTGATCGTCCTGGCCTCGATCGTGGGCCTGCTGGCCTGGTGGTCGTCGACGGTCGAGCGGGCGATGCTCGGCGCGGCGTCGGGCGGGCAGCGGACGGCCAAGGCGTCGGGCTCGCGGTCGGCGGTCGCCCGGCTGATGGTGCGCGGGCTGCCGCAGAACCGGTTCGGGGCGCTGGTGTCCCGGGAGATGCGCTACTGGTGGCGGGAGACGCGGCGGCGGGCCAGCCTGATCACGCTCGGCGTGGTCGGCGTCTTCCTGCCGGTGTCGATGTCGATCAACGGCGGTGGCGGCGGCTTCACCGTGCTGTTCGTCGGCGCGCTGGGCGCGATCAGCCTGGCCAACCAGTTCGGCTTCGAGGGCAACGCGTACGCCGCGAACGTCGTGGCCGGGGTGCCCGGCCGCACCGAGATCCAGTCCCGGGCGGCCGCGTTCTCACTGTTCGTGGTGCCGCTGCTGATCATGGTTGCGACCGTGGTCTCGCTGGCCGCCGGGCATCCGGAGGACATCGCCGCCCGGCTCGGCACGCTGCTGGCCGCGTACGGCATCGGGCTGGGTGTTGTTCTTCCGGTCTCGGTCCGGGCCGCGTACGCGCTGCCGAGCACCTCGAACCCGTTCGCGATGTCGTCCGGCGGCGGTCCGGCCAAGGGCCTGCTCGCGATGGGTGTCCTGCTCGGCGCGATCGTCGGGACGCTGCCGATGCTGCTGGCCGGCTACCTGATCGGCGACGTGTGGCAGTGGCTCGGCCTGCCGGTCGGGCTGATCTACGGCGGGCTCGCGTACGTGGTCGGCTCCCGCCTCGCCGGAAACCTGCTCGACCGGCGGATGCCCGAACTGCTGTCGGCCGTCACGCAGCGATAATGGCGCCGTGAACCCCTTCCAGCCGGGCGCCGAGATCCACACCGGCGACCCCTTCGCGCCGGTCGCCTCGGAGAAGTCGCCGATCCGCCGGCTCCGGGGCCGGTTCGGCGCGGCCGTGAGCCTGTGGACGACCCCGGGCCCGGCCGGCCTGACGGTCAGCTCGATGCTGGTGGCCGACGGCGACCCCGGCCGGGTGCTCGGGCTGATCGACGAGGAGAGCGACTTCTGGGACGCCGTCGCGGAGGAAGGACGTTTCGCCGTGACCGCGCTGACCGACGCCGACCAGCAGCTGGCCGACCGGTTCGCCGGCCTGATGCCCGCGCCGGGCGGCCTGTTCGCGACCGGTGCGTGGACCGAGACGGAGTTCGGCCCGGTCCCGGCGGGCGCGGCCACCTGGGCCGGCTGCACGCTCGACGCCCACCGCCCGTACGGCTGGGCCCTGCTCATCGAGGCCACCATCGCGACCGTCCACCTCGGCGAACCCGCGCCGCCGCTGCTCCACCACCGTGGCCGCTACCACCGCTTGGCGCACTGACCGGGCCGCTCGGCGCACCCGCCGACCGCCCGGGGAGTGACACGCCTCACCCCTTCGTACGGTGCCCCGGAAGCCCGCCACGCCAGCGGGCCGACTTGCCTGCCCCATGAAGGTGGTGAAACCGGTGACCACAGACGCGCCCGACTCGGCCGCATCCGATGCGGCTTCCGCCGAGCGATATCTCGCCGTGCAGAACTCCGAGGAGTTCGCGGGCCTGAGGAAGACACTGCGCGGCTTCATCTTCCCGATGACCGTCGCGTTCTTCCTCTGGTACGCCCTGTACGTCCTGCTCTCGGCATATGCACGTGGCTTCATGAGCGTGAAGCTGATCGGCAACATCAACGTCGCGCTCCTCTTCGGACTCCTGCAGTTCGTCACGACGTTCCTGATCGCCTGGTTCTACTCGCGATTCGCGGCCCGCAAGGTGGACCCGATCGCCGACCAGATCGCCGCCCGGCTCACCGACGAAGGGGGGTCGAAGTAGATGGAAACGCACGGCCTGTCCTACCTCGCGGCCGAGGCGTCGACCTCGACCTCGCGCACGCTGACCATCACGCTGTTCCTGATCTTCGTCGCCATCACGCTGGGCATCACGATCTGGGCCAGCCGGCAGACCAAGACCGCCACCGACTTCTACGCCGGCGGCCGGACGTTCACCGGCTTCCAGAACGGCATGGCGATCGGCGGCGACTACATGTCCGCGGCGTCCTTCCTGGGCATCGCCGGCATCATCGCGCTGAACGGCTACGACGGCTTCCTCTACTCCATCGGGTTCCTGGTCGCGTGGCTGGTGGCGCTGCTGCTGGTCGCCGAGTTCCTGCGCAACTCGGGCCGGTACACGATGGCCGACGTGCTGGCCTTCCGGATGCGGCAGCGCCCGGTGCGTACCGCGGCCAGCGTCTCCACCGTGGTGGTCTCGATCTTCTACCTGATCGCCCAGATGGTCGGCGCGGGCGCGCTGGTCAGCCTGCTGCTCGGCATCGGGCCGGGCACCACGTTCCTGGGCATGGACGCGAACACCGCCAAGATCGCCACGATCATCCTGGTCGGGGCGCTGATGATCGTCTACGTGACGGTCGGCGGCATGAAGGGCACCACGTACGTCCAGATCGTCAAGGCGTTCCTGCTGATGACCGGCGCGCTGCTGATGGTGATCCTGGTGCTGGCGCACTACAAGTTCAACCTGTCCGCGCTGCTCGGTGACGCCGCCGCGCAGTCCGGCAAGGGCGACGCGTTCCTCAATCCGGGGCTGCGGTACGGCGTCGAAACCGCGGGCGACGCGGCCAAGACGTTCTACAGCAAGATGGACCTGCTCTCGCTGGGCATCGCGCTGGTGCTCGGCACGGCCGGTCTGCCCCACATCCTGACCCGCTTCTACACCGTCCCGACCAGCCGGATCGCGCGTAAGAGCGTGCTCTGGGCGATCGGCATCATCGGCGTGTTCTACCTGTTCACGCTGGCGCTGGGCTTCGGCGCGGCGGCGCTGGTCGGCGGCAAGGCGATCACCGCGCAGGACAAGGCCGGCAACACCGCCGCGCCCCAGCTGGCGCAGAAGCTCGGTGTCGACTTCTTCGGCGGTGACACCGGCGGCTCGGTGCTGCTGGCGGTGATCGCCGCGGTGGCCTTCGCGACCATCCTCGCGGTGGTGGCCGGGCTCACCCTGGCGTCGTCGTCCTCGGTGGCGCACGACTTCTACGCCAGCGTGATCAAGCGCGGCGCCGCCTCGGAGCGGGACGAGGTCCGGGTCGCCCGGATCGCGGCCCTGATCATCGGCGCCATCGCGATCGCCCTGTCGATCTTCGCGCAGAGCCTGAACGTGGCGTTCCTGGTGGCGCTGGCGTTCGCGGTGGCCGCGTCGGCGAACCTGCCGGCCATCCTCTACAGCCTGTTCTGGAAGCGGTTCAACACCTCGGGCGCGCTCTGGTCCATCTACGGCGGCCTGATCGCCTCGGTGTTCCTGGTGTTCTTCTCGCCGGTGGTGTCCGGTTCGCCGACGGCGATGTTCCCGGACAGCGACTGGCACTTCTTCCCGCTGTCCAACCCGGGCATCATCTCGATCCCGATCGGCTTCCTGTGCGGCTTCATCGGCACGATCGTGTCGAAGGAGACCGACGTCAAGAAGTACGCCGAGCTCGAGGTCCGGTCACTGACCGGTCACGGGGCGCACTGACCCCAGCTCGTCACCGAAGGGAGAGGGACCGGGCCGCCACCCGGTCCCTCTCTCGTAGAGTTACCACCATGGTTGTCACGCAACGGTACGGCGATGGACATCGGATCCTGGTCAGCGGAGGCGCCGGGTTTGTCCCGTCACACACGGTTGATGCGCTTATCGCCCGCGGTTGCGAGGTCGTGGCGATCGACAACTTCATCACCGGCTCCCGCGACAACGTCGCCCACCTGGCCGACGAGCCGCGGTTCACGCTGATCGAGGCCGACCTGACCGAGGGCTTGCCGGCGCTGCCCGGCCGCTTCGACGCCATCCTGCACATGGCCTCGCCGGCCAGCCCGACCGACTTCGCGAAGCTGCCGATGGAGATCCTCAAGGTCGGCTCGATCGGCACGATGGCCCTGCTCGACCGGGCCGTCGAGGACGCGGCGCGCTTCCTGATGGCGTCGACCTCGGAGGCGTACGGCGACCCGCTGGTCCACCCGCAGCCGGAGTCGTACTGGGGCAACGTCAACCCGAACGGCATCCGCAGCGTCTACGACGAATCGAAGCGGTTCTCCGAGGCGGCCACCATGGCCTACCACCGGTTCCACGGCCTCGACACGGCCATCGTGCGCATCTTCAACACGTACGGCCCGCGCATGCGGCCGGACGACGGCCGGGCCATCCCCACCTTCATCGACCAGGCCCTCCGAGGCACCCCGCTGACCGTCCAGGGGACCGGTTCACAGACCCGTTCCATCACGTACGTCGACGATCTCGTCCGCGGCATCCTGCTGCTGCTCGACTCGCCCGAGACCGGCCCGATCAACTGCGGCACCGAGCACGAGATCACCATGCTCGACCTCGCGCGGCTGATCGTCCGGCTGGCCGGCAGCGAGTCGTCGATCGAGCTGGTCGAGCGGGCGCCGGACGACCCGGAGAAGCGCCGCCCCGATCTCACCCTGGCCCGCAAGAAGCTCGGCTACGAGCCGCAGATCGGCCCGGAGGACGGCCTGAGCCGGACGATCGAGTATTTCCGCACCCTGAGCAATTCATCTCAGCGATGAACGAAGCACGGAGAGTAATGTCTCCTTCCTTCGTGCCGTCACGGTGTCGATGCGAGCGTTGCGTGGAGTCGGGTACGTAACCTGGGTACATGTCTGCCCCCACATCTAAGTACGGCCGGTCCTCCTCCGGTCGGGCCTCGGTGCCCGGCCCGGGTGAGGCCAACCGGCCCGCCGGTCGCGCCGGAGTGCCCAGCGATTACCGCCGTGGGCAGGCGCACAACGATGACTGGCCGCCGCGCACCGCGTCCGGCGGCGCCCCCGGCGGTCCGCCGCCCCTACGCCCGGCCGGCGCGCCCTACAAGGGACGCCGCAAGCCGCGCTGGGGCCGCATCGCCCTGGTCGTCGGCGCCGTCGTGGTGATCGGCGGCCTGATCGCCGGCATCTCGCTCTACGGCTACGCCTCCGGCCTGGACAAGGACCTGAAGCGGACCAACGCCTTCGAGGACATCACCGACGGCCGCCCGGCCAAGGAGGTCGAGGGCGCGCTGAACATCCTGCTCGTGGGCAGCGACTCGCGTGACCCGGACACCGACGACGGCAAGGCCAGTTCCTGGCGGGCGGACACGCTGATCGTCATGCACATCCCCGAGGACCACAAATCCGCCCAGCTGATCTCGGTCCCGCGTGACCTGTACGTGCAGATCCCGTCGGCGAACAACGCGAAGTGCGAGTCGGGCACCCGGAACAAGATCAACGCGGCGTTCGCCTTCGGTGGCCTGCCCCGCGCCGTCCGTACCGTCGAGTGCCTGACCGACGTGCACATCGACAACGTGATGGCGATCGACTTCGGCGGCTTCAAGGAGGTCACCGACGCGCTCGGCGGCGTCGACCTGCCGGTGGACTACGCGATCACCTCGATCCACAAGCCGTTCCGCAAGTTCAAGAAGGGCACCATGCACATGAACGGCGCCCAGGCCCTGGATTGGATCCGGCAGCGCAAGCAGTTCCCCCGCGGCGACTTCGACCGGATGCGCCACCAGCAGGAGTTCCTCCGGGCGCTGATGGACAAGGCGGCGAGCAGCGGCACGCTGGCCAACCCGACCAAGCTGAACGACTTCCTCAAGTCGGTCACGGCGGCGGTCACGGTGGACGACAACTTCTCGCTCACCGACATGGCCGTGCAGTTCCGCAACGTGCGTGGCGAGAACCTCACCTTCATCACCAGCCCGAACAAGGGCAGCCAGACCATCGCCGGACAATCGGTCGTGGTCCAGGACAAAGAGCAGCAGGCGGCTTTGTACCAGGCCGTTGTTGCCGACAAGATGACTGAGTGGATGACGGCCAACCAGCCCAAGAAGTCATCGGACTCGGCGGGCGGCTGATCTCCTAGCGACACAGCAGCGCGGCGGGCCGGTGAGCACTCACTCACCGGCCCGCTTCGTCGTGTCCTGAAGGAGTGCCATGACCGTTCGCCGCCGCTCGCCGCTCTGGGCCCGGCTGGCGCTGGCCGTCGGCATGGTGCTGGTGCTGGCCAGCGGCGCGGGGCTGGCCGCCGGGCGGGCGCTGATCAGCACCGCGACGACCGCGGTGACCCAGACCAACCTGCTCGGCACGACCAAGAAGACGGTCGCCGAGGGCGGGCACGACCTCAAGGGCCCGATCGACCTGCTGCTGATGGGCGTGGACGCGCGGGCCCGGTGGGCGCCCGACGACCTGCACGCCGACACGATCATCGTGCTGCACATCCCGGCCCGCCACGACCAGGCCTACCTGCTGTCGATCCCACGGGACACCGAGGTGACGGTGCCGCCGTTCGCCAAGAGCCGGTGGCCGGGCGGCAAGGCCAAGGCGACCGAGGCGTTCTTCCACGGCGCGCAGAACGGCGGCGGCTATGCCGGCGGCGCCCAGCTGATGGCCCAGACCCTGAAGGCGGCCACCGGGATCAGCTTCGACGGCGCCGCGATCATCGACTTCCACGGCTTCAAGGGCGTGGTCGAGGCGCTCGGCGGCGTACGCATGTGCGTCGACCAGCGGGTGACCAGCAAGCACATGGTGCTGGTGGGCAAGGAGCCGATGTACCGGGCCGACGCCCGGCGGACCGGCCGGGCCACCCGGCCGGTGATCTACCCGGTCGGGTGCCGGACGATGGCCGGCTGGCAGGCGCTCGACTACGCGCGGCAGCGGTACGGGCTGAAGAACGGCGACTACGACCGCCAGCGGCACCAGCAGCAGCTGATCAAGGCGATCGTGACCAAGGCCGCGAGCGCCGGCGTGCTGACCAACCCGAGGAAGGTGAACCGGCTGATCAAGGCGGCCGGCAAGGCGTTCGTGCTGGACACCGGGGGGGTGCCGGTGGCCGACTTCGTCTTCACGCTGCGTCGCATCGGCGCCGAGGACCTGGTGCTGCTGCGGACCAACAACGGCACCTTCGCCGGCAACGCCAACGGCCGGGAGACGATCACGCCGCTGAGCAAGCAGATGTTCACCGCGGTACGCCAGGACCGGGTCAGCCAGTTCGTCATCAACCACCCGGGTGTCGTGGCGATCGAGAAGTGAGGTTGCCTGTTCCCGATTCGCCACCTGGTTCCGGCGCCTCGGAAGCGAATCCGAAACCAGGCATACTCTTGTCCCGTGCACATCCCCGAGGTTTCTCCCGCCGAGGTTCCTGACGACGCCTACCTGCTCGACGTCCGTGAGGACGACGAGTGGACCGCCGGCCACGCGCCCGGCGCCCACCACCTGCCGATGATGGACGTGCCGGCCCGGCTCGACGAGATCCCGCCGGACGGCGACGTCGTGGTGGTCTGCCGGTCCGGCGGCCGCTCCGCCCGCGTGGTGGCCTACCTGGCCCAGAACGGCCGCGACAACGTCCGGAACCTGGACGGCGGCATGCAGATGTGGGCCGCGACCGGTAAGCCGGTGGTAAGCGAGGACGGACAGCCGTCCCGGGTCATCTGACGGACTTTCGGCGTGGATCGTCCCGCCCTGGGGTGATCTCACAACGACGAACGTGTGACGTCCGACACTGACGGGGCAATCCCGCCGGGATCCGCCCGAAGCGCCCTGCCCAAAAAGACGGAAGCGAGGCAGACTCGCAGACATGCCGGAACGACCCGACTACGCCGCGCTGACCCGGGGTCAGATCGCGGTCCTCGACCGGATCAGTGCCGGTGAGGCGGGCCTCCCCGTGCTGCATCAGATCGTGCGGCTGGCCGAGGAGGCGCTCGGCGGGCGGGGCGCCGGCTTCGCCGAATACGCCGCCGACCACGGCCGGGTGATCGCCGCCACCGGCGTCTGCGCTCATGCCCTGGGCCGCCGGGTGCAACGCGAGGAACGCGAGACCGGCGACCGGACCCTGCTGATCCCGCTGGCCGACGTGAACGACGAGTTCGCCCGCCAGGTCGAGGGCGGCGACCTGCACCACATGCTCGGCGCCCGGTGCGAGGCGTCCGGCGCGGTGATCGGGTCGCTCCACGTCTACTTCGGCGCCGACCACGAGCCCGCCCCGGAACACCACGCGGTGCTCGAGCTGCTGGCGTCGTACGTGGGCCGGCTCTACAGCCTGCGCGCCGGGCTGCCGGTGCACGGCGACGGGCGCCAGGAAGACCGCGACCTGTGGGTCGCGGTGACCAGCCACGAGCTCCGCACCCCGGTGACCGTGATCAAGGGTTATGCCGACACGCTGACCAACCACTGGGGCTCGATGGCCGAGGGCGAACGCCAGGAAGCCGTACGCATCATCGGGGCCCGGGCCGGCGAACTCGCCCGCCTGGTCGACCGGCTGCTCTCCGCCACCAGCGAGGACGGCGCCGGGGGCGACAACCCGGCCGGCCCGTTCGACCTGGTCGAGGCGTTGCGGGCGGCGGTCGACGAGCTGCCCGGCTCGCTCCGTGACCGGGTGGTGCTCGGCGAGCTGCCGACCGAGCTGCCCAAGGCGTTCGGCGACCGCGACTCGCTGGCCACCATCCTCACCGAGCTGACCACCAACGCCGAGAAGCACGCCCCGCCCGGCTCCACGATCGAGCTGGCCGCCTCGGCCGACGAAGAGACGGTGACCTTCCGGGTGGCCGACCGCGGCACCGGCATCCGCCCCGAACACGTCGAGCAGGCCTTCGAGCGCTACTGGCAGGCCGACGTGCGCGAGCAGGGCCATCGTCACCCGGGCGCCGGCCTGGGCCTCTACCTGGTCCGCCGCATCGTCGAGCGCCAGCACGGCTGGGTCTCGCTGCGCCCGCGCCGGGGCGGGGGCACGGTGGCCGAGGTGCGACTGCCCCGGGGCTGAGGCCGGCCACCGGGTCGTTACCCTGGCTTGCCATGAGCAAGCGTCGGAAGTCACCGCAGACCAGCCCGAAGCGCGAGAAGGTTCGCGACATCTTCGTCGCGCGGCCGTTCGAGGGTCTCGCCGACGAGGCCGAGTGGATCGCGCTGCGTGAGCTGGTCCCGGCCGCATCCGCGCCGCTCACGCTCAAACCCGAGATCATCGAGGAGTACGGCGACCGCCCGGTCACCCTCTCCACGGTGCTCCCGATGGCCTGGCCGGCGATGACCCGCCAGGACGGCCGGGTGTTCATCGGCCTCCAGCGCCACGTCCAGTCCGGTGACGTCTCCCGCGACCTGGCCGTAGCGATCCTCAGCGCGCTGCGAACCGAACCGGGCGACACCGTGCCCGTGCCGGCGCTGCCCGGCCCCGGCCCGCGGCTGCAGGACATCCTGATCGACGGCCCGCTCGAGGTCACCATGCACGACGGCTTCGAGTACTGGCTGGACTCCGACCAGGCCGAGGACGCGAACGTGAAGGCGTCGCTGGAGCGGGCCAACGCCTCGATCTACCCGACCGTGCGGATGACCTCGGCGCATGCCGCGTACTGGTGCCGGGTGCCGGAGAAGTCGCACGTCCGCTGGGTGCTGGCCGACCCCGAGGACGCGGCGCTGGACGCGCTGGCCCGGCTCTCCGCGAGCGGTGACCTGCTGCTCGGCGAGGGCACCAAGTTCGCCGGCATGTTCCGGGCCCACGGCGTGCTGGTGCCGGTCTGGGACCTGCCCCGCGACCCCGAGGCGGCCGACTGGGAGGCGCCGCTGGCCGACTTCGCCAAGCGGTACGCCGACACGCTCGGCGACACCGGTCCGCTCGACAGCGCGTCCCGCCGCGCCAAGCAGGGCCTGATCGGGCGTCAGCTGACGCTGCGGTGAACCTGAACGAGCAGTTCGCGGGCGAGGAGCTGGACCGGTCGGTCTGGCTACCCTGCTACCTGCCCCACTGGAGTTCCCGGGCGGCTTCGGCCGCGACCTACCAGGTCCGCGACGGCGAGCTGCGGCTGAGCATCCCGCCGTCCCAGGGGCTCTGGGCCGAGGGCGTCCACGAGACGCCGCTGCGCGTCTCCTGCATCCAGTCCGCGAACTTCTCCGGCCCGGTCGGCAGCACGGTCGGCGGCCAGCCCTTTGTTACCAACCAGTTGGTAACCGAGGAGCAGGCGACGTTCTGGGGCTACACCCCGCATTGCGGGCACGTCGAGATCCGGATGCGCGGCGAGGTGTCGCCGCGGTCGATGGTGGCGTTCTGGATGTCCGGCATCGAGGACGAGCCGCACCGGTCGGGCGAGATCTGCGTGATGGAAGCGTTCGGCGACGCCACCGCGATCGGCATCGGGCTGCACAAGTTCCGGGACCCGGCCCTCACCGAGGAGTGGTCGGCCCTGGAGCTGGGCATCGACATCGCCGAGTTCCACACCTACGCGGTCGACTGGCGGCCCGGATCACTGGTCTTCAGCGTGGATGGCGACGAGGTCCGCCGGGTCGATCAAGCGCCGGACTACCCCGTACAGCTGGAACTCGGGGTTTTCGATTTTCCCGACAAGCCCGGGCCGGCCGACCACACGCCGGCGCTGATCGTCAGCCACGTCATCGGGCATTCCCTCTGAGCGGAGCGCGCTCGATCGGGCAGCTCATGCACCGCGGGCCGCCCCGCCCGGAGCCCAGCTCGGAACCGCTGATCGCGATCACCTCGATGCCGGCCCGTTCGAGCTGAGCGTTGGTCTCCACGTTCCGCTCGTACGCCACACAGAGCCGCGGCGCGATCGCCAGCGTGTTGTTCCCGTCGTCCCACTGCTCCCGTTCGGCGGTGACCGGGTCGAGGCCGGTGTCGATGATCCGCAGCGCGTCGATGCCCATCGCCTCGGCCGCCGCGGTCAGGAACGGCCGCGGCGCGGTCACGTCGGGCTCGCCGTCGGGGCTCACCGTCACGGTCCACGCCTGCAGGCTGCTGGCGATGTTCGGGTACATCACCACCGCGTCCACGTCGACCATCGTGCAGACGGTGTCCAGGTGCATGGTGGCGCGCTCCTGGGCAATCGGCACGGCCAGGATGGTGTGCGCCAGCCCGGCCGCGAACACCCGCCGGGCCAGCCGTTCGGCGCCGGCCGGAGTGGTCCGTTCACCCACCCCGACGGCCAGCACGCCCGGCGCCATCAGCAGGACGTCGCCGCCCTCGACGTGTTCCAGCTCGGGCGAGAACAGCAGCGGGGTCCCGGCGAAGCGCGGGTGGTAGCGGTAGATGGCCTGGGTGAGCGTGGTCTCCCGGTTCCGCGCGGGCATGGCCAGGCTGGTCACCGCGACCTGGTCGCGGACCCAGACCGACGAGTCGCGGGTGAAGAGCAGGTTGGGCAGCGGGTCGATGACGAAGTCGTGCGCGTCCATCATCCGGTAGACCAGACCACCCGGTCCGGGTTTCATCTCCTCATGGGCCAGACCCGACATGAGTACGCCGGCCAGCCGCACGTCGTCCTGATCGGCCAGGTACCCGGCCACCCGGGCGCGCAGCGAGTCGCCCAGCCGGCGGTCGCGCAGCACGCTGGTGATCAGCTCGTCGCGGGCCTGGGCCACGGCCAGCGTCTCGATCAGCAGCCGACCGAGATAGAGCACCTCGACGCCGCGCCCGGTCAGCGCCGCGGCGAACGCGTCGTGTTCCTCCTGCGCGCGGCCGACCCACGGGATGCCGTCGAAGAGCAGGGAATCGTTGTTTCGCGGGGTCAGTCTGGCCAGCTCAGGACCCGGTCGGTGCAGCATGACCGTCGCGAGCCGCCCGACCTCACTGTCGACAAAAGGCGCCACGCCCCGAACCCTACTGTGACTTAGCGCAGAGATCACCTGCGCGTAGTGCATCGACGATAAGGTTTGGCTAACTTGGTGGAGGCCCGTCCGACGGCCTTGGGGGGATCAAGGGGCGCATGCACCATACGCACAAAGAGGCCGCGCGTGAATGTGGCATTCATCCCCCTTCACTCCGCTTTCCTCACGGCTCTACGTCTTCTTCCGTACGGGGTCAGACACATACGGTAGTTAGAAGAGAGCCAAAGACCTTTTGCCGGAGGTCCCAGTGACTGTCTTCCCCGCACGTCCCGCGTTGCCCGTCACCACCCCTTCCAAGGCGCTCGCCCGGGTCGAGAGACCCACGTCGGCGCCCCCCAACAGCCTCGAACCGCAGCGCACCAGCCCCGTGGAGTGGGCTCGTCGCCGTCGGGCGGTCAAGGAAGCCCGCCGGATCGAAGCAGCCGGCGCGCGAGCGCTGACCCGCCTCGATCGCCTCGGTCCGACGTGGCACATCGTGGACTGGCCGCGCACCGACTACGCGCAGAGCTACCACGAGCCCGACCCCGCCGACGACCGCGCGGGCTTCCTGGCCATCGGGCCGGGCGGCATCTACGCGGTGACCGTCGCCGATCACGGCCGGGCCCGCGTGCTGATCGCCGGTGACGTGGTGCAGATCAACGGAAAGCGCCCGGCCTACGTGGCCGAGGCCCGCCGTGACGCCAAGCGCGCCGGCCGGGCGATGTCCGCCGCCGTCGGGCTGACCATTCCGGTCACCCCGGTGCTGGCGTTCGTCGGCTCCGGTGTGATCAGCGTGCACGGCCTGCCCAAGGACTGCCTGGTGGCGACCCACCGCGAGCTCGACCGGCTGCTCATCGCCGGCGGTTCACGGATCTCGCCGGCCACGGCGGCCAAGCTCCGCGCGGTCGCCGAACACCCGGCGACGTGGTCCAACGCGCCCTACCGCCCGGCCGGCGACTACCGCTGGTACCCCGACGGACAAACCGCCGCTGACAAGCGCGCGAGCCGCCGGTAACGTTCCTTCCCGAGTACCGTTCGTAGCCGTAGGGCTGCGAGTCGCGGCGCGGCCGGTTTTCCACCGGCCGCCGCCACGGCGGTGGAGTGAGGGAGGTGCGGGTGGCGCACGTCGAGCTCTCGTTGTCGGGGGCGTTCGTGCCGCAGGCGCGTACGCCGGCCGAGTCCGAGTTCATGGCCAATGTCGACCGTTGGATCACGACGGTCACCACCGCGGCAGAGCCGTGCCTGGTCATCGATGTCGCGCAGACCATCCGGGCCCTCTCGCCCTCGTGCTCCGAGCTGCTCGGCCTGGGTCGCCCGGCCGACGCGGTGGGCGGGGCCCTGCTCGGCGAGGCGCTGCGGCTGATCGACTTCACCGCGGGCGGCGGCGAGCTCGACGAACCCGAGCTCGAGAAGATCCCGCCGCTGCTGGCCATCAAGAGCAAGCGGCTGGCCCGCGGCCTGATGCGGGTGCAGACCGGCGGCGCCGACGGCCACCTCACCGTCGACGCGATCGCGACGCCGCTGGTCGACAACGACCAGGTCGTCGCCTCACTCACGTTTTTCTCGCCGGTCAGGTATTGATCCGAAGTTGGTTCGCGTTGCCCTGACCCGGCCCGTACTCTCGGGTAATGCTCGATCTTGACCTGCTGCCCGGGGAGTACGCGGTGTGCCGGCTGCCCGCCGGAACCCCGCTGCCCGCCTCGCTGAACCGCGGGCCGAACGACAAGAGCGTCGTCTCGGTGACCTGGGCGCCGGACGAGACCTCGATCATCTGCCCGGCCGGCCTGGCGCCGCCGGACGCGTCCGCCGAGACCCCGTGGCGCTGCCTGCGCGTGGTCGGCCCGCTCGACTTCGCGCTCGTCGGGGTGCTGGCGTCGCTGGTCGGGCCGCTGGCCGAGGCCCGGGTCAGCGTGGTCACCTTCTCGACCTACGACACCGATTACGTGCTCGTGCCCACGGTTCGGCTGGCCGACGCCAGCAACGCGCTCATCCGGGCCGGGCATCGCATCGCGGAATGATTCAATCGACGGCCGTCGCGCCCTACCATGGTCGTCGTGTTGCGTCCCGCTTACGCGCTGCTGGCCCTGACCGCCGGGTCGCTGCTGCTTCATGCCTGCGGCGCGCCGCCCGAGCCGCTGCCCTCGGCCCCACCGGCCACGCGTAACAGCGGCGGCCCGTCCTCCTCGGCGACGGTGCCGTCCTTCCCCGCGACGACGCCGTACCCGACGAACCCCACCTTCCCCACCCAGCCCACCTTCCCGCCCACCACGACGCTGCCGCCGACCACCACACCACCGCCCACCCCGGCGCCACTGTGTGGCGGATCCCCGAGCAAGCAACAGGTCCTGAAGGCCGTGAAGGGCAAACCGGGCATCCCGACCAAGCCGCTCGAGGTGCGGTACGGCCCCTACTGCGACGACAGCTGGCAGTTCGCCATCCTCGGGATCGTCGGCCAGGACGAGGACGACGTCGACCCGCTGCTCCTGCTCACCAAGGGCAAGGCGTCGTCCCTGACCGTCGTGGCGGCCGGCGCCGACGTGTGCGACGGCAGCGAGACCGGCGCCCCCACGGGCATCAAGGCGCGGGCCTGCGGCGGCTCGTAAGCTGTCAGGCATGCCCGGCACACCTCCCACCCGCTTCGTCTACCTCGGCCCCGAAGGCACCTTCACCGAGCAGGCCCTGCGGACGATCAGCGCGGCCGAGCACGGGCTGCGGACACCGGCCCGGAGCGTGCCCGAGGCGCTGGAGGCGGTGCGGACCGGCACGGCCGACGCGGCCCTGGTCCCGCTGGAGAACTCGGTCGGCGGCGCCGTCACGGTCACCCTCGACGAGATCGCCGCCGGCAGCCCGCTGATGATCACCCGCGAGGTCGTCATCCCGGTCGAGTTCCAGCTCGCCGCGCCCCGGCCGATCCCGCTGTCCGACATCCGCACGGTCGCCGCCCACCCGCAGGCGTCCGCCCAGTGCCGCCACTGGCTCCGAGCCAACATGCCCGACGCCACGGTCATCGACGTCCTGTCCAACGCGGCCGCCGCCATCAGCGCCGCCGCCGGCGACCACGACGCGGCGATCTGCGCCCCCATCGGCGTACCCCGCAACCACCTGACCGTCCTGGCCGACAAGATCGCCGACCGGGCCGACGCCGTGACCCGCTTCGCCCTGCTCACCCGCCCCACCGCGCCCGCACCACCAACCGGCGACGACGTCACCTCCCTGGCCGTGACCATCAGCCACGACCGCGTCGGCACGCTCCTGGCCGTCCTGACCGAGCTGGCGGTCCGCGGCATCAACCTGAGCCGCATCGAGTCCCGCCCCACCGGCGAGCAACTCGGCACCTACGTCTTCTTCCTCGACTGCACCGGCCACATCGCCGAGCCCCGCATGGGCGAGGCCCTCCAGGGCTTGCGCCGCATCTGCGCCGACGTCCGCTTCCTCGGCAGCTACCCGCGCCACCGCTGGTCCTCGGCCGCGGCCGCCGAGCCCCTCCCCACGACGGCCGGCCTCACCGACGCCGACTTCGCCGACAGCTCAGCCTGGCTCAATCGCCTCCGCACGGCCGGGTCATAAACCTTTAGGGGTACGCCGGGCACATGGTCCCGGCCGCCTCAGCGAGCTGGTCGGTGGTCCGGGCCGTTGCGCCGGCATCCGGGGGAACGGGTGGGTCGGGCTTTCCTCGCGAGGTCGCCCATGCGCCGGTTTTGGTAGCGCCCGCTGCGGCCAGACGGCACGCCGTCGCAGGCTGCGGCGGGGCGGCCAGGCGTTTAGTTACGCCCCACGGCGGCCAGCCGCGCGCCGTCAGGAGCGAAAGCGGCCAAGCGTTTCGTCGCGCCCACTGCCGCCAGAAACGCGCCGTCGCAAGCCAAAGCAGGCGACCAAGCGTCTGGTTGCGCCCACTGCCGCCAGATTCGCGCCGTCGTAGGTCAAGGCGGGCGGCCATGCCGGCGGGGCGTTTGGTTGCGCCCACTGCCGCCGCTCGCGCTATGACCGGTGGTAGCTCTGGACGGTATTCGGGCCGTAGATAGCGCGCTGGGCTACCACTCCGGGGTCGGGTGGTAGGACCGAACGGTGAAAGCGGCCCGGACGGCGCGCTGGGCTACCACCCCGGGGTCGGGTGGTAGGACCGAACGGTGAAAGCGGCCCGGACGGCGCGCTGGGCTACCACCCCGGGCTTGGGTGGTGGGGCCGGACGGGTAGGCGATCGAGGATGTTCGATCAGGTGCGATCGTCGAGTTCGTCTTCCCAGAGGCGGCGCAGCACCGGCGGCAGGTCGGCGGTGAGGGACGCGCGGACCTGGGCCAGTTCGTCGGCGGTCAGCGGGAGTGCGGGGAAGGCACGGCCGGCCGCCGCCGCGAAGGCTGATCCGCGCGCGGCCAAGGTGGGGGCGATCTCCAAGTAGGCCGGGAGGTAGGGCGCCACGAGGTCGCGCTGTGACACCGACCAGAAGCCGGTGGCCAGGGCTCGGAAGCGGCGGACCGACACCGTGGGGTCGGACGTCATCTCGGCCCAGGCCGCCGCCTTCGCCTCGGGATCGGGACGGGCGGCCAGGGCCGCGGCGGCGCCTAGCTCGCCGATGTTGGTGCCGTCGCGGCGGCGCTCGGCCTCGATGCCGGCGGCGTCCAGGGCGCCCAGCTCGGCCAGGCGCCGGATCGTCAGCCAGCGCAGGTCGGGGTCGAGGCGGAGGCCGTGGTCGGTGGAGTCGGCGTCCAGCCAGCGACGCAACCGGTCGGCGTCGGTGGTGGTGCGGGCCAGGCCGCGGGCCAGAGCGATGGCGCGCTGATCGTCGGGCGCAGGGGACCGGGAAGGGTCGGGCGCGCGGGAAGGATCAGGCACGCCGGAAGGATCAGACACCTGGGAAGGGCCGGGCCCGCGGGAAGGATCGGGCGCGGGGGAAAGGCCAGCGGCCTCGGGGAGGCAGGCGGCGGCGATCGCCTCCAGGGCGGCGGGCACCTCGGCGGGGGTGAGGCGGCGGCGGACCAGGTCGTCGAGGGTGCGGTCGAGGGCGGCGGACACCAGGGTTGGTGACGGCTCGTGCGGGAGCTGGCGGGTCAGCAGGTTGAGATGCGCGGCGGCCGGTGCGCGGTCGAGGACGGTTGCCCAGAGCACCGCCCGCACCAGCGGATCGGGGAGCGTGGCCAGGCCGTTCGCCACGGCGGCGGCGGAAGCCGGGTCGAGCTCGATGCGGGCGAAAGTCTCGCCGTACGCGTTGGGCACCACGATCAGGCCCGCCCACTCGGGGAACGGGACCGGGTCGCCGGCCAGGTCGATCAGGCGGTCGCCCACCGGCTTCAGATCGGGGGTGTACGCCGAGACGGTGAAGCGGTGCGGCCGTACGCCGTCGCGGGTCACCACGGGCACGTCGCGGTCGTCCCGGGTGACGCGGATGGTGTCGTGGCCGGACCGGCGCAGCCACAGCTCGGCCCAGCCGCGGACGTCGCGCGGTGAGGCGGCGTGCAGGGCGGACAGCAGGTCCTCGAGGGTGGCATTGCCGAAGCGGTGCCGGGTGAGATGCGCGTTCACGCCGGCCAGGAAGTCGTCCCGGCCGAGCCAGGTGACCAGCTGGCGGAGCACGGCGTTGCCCTTGGCGTACGAGATGTCGTCGAAGATCGTCGCGCCGGTGGCGGCGTCCGGCACGTCGTCGGTGGCCGGCGCGACCGGATGGGTGGACCGGCGGCGGTCGGCCCGGTAGGCGCCCGGCTTGAACGCCGCCTCGAATGACACCCGGGTGCCGGCGTACCCGGCCACCGACTCGGCCACGTCGAAGCCCATGAAGTCGGCGAACGACTCGTTGAGCCACGCGTCCTCCCACCACACCGGCGAGACCAGGTCGGCGAACCACATGTGGGACATCTCGTGGGCGATCACCATGGCGCGGCGCCGGCGGTCGTCGTCGGTGACCCGGCCCCGCGGCAGCATGAACTCGTTGACCGTGACGCAGCCCGGGTTCTCCATCGCGCCCCAGTTCAGCTCGGGCACGAACACCTGGTCGTAGGAGTCGAACGGGAACGGCTCGGTGAAGATCTCGGCGTAGTGGTCGAAGCAGACCTCGGTGACCCGCTTCAGCTCGGCCGCGTCGCGCTCCAGCTCGGCGGTCAGCGAGCGGCGGGCATGCCATCCCATGGGTACGCCGCGGTGCGCCCAGGCCACCGAATGGAACGGACCGGCCGCCACCACGAACAGGTCGCACGGGATCGGCGGCGTGGTGGCGAACTCGAACCGCCCGTCCGCGCCGTAGATCGGCAGCCCGTTGGACAGCACCGTCCACGTCGGATCGGCGGTCACGGCCAGCGTGATCGGCGCCTTCAGGTCCAGCTGGTCGAAGCAGGCGAACAGCCGCTGCGTGATGTCCAGTCCCAGATACCCGCCGACATACCGCTCCTCGTCCACCGGATCGACGAAGGTATGAAGTCCCTCGCCATCCGTGACGTAGGCCAGCCGGGCGTCCACGACGACCTCATGCGCACCGGGCGCCAGTCCGTCCAGGACGATCCGGCGCCCGTCATACGCGTGTATCGACGCGCCGTCGAGCGTCACGTCGAGCGAAGCGGCCTGGTGCAGTTCGAGAAAGGTGTCGCCGCCCGTGGTCCGGAACCGCACGGTCACCCGGCTGCGAAACCCTTCCGTCGAGGTGACGTCGAGGTCGAGATCGTAGGAGACCTCGGAGATCATGGCGGCGCGAGCCCGGGCTTCGGTGAGAGTGAGCGACACCGATCCAGGCTACGGGCACGTGGGTTTGAAGGAGCGTGCCCCAGCACGCGCGTGGAGCGAAGCGACCCTCGGCGGGAGCTGCGGTCTGAACCCACCACCCCGCTACGACCCCAAGATCTTAATCTTGATCTTGGGGTCGCGCAACCGGACGTCAGCTGAAGAGGTTGCCGATGACGCCGCCGGACTGCTGCTGGCCCTGGGCCGCGCCGGCCAATCCACCAGGCGGTTCCTCAGAAGGCTGGACCACAACGAACCCCTGGCCGGCGAAGCTCATCGTGAAGCGCTCGCCGGTGGAGCGGCCCAGCAGCGTGCCCAGGCCGAGCTGCTCGGCGCGGTGGTAGCCCGTCTGCAGGTTGGCCGACCAGCAGATCGCGGCCTGCGGGTCCACAAAGGTCGGCTGGTCGACGGAGAGCACGACCGGCGTTCCCTTGGTGGTGACGGCGATCCGGCCGTGACCGGAGAAGACGCAGTTGAACAGGCCGGCGTTGCTGAGCATGCCGGCGCCCTGGACCATCTTGATGTCATACTGGAGGGTCGCGTCGAACGCGAGCACGTTGGCGCCGTTGATGCTCAGCGAGTCGCCCGGCTCGATGTCGATCAGGTGGACATCCGCCGCGTTCTCGGCGAGGAAGACGTCGCCCCGGCCGCTGACCTTCATCAGCGGGACGCCCTCGCCGGTGAGCTTCTGCTTGAGGAACTTGCCGATACCGCCGGAGCCGAGCGCCTCGAACTGGACCTGACCCTGGTAGGCCACCATCGAGCCGACGCGAGCCATGAACTCGCCGTTGAGCTCAGCTTTCAGCAGCTTGGAATTCTGCAGACGGAGACCGGGCTGGGCCCCCTCCTTCTCGAGGTTTTCCGCCGAGAAAAGTTCGCTGCGCATCTAAATGCCTTTCCGAAGTGTGGAATCACAGGGTACGAGCCTCTGACAAGGGCAGACAGTGTCCGATCAGCCCCAGCCGAGCTCATGCAGACGGTGGTCGTCGATGCCGAAATGATGGGCTATTTCGTGTACCACCGTGATGGCCACCTCGTCGATGACATCCGTTTCCGTGTCGCACACTTTCAGCGTCGGCATGCGATAGATGGTGATCCGATCGGGCAGGACGCCGGCATAGTCCCAGCCGCGCTCGGTCAGCGCGTATCCCTCGTAGAGCCCGAGCAGGTCGTCGTTTCCCTCGGGTGGCCGGTCTTCCACCAGCACCACCACGTTGTTCATCAGATTGAGCAGCTCGACGGGCACCTCGTCGAGGGCCTCGCCGACCAGTTCCTCGAAACGTTCCCTGTTCATGTCCACCGGCACGAGGACCATTGTGCTCCGCCGGCCCCTCACTCAGGGGACCGGCGGAGTGGCGGAAAGTGTTCTTTTCAGCTGAGGGTCGCGGTCAGACTGATCGCGGCCCCGGGCGAGAGCAGGCGGGAGATCGGGCAGTTCTCCTTGGCGCCCTCGGCGAGCTTCTGGAAGGTGTCGTTGTCGATGCCGGGCACGTCGCCGACGGTCTCCAGCTCGATGCGGGTCACGCCGAAGCCGCCGTCGGTCTTGTCCAGGTGCACCTTCGCGGTGGTATCCACCGAGGTCGGGGTGAACCCGGCGTCGGCCAGACCCTTGGAGAACGCCATCGAGAAGCAGCCGGCGTGCGCGGCGCCGATCAGCTCCTCGGGGTTCGTCCCCTCGCCCTCCTCGAAGCGCGACTTGAACGAGTAGTTCCCCTGAAAGCCGCCCTTACCGGTCTTGATCGTGCCGGACCCCTCGGTCAGGGTCCCCTGCCAGCGGGCTGATGCAGAACGAATAGGCATGGGCTCGACGCTAGTCCATCGCGCCATCGGTGGCCGACGGACACTTCCACCGGCAACAATGTGGTGCATGGCGGCCGACCAGCACCCACCCACCGAGGAAGTGGTCGAGTTCGGCGCGCCCGAGCCGGCCGCCCGCGAGCGGCGGCGATGGAGTGCGACGGAGATCATCGTCGGGCTCGGGTCCGATCGGCGTACGGTCCCGCTGGCCGCGGCCGTGGGCGCGGTCGCGCTGTTCGCCTCGCTGATCTCCGAGTGGCAGGTGACCCTGCTGAAAAGCACCGAGACCGAGAACGTGCTCGGCGGCAACCGGCCGGTGCCGGCCGGACTGGCCGACCTGGGCGCGCTCGGCACCGGCTTCCTGGCCGGGCTATTCCTGCTCGCCGGCGCCGTGGTGTTCGTGCTGTTCGGGCCGCCGGCCGGGCGACCTTGGGCGCGGCTGGCCGGGCTGACCGTGGCCGGGGTCGAGGCGGCGGTGCTCGGGGCGCTCGCCCACGATCTGAGCTCGGCCACCCGGTCGCCGCTCGGGCTGTTCGCCGCCGGCATGCCCGAGGAGCAGGTGAATCTCACGTACGGCCGCGGCCTCTGGTGTGCCCTGGTCGGCGTGGGGGCGGTGGCGCTGGCGTTGTGGCTGGCCGGACGGCACCTGTCGCCCACACCGCCGGCGGGGGACGCGCCGGCGGCGGAGGCGGCCGATCCACCCGAGGAGATCTGGTCGTGGCGCCGGCCGCGGACCACGCCCGACGAGGAGACGCCGGACGCCCCGATCGGCCTGACCGTCACCTCGGTCAGCCCGTTCACCTCGCGCAGCGAAGACCGGGACTCGCCCGCCTGATATCGGGATGAACGTCCGCCGGACGCGCCGGTAGGCTCGGTAGCCGTGATTGACCTGCGTCTGCTTCGCGAAGATCCCGAGCTGTTCCGTGCCAGCCAGCGGCTGCGCGACGAGCCCACCGAGGTGGTCGACTCGTTGCTGCGCGCCGACGAGGAACGGCGGTCGGCCACCCAGCGGTTCGAGGCCGTGCGGGCGGAACAGAAATCGCTGGGCAAGCAGGTCGCCAAGTCGTCCGGGGACGAGCGGGCGGCGCTGCTCGCCCGCACGAAGGACCTCGCGACCGAGGTGAAGACGGCCGAGGCCGCCGCCACCGAGGCCGACCAGACCCTGCGCCGGGCCCATCTGGCCGTGCCCAACCTGGTGCAGGCCGGGGTCCCGGCGGGCGGCGAGGACGACTTCGTGGTGCTGCGCGAGGTCGGCGACCGGCCGCGGATCGAGAACCCCAAGGACCACCTGGAGCTGGGCGAGGGCCTGCGGGCGATCGACACCGAGCGCGGGGCCAAGGTGTCCGGCTCGCGGTTCTACTTCCTGACCGGGGTCGGCGCGCTGCTCCAGCTCGGACTGCTCCAAATCGCCATCCAGCAGGCGGTGGAACACGGGTTCACGCCGTCGATCACGCCGTCGCTGGTGCGGCCCGAGTCGATGGAGGGCACCGGGTTCCTCGGGGCGCACGCCTCGGAGGTGTACCGGCTCGAGGCGGACGACCTGTTCCTGGTCGGCACCTCGGAAGTGCCGCTGGCGGCGTACCACTCGAACGAGATTCTTGATCTGTCGAAGCCGGAACGGTTCGCGGGATGGTCGACGTGCTACCGCCGGGAGGCCGGCTCGCACGGCAAGGACGTGCGCGGCATCCTGCGCGTCCACCAGTTCGACAAGGTGGAGATGTTCTCGTTCTGTCGTCCCGAGGAAGCCGCCGCCGAGCATGAGCGGCTGCTCGCGATGGAGGAGGAGATGCTGGCCAAGGTCGAGGTGCCGTACCGGGTGATCGACGTGGCGGCCGGCGACCTGGGGTCGAGCGCGTCGCGCAAGCTCGACTGCGAGGCCTGGGTGCCGTCGCAGCAGCGCTACCGCGAGGTCACCTCGACGTCGAACTGCACCACCTTCCAGGCGCGGCGGCTGAACATCCGGTACCGCGACGAGGACGGCCGGCCGCAGACCGCGGCCACGCTCAACGGCACGCTCGCGACCACCCGGTGGCTCATCCCGATCCTGGAGAACCACCAGCAGCCGGACGGTTCGGTCCGGGTGCCGAAGGCGCTGCAGCCGTTCCTCGGCGGACGGGACGTCCTCGAACCTGCTCGGTAACGTGATCGCCACCGGCCCGCTACCAGAAGTCATGGCCGCTGGTAGTCGGGCCGGTGTAACGTTTCCCTTCCGCCCTGGAGCGGGGGTCCACCGACCCACGGAGGTTCAGATGCCTCGCTCAGGGCTCCCGAAGCTGATCGCCACCGATCTCGACGGCACCCTCGTCCGCAGCGACGACACGGTCTCCGCGTACACCCATGAGGTTCTTGATCGAGTACGCGCGGCCGGCATCCGCATCGTCGGGGCGACCGGTCGCGGGCCGCGGCTCTCCTCGCTGACCCGCGCCGACATCCGGGCCGCCGACTTCCTGGTGCTGGCGCACGGCGGGTGGGTCTACGACGTGACCGATCCACAGCCGCTGCGCTCGGCCCGCCTGCCCGGGCCGGTCCTCTCGACGTTGCTGGACGATCTGGAGCGCGCGATCGGGCCCCTGACGGTCATGGTCGAGGCGTTGGAACACCCGGATTCACCGCTGTGGGGCACCCGGACACCCGACTGGCGCTACGAGGTGGTGGTCGAGGAGCGGCCCCGGCACGAGTGTGTGGCCGGGGACGTGATCAAGGCGTACGCCTGCTCGGCCGCGCACGACGTCGACGACCTGCTGGCGGCGGCCCGGTCGGTGGTGCCACCGGCCGTGGCGACGATCACCCAGGCCGGGCTCAACGTGATCGAGATCTGCCCGCCCGCGGTCGACAAGGGCACCGGCCTGGCCGTGGTCGCCGAGACCGTCGGGGTCGACCCGGCCGACGTCCTGGTCTTCGGGGACATGCCCAACGACCTGCCGATGTTCGCCTGGGCCGGGTGGCAGCGGGTGGCCGTGGCCAACGCACACCCGACCGTGCTGGCCGCCGCCGACGAGGTGACGCTCACCAATGACCTGGACGGGGTGGCCGTCTATCTCGACCGGCTACTGTCGAGGTGATGCCTGCACCCTTCCGCCTCGTCGCGTCCGACATCGACGGCACCCTGATCCGCAGCGACGGCACGCTCAGTCCCCGCACCATCGACGTCATCGAGCGGCTGCCCGTGCCCCTCGTCCTGGTCACCGGGCGGCCGGTCCGCTGGTTGCGCCAGCTCTACGACCAGATGTCCGATCCGCCGCCGGCCGTGTGCGCGAACGGCGCCGTGGTCTACGACCCGGACACCGACGAGGTGCTGGTCGCCACCTCGATGGATGTCGAGTTGCTGCTCGACGTGGCCAAGAAGCTGCGCGACGCGGTGCCCGACATCTCGCTGGCCGTCGAGGTCGAGGACGGGCGAGCGTTCTGGTACGACGAGAACTGGCCGATGCGCTGGGAGAGCGAACACCGGCAGGTGCGCGTGCTCACCTCGCCCGAGGAACTGACCTCGGTGCCGGCGGTGAAGCTGCTGGCCCGATCCGCGTCGGCCGGGTCGCCCGACGACTTCTTCGCCCTGGTGTCGCGGACGCTGGGCGGGCTGGCCGAGACCACCCACTCGTCGTCGTCGGCGCTGGTCGAGATCTCCGCGGCCGGCGTCACCAAGGCGGCCGGGCTGGCCTGGCTCAGCGAGCGCGAGGGCATCACCGCCGAGCACGTGCTGGCCTTCGGCGACATGCCCAACGACCTGCCCATGCTGGCCTGGGCCGGGCACAGCGTGGCGATGGGCAACGCCCACCCGTCCGTCGCCGAGATCGCCGACGAGGTGACGGCGACCAACGACGAGGACGGTGTGGCGGTGTTCCTCGAAAAGACCTTCGGCCTCTAAAGGTATTGCCCCGCGCGGCCGTTCTCGGCGCCCTGCGGGCCCACCGGGAGCGCCGGGCGGCCCGGGATGGCGCCCCCGCCGCGGATCTGTTCGAGCTGGAGCCGGGCCGCCACCTGCTGGGCGACCAGCGCCGTCTGGATGCCGTGGAAGAGCCCCTCCAGCCAGCCGACCAGCTGCGCCTGGGCGATCCGCAGCTCGGCCTCGCTCGGCGGGGCGTCACCCTCGAACGGCAGGGACAGGCGCTCGAGCTCCTCGCGCAGTTCGGGGGCGAGGCCGTCTTCGAGCTCGGTGATCGAGCGCTGGTGGATCTCGCGGAGCCGGCCGCGGCTGGCCTCGTCGAGCGGCGCCGCCTTGACCTCTTCCAGCAGCTGCTTGATCATGCTGCCGATCCGCATCACCTTGGCCGGCTGCTCGATGAGGTTGCCGGGCTCGTCCGGCTTGAGAGTGCCATCCGACTCGACCGTGCCCATGGGTCGCCCGTCCGGGCCCACCACGATGACGGAGCCGTCGTCGTCCTGCTTGGCTGTGGTCTGGTTGTCGTCGGTCATCGGACCATCATGGCGCAACGTTTCTAGAGCCGAAGCTCGGCCACCGCGCACTTCACGCTTCCGCCGCCACGCTTGAGCTCGCTCAACTCGACCGGAACCGGTACGTACCCGGCCGCTTGCAGCTTGGCGGCCATGCCGGTGGCTTCAGCGTTGAGCACAACGTGGCGACCATCACTGACCAGGTTGAGGCCGAAGGACTCGGCGTCGGAGCGGTCGGCCAGCACCGCGTCCGGGAAGAGCTGGGCGAGGATTCGCTGCGAGGCCGGCGAGAACGCCTCGGGGTAGTAGGTGATGTGCCGGTCGTCGAGCGCGGCCAGGGCGGTGTCCAGGTGGTAGAAGGCCGGGTCGACCAGGCGGAGCGAGACCACCGGCCGGCCGAGGACCTCCTGCGCCTCGGCGTGCGCGGAGGATTCGGTCCGGAAGCCGTAGCCGGCCAGGATCAGCCCGCCGTACGCGCCGGGCAGGTAGGCGAAGTCGCCCTCACCCTCGTTGACCTGGGCCGGGTCGACGAAGGTCCAGGCGCCGTTGCGGTAGAAGAGCGCGTGGTGGGTGGCCTCGGCTGCACGCTGCGGGTGGCGGAACAGGGCGCCGTAGACCGTTCCGTCCACCGAGAAGGCGCCGTTGGCCGCGTAGACCATGTCGGGCAGGCCGGGCTGCGGGTCGAGCACGTGCACCTGGTGGCCCAGGCCGGCCAGCGTCTCGCGCAGGATCTCCCACTGCTTGAGGGCCAGACCGGCGTCCACCGCGATGGTGGTGTCCATCCACGGGTTGATCGCGTACTCGACCGTGAAGTGGCTCGGCGGACACATGAGATATGTCCGGTTTCGCGGGGCCCGCTCGGTGTGGCTCATGATCTAAAGGGTAGGTACGCTCAGGCGACCGAAACAGCTCATTGTCTTGCTCGTGGGAGGCGAATCGTTGCAGATGGACGCGGTTGACCAGCGAATCGTTGCGTTGCTGATGGCCGACGCGCGCGCCTCGTACGCGGAGATCGGCGGCAAGGTCTCGCTGTCCGCCCCCGCCGTGAAGCGCCGGGTCGACCGGCTGCGCTCGAGCGGGGTGATCAAGGGATTCACCACCGTCGTCGACCCGGCCGCGGTGGGCTGGACGACCGAGGCGTTCGTCGAGCTGTTCTGCACCGGGCGGACCACTCCGGCCCAGCTCACGGTGGCCACGCGGCGCCACCCCGAGGTGGTGGGGGCCTACACCGTGTCGGGTGAGGCGGACGCGCTGGTGCACCTGCGGGCGGCCGACATGCGGCACCTCGAACAGGCGCTGGAGCGGCTGCGGGCCGAGCCGTTCGTGACCTCCACGCGAAGCATGGTCGTGTTGTCGCGGCTGGTGGAGTCGCCGGTGACGTTGGGAACCAATCCCTGAGTCGCGCCGTCCCACCCGCATGTCACGCCGCATTCTTCTGGTCACCACCCTGCTGCTCGCGGGATGCACTTCCGGGACGCCCACGCCCACGCCGACCCCGCCGCCGGTCAAGAGCGGCTTCAAGCTCGTCGCGTTCGACTCGTGCGAACAGCTCACCAAGGACCTGAAGGCCGCGGCCAAGAAATCGGTCGGGCCGTGGGGCTTCAGCGGGGGCATGATGCGCACCTTCGGCGCCGTTCCCGATGGCGCACGCTCGGCGGCTTCTGCTGGTGGAACGGCTGACAAAGCCGCGCCGGCCTTCTCCGGAACCAACGTCCATGAGGTGGGCGTCGACGAGCCGGACATCGTCAAGACCGACGGGAAGCGGATCGTCACCATCACCGGCGGCTCGCTCCGGGTCATCGACGCCGCCTCGCACAAGGCCACCGGCCAGCTCCCCCTCGACGCGTGGGGCGACGCCGACCTGCTGCTCTCCGGCGACCGCGCGCTGGTCCTGACCCACCAGGGCGGCGGCGATGTGCTGTACGACCGGAAGATGCCGATGCGGCCGGCCGGCGCCGAGCTGATCCTGGTCGACCTGACCGGCGCGCCCCGGGTGATCAGCCGCTACCGGGGCGAGGGCCGGCTGGTCGACGCCCGGCAGACCGGCGACACCGCCCGGGTGGTGCTCACCAGCCAGCCGCGCATCACCTTCCCCGACCGGCCCGCCGCCCGCGACGACGACGAGGACCGGATCAAGGCCAACCAGCGTGTCATCGACCGGACCGGCGTGGACGCCTGGCTGCCGAGCTGGACCGTGACCACCGGCAACACCACCGAGCAGGGCAAGGTGGCCTGCAACGACGTGCGCCGGCCGGTCACCTACTCGGGCCGCTCGATGCTGACCGTGCTGACCTTCCCGCTGTCCGCGCCGAAGCTCGACAGCGGCCGCCCGGTCTCGATCGTGGCCGACGGCGACACCGTCTACGGCACCCCGACCAGCCTCTACGTGGCGTCCGACCAGCGCTGGCGGCTGGACTTCTTCCCGGGGCGCGACAACCGGACCGTGCCGCAGGAGACCGACGTCTTCCGGTTCGACGTCACCGGCTCCGAGCCGCCGGTCTACCGCGCGGCCGGGAAGGTGCCCGGCTTCCTGATCAATCAGTACGCGCTGTCCGAATGGGACGGTCACCTGCGGGTCGCCACCACCGACTCGGCCCAGCAGTCGTCCGCGGTGCGGGTCCTGAAACCCGACGGCGAGACCCTGACCCAGGTCGGCGAGGTGGATGGGCTGGGCAAGAACGAGCGGATCTACTCGGTGCGGTTCATCGGGCCGCGCGGGTACGTAGTGACGTTCCGCCAGACCGATCCGCTCTACAGCCTCGATCTCAGCAACCCGGCCGCGCCGCGCGTCACCGGTGAACTGAAGATCACCGGCTTCTCGGCCCACCTGCAGCCGGTCGGGCCGGATCGGCTCGTCGGGGTCGGCCAGGAGGCGACCGAGGAGGGCCGGCGGCAGGGCACCCAGGTGTCTTTGTTCGACGTGTCCGACCCGGCGGCGCCGCGGCGGCTGGCCCAGCACCACGTCAAGAACGGGTACTCCGAGGCCGAGTACGACCCGCACGCGATCCTGTGGTGGCCGGACACCAAGCTCTTCGCCGTACCCGTGAACGAAGGTCTTCTCGCCCTCACCGTGACCGACAACGGCCTGACGGAGGCCGGCCAGATCGCGCCGCGCGCCTCGGCCATGCAGGTGCGGCGCAACCTGGTCATCGGGGGCGAGCTGTGGACGCTCTACGAGAACGGCCTGCAGATCTCCCGGCTGTCCACCCTGGAGCCGGTCACCTACCTGCGGCTATAGGTACATGCCCGGGCGGTGGTCGGCGTCCTTGTCGGCGCCACCGCCGCCCGCCGGCTTGTCGCCCTCGCCGAAGAAACGCTTGCCGCCGAACTCGCCGTGCAACCGGTCGTCGAGCTCGTCGGCCAGGCCGGTCATCACCTGCACGGCCAGCATCAGGTGGGACGCCTGGAAATTGCGGCCGAACACCGGGATGGACGCCCACACCGTGTCCTGGGCGACGTAGAGGCGGCCGATCGGCATGCGGTTGGTCAGCTCGGACAGCTTCACGTAGAGCGTCTCGGTCGGCTCGACCTCGGTCAGGATCGGCGAGAAGACGTCGACCAGCGGCGGGTTGTCCCGGACCCGGACGAACACCATGGCCGAGCCGGCCCGGATGCCGATGTCACCGTCGGCGTCCTCCTGGAGCTGGTCGACGGTGGTCTTGGACATCGTGGCGACCACCGTGCGCACCCGCTCCTCGAGCGGGATGGCCTCCTCGGCGGCATGCGCGAGCGCGGCCGCGCCCTGCAGGTCGTCGAGGTTGAGGCCCTCTTCCAGGGTCGGCTCGTGACGCGCGGTGCCCAGCGGAGCGGTGGTGACCGGCTCGTCGTCGATGTCGTGCACCAGGTACATCAGGAACGCCGGGTGCGGCGCGCCGTACACATCACGCAGCGTGCGGGTGACGATGGTGGCGATGCGCGCGGCGTGGTCGGCCCTCGAGCGCAGCCCGAACGAGTCGCCCGAGTCGGCCTGCACGCCGGGCGGCGACCAGCCGAGCGCGATCAGGTCGGCGACCGCGGCCCGATCCATCCGGAAGCCGTCAGGCAGCTCGGCGTTGCCCACCGCGAGCGCCTCGACCACCTCGTCGTCGAGCACGCGCAGGCTGACCGAATAGACCGCCGTGCCGGTGCCCGAGGCGGTGGGGTCGAGGGTGACGTCGATGTGGCCGCCCGCGGACAGCTCCGGGATGAGCTTGGCCAGCGCGGCCGCGAACTCCTGCCACGCCTCCGTCACCTTGGCGCGCAGGTCGGCGGTGCTGGGCTCGTCGAGCAGAATGCCCTCGGGCTGGTCGCCCGTCGTGTCCGCGGTCATACCCGCCACCCTATCGAGTGGTTGTTTCCCACGAGCGGGCCAGCTCAGAGACGCGCTCCGCGACATCGGCGGGGTCGGCTCCGCGACCGACGGCCACCCCCATCAGGTACGCCGTGACGGGCGCGCCCGGCCGCAGCACCTGATGGGCGACATCGCGGGCGACGTCCAGGATCCGTGCCGTCTGGTCGTCGCCGGCCGCCAGGCCGAGTTCCCCGATCACCTCGCTGACCCACGCGTCCAGCTGGTTCATCAGCTCGCCCACTCCTCCGCGGTCCTGAGGTCGTCGTCGGTGTCACAGTCGAACCAGGGCGGCGGGCCGGGGCGGCGCCACGACACCTCGGCCACCCGCAGGTACTCCATCAACTCGCGGACCGAAGCGCCGTGCAGGCTGCCGCGTTCCTCGGTGAGCCGGTCGACGGCGTCACGCAGGGCCTGGGTCCGCCACACCCCGCAGAGCAACTGGCGGCGCCCGTCGGCGTCCCGGTAGACCGCGCCCTGCATCGGGGCCGACTCCACGGTCAGCCGCAGCACGTCGATCGCCTCGCCGGTGAGCAACGGCAGGTCGGCGGCGAGCAGCGCGGTGAACGCCACCCCCTCGGGCACCAGCTTGAGCCCCGCCGCCGTGGCCGCCACCGGCCCGCCGCCGGGCGGCTCCTCGCTCGTGCCGTGCACGTGAACCGGCAGGTCGGGCGGCACCCGGCCGACCACCACGCGGGGGTCGGCGTCATGCACCGCGGCCAGCACACGGGTCAGCATCGACTGACCGGCGACGGTCAGGGTCGGCTTGTCCGCACCGCCCATCCGACGCGCCGCTCCGCCGGCCAGGACCACCGCCGCAAATCCCCCCACGTACGTACCGTATCCCGGCGACGACAGTCGTGTGACCGCGTGCGGCCGCTGTGCGGAGCCCGGAGTCGCGCCTACGCTCGACTCATGGCCCGGACGATGAACCGCCGCCCCGTGACGAAGATCAATCTCGACGCCTCCGCGGAACCCCGCCGCCGCCCCGATGACCTGGCCGCGGAGGAGCCACTGGAGATCCGCGTCCGGAAGGCGCCGCTGGCGGTCACCATGCGTACCCCGGGCCAGGACATCGATCTGGCGGTCGGCTTCCTGCTCACCGAAGGGGTGATCACCAGCGCCGACGACGTGGTGACGGCCCAGCTCTGCGCCGGGACGGACACCCCGAACACCTACAACGTGGTCGACGTGGTGCTCGGCGCCGACGTCCCGCCGCCGGTCACCGACCCGAGCCGGAACTTCTACACCACCTCGTCCTGCGGCGTCTGCGGAAAGGCGAGCATCGATGCCGTCCGAACCCGATCACAGTTCGACATCGCCTCCGACGGCGTTTCCGTGACAGCTCGGACACTTGCCTCACTTCCCGACAAATTGCGCGCGGTCCAGAAGACCTTCGACCGCACCGGCGGCCTGCACGCCGCCGGCCTGTTCACCCCCGACGGCGAGCTGCTCGTGCTGCGCGAGGACGTCGGCCGGCACAACGCCGTGGACAAGGTGATCGGCTGGGCCCTCCGGGAAGGACGGGTGCCGCTGACCGGGCACGTGCTGCTGGTCTCCGGGCGGGCCAGCTTCGAACTCACCCAGAAGGCCTGGATGGCCGGGATCCCCCTGCTGGCGGCCGTTTCCGCGCCCAGCACGCTGGCCGCCGAACTGGCCGACGAGGCCGGCATGACGCTGGTCGGCTTCCTCCGCGGCCCGTCCATGAACGTGTACGCGGGAGCACATCGGGTCACCGTCTGACTGTCCATCGGTGTTCATCCATGCTCGCGAGGCTGCGAGCATGTCTGTTTCGCGAAGAACCCTGCTCGTCGGCAGCGCCGCCGCCACCGCCTTTCCGTTCTCGTTGCCCGCCACACCGCTTCGCTCCGACCCGTTCACGCTCGGCGTGGCCTCAGGTGACCCCGAACCGGACGGCGTCGTGCTGTGGACCCGGCTCGCCGTCAGCCCGCTTGCCGAGGACGGGCTGGGTGGCATGGCCAGCCGTCCGATCAAGGTCGAGTGGGAACTGGCCGCCGACGAGCCGGAGCTGATCCTGCACCTCGGCGACTACCAGTACGAGTACCAGGCCGGCGTCTACACGATCCCCGGCGGCAACCCGCGCGACCACCAAGGCCCGGAAACCGTGACGCTGGCCAACTACCGGCAGCGGCACGCCCAGTACAAGACCGACCCCGACCTGCAGGCCGCGCATGCTGTCGCGCCGTGGGCGGTGGTCTTCGACGACCACGAGATCGAGAACAACTGGGCCGACGAGGTGCCCGAGCAGCCGGACCCCGACTTCCCGGCCCGCCGCGCCGCCGCCTTCCAGGCGTACTACGAGAACATGCCGCTGCGCCGCCGCTCCCCTCCCACAGGGCATCGACATGCAGCTCTACCGCCGGATCAAGTGGGGCCGGCTGGCCACCTTCCACATGCTCGACACCCGGCAGTACCGCGACGACCAGGGCTGCGGGGACGGCTACAAGGACTGCCCCGCCGCGATCGACCCGGCGCGCTCGATCACCGGCGCCTCGCAGGAGCAGTGGCTGCTCGACGGGTTCCGCCGCTCCGACGCCCGCTGGGACGTGCTCGGCCAGCAGGTGTTCTTCGGTCAGCGGGACAACAACTCGGGCCCGGCCAAGGTGGTCAGCATGGACTCCTGGGACGGGTACGCGGCCTCCCGCGACCGGATCACCCGCGGCTGGGTCGACGCCGGGGTCCGCAACCCGGTCGTGCTCACCGGCGACGTTCACGCGCACTGGGCCGACGAGCTCAAGCTGGACTGGAACGATCCGACGTCGCGCACGGTCGGCACCGAGCTGGTCTGCTCGTCGATCACCTCGACCGGTGACGGCGCGGACGTGGTGGGTGGGCGGCACCCGTGGACCGACTGGAACCCGCACCTCCGCTTCTACAACAACCAGCGTGGGTACGTGCGGACCACGATCACCCGCGAGTCGATGACGGCGGACTTCCGGGTTCTGCCCTATGTGACGCGGGCCGGGGCGCCGGTTCACACCCGGGCCACGTTCGTGATCGAGGACCGGGTGCCGGGGCTGCACCAGACGGCCTGATCCTCGGCGTCACCCTTCCAGGCGCCGCCTGGCCGACCAGGTCGTCGAGCAGGCGCGCCATCTCGTGGTCCGGCTCGGCGGTCAGCGCGCGGTCGATCGCCATCCGGGCCAGGGTGCCCTGGCCGTCGCGCCAGGTCAGGTAGCCGAGCAGGCAGGCCGGGGCGGCGACATACCGCGGGTCGGCGCGGCGGACCAGGTCGGTCCAGAGGGCCTGCTGGTCGTCGCCGAGGCGCTCCCAGGCGTACGCGAAGACGGCCGGACTGACCAGCAGGACCGTGAGCCAGGCCGTGGCGTCGTCGGTGAGGCGGCCCCGGGCGCGGTGGCGGCGCTCGGCCGCGCGGACCGCGGCCGTGCCGGCCCGGCGCACCAGCCGCGTGAACCTCTCCTCGTCGGGCACGGTCCGGTCGAGCTCGACCATCCGGGTCTCGGCCCGCCGGGTGGCGGCGGTCATCGCCTCGCGCTCGGGGCCGGTCACCGCGGCCAGCTCGGCGAGCATCGCGGCGCGGCTGGGCCGGGCCCGCAGGCCGTGGAAGGTGGCGGTAGCGGCGGCCACCGACCCGGTGGGCACCCGGCGTTTCTGGTCCGGGTCGCCGGGTCGCCAGTAGTGGCCGTCGTGGACGCGGACGTCGACCTCGTGGTTCACGCCGGCGCTGCCGGGCCCGTACTCGATGAGGAAGGTGCCGTCCGGGCCGTGCTCGGCGGCCACGGCGGCGAGCAGGGCCGGGTCGTCGCCGCACAACACGCAGAGGATCTTGTGCCGGCGGGTCGCGACCAGGACCAGCCCGTCGTGCGGGTGGTAGCCGAGCAGGTACGGGACGACGGCCAGGAGGTCGCCGACACCGCGGACGATGAGGTTCGGGGGCATGGCGGCAATCCTGGCCCGGCCGGCCGGCGGTTGCTCAGCCCCTGTGGACAACCCCGTTGTCCACAGGCGTCACGAACGGAATTGCAGCTCGTGCAGCTCGAGACCATCCTGCTGCCATGCGTGCTCAACCCGATCCAGGTCCATCGTCAGCTCGATCGACGACACCACGTCGTACCCGGCCGCGTGCAGGCTCCGGATGGCGTCCACGTTCCGTGACGACGGCGAGATGGTCAGCGAGGTCATGCTGCGCTTCTTGGCCTCGGCGGCCACATGCCGCAGAAGCTTGCGCCCCACGCCCTTGTGCCGGTGCGACGTGGTCACCACGACCGGCTCCACCTCGCCACCACGGCCGCGCATCACCAGACCGACCATCCCGATCACCCCGTCGTCGGCGTGCTCGGCCACCCAGATTCCGCCCAGATCGAGACGGGTGAGGTACTCCTCGAACCCGGCACCGGCGTCGTCGCCCGCTTCGCCGTACATCGCGTTGTGCTGATTGGTCAGTTCCGACCAGAGTCGGCGGCCGGCGCTGTGGTCCGTCGGCCGGTACGAACGCACCGTGACAGGGTTCATGCGGACAGTTTGACTCCGATTCGTGACGTCCGTAACCCGAAGTGGAAGATAGAGCGGTGGATCTGGCGTACCTCCGCACGCACCCCCAGCACCTCCCGACATTTCTGGAGCACCAGCGCATCCGAGAGACGCCGGTGCCCGGTGGCGACGTGTCCCGCGCGTCCCGCCTCACCCTCGACGACGGCGCTTCCCTGTTCACCAAGACCTGGCCGACGGGTACGCCGCCCGCCGGCTTCTTCGAGGCCGAGGCGGCCGGTCTGTCCTGGCTGGCGTCACCCGGCGTGATCCCGGTGCCGTCGGTGCTGGCCGCGCTGCCGTCGATGATCGCCCTGGAGTGGATCGAGCCCGGCACCCCGTCCCGGGCCGCGGCGGCCGCCTTCGGGCGCGCGCTTGCCGCGTTGCACCGTTCCGGCGCTCCCGGCTTCGGGGCGTCGTGGGGCGGCTTCATCGGCCCGTTGCCGCTGGACAACACGGTGTCAGCCGGTCCATGGGGGCCGTGGTTCGCCGAGCGCCGGCTCCGCCCGTACCTGCGCTTGTCGGTTGATCGCGGCGCCCTGTCCCCCGCCGACGTCCAGGCGGTGGAGCAGGCGATCACGTTCATCGAGGGGTACGAGGACAGCGAGCCCGCCGCGCGCATCCACGGCGACCTGTGGCCCGGCAACGTGCTGTGGTCGGCCGACGGCCAGGCCTGGCTGATCGACCCGGCGGCCCACGGCGGCCACCGCGAGACCGACCTGGCGACCCTGGCCCTGTTCGGCGGCGCTCCCCACCTCGACACGATCCTCGGCGCCTACCGGGACGAATACCCGTTGGCCGACGGTTGGGAGGCCCGCGTACCGCTGCATCAGTTGCACCTGCTTCTTGTGCACACTGCGGCGTTCGGGGCGTCCTATGCCTCTGCGGTGCGCGAGGCTTCTCGCCTCTGAGACTGGCAAGTGCCAGCTCGTCTTCCGTCCTGAGCTATCACCTGCGCTCGGACGTCCCCGCGGGCGTCGCCCCATAGGTGTCGTCAATCACGGTGGAATGGTTATCCACAGGATGGATCAGGCTTCGCGGGAGCCGGGCCGGGCGGGCTAGTTTTGATCGCGTGAGCGAGCTTCGCGAACGGCTGGACGTGCCCGAGGTCATCGTGCGCGGTGGCGGCGGTGTGCGCCCCGGCGGGCTGGTCGACCGGTTCGGGCGGGTGGCCACCGATCTCCGGGTGTCGCTCACCGACCGGTGCAATCTGCGGTGCACCTATTGCATGCCGGCCGAGGGGCTGGCCTGGATGCCGAAGGACGAGCAGCTCACCGACGCCGAGGTGATCCGGCTGGTGCGGGTCGCGGTCGAGCGGCTCGGCATCACCGACGTGCGCTTCACCGGTGGCGAGCCGCTGATCCGGCGTGGTCTGGTCGAGATCGTGCGCGAAACGGTGGCGATGCGGCCACGGCCACGGCTGTCGGTCACCACGAACGGCATCGGGCTGGAGCGGCTGGCCGGGGCGCTGCATGAGGCTGGGCTCGACCGCGTCAACGTCTCCCTGGACACGCTCGATCCGGTCCGTTTCGACGAGCTGACCAGGCGAAACCGCCATGGCGACGTGCTCGCCGGCCTCGCCGCGGCGGCGCGGGCCGGGCTCACTCCGGTGAAGATCAACTCGGTGCTCATGCGCGGCGTGAACGACGACGAGGCGCCGGCGCTGCTGCGCTTCGCGCTCGATCACGGGTACGAGCTGCGGTTCATCGAACAGATGCCACTCGACGCCCAACACCAGTGGGACCGCCACACCATGGTCACCGCCGAAGACATCCTGACGTCCCTGGCCGAGTTCGATCTGCGGCCCGATGAGGTTTCACGTGGAACGGCGCCCGCCGAAACGTGGATCGTCCCCGGCTACCAGGCCCTCGACGGCGGCCCCGCCCGCGTCGGCGTCATCGCCAGCGTGACCAGGCCATTCTGCGGCGACTGCGACCGTACCCGCCTGACCGCCGACGGCCAGATCCGCAACTGCCTCTTCGCCACCGACGAGTCCGACCTGCGCCACCTGCTGCGATCCGGCGCAACCGACGAGGCCATCGCCATCGCCTGGCAGAAGGCCACGCTCCCCAAGCGCCCCGGCCACGGCATCGACAACCCCGCCTTCCTCCAGCCGACCCGCCCCATGTCCGCGATCGGCGGCTGACCCAGATGCCTTCCCCAAAAGCGCCAACGCCCGCGGCCGCTCATGCAGTAGCAACGCCTCATTTCGCCCCGGTGCGGACGGCGACCACGCTTCCTTCCGCGGCCGCCCGGATGGCAGCCAGGCCGACTTCCCCGCCGGCACGGACGGCAACCCGGCCCGGTGGTCGGCGCCCAGCTGCGCCCGGCTGGCGGCTGTGCGATGGTGACGCGACACGAACTTTCCGGGAGGGCGTGGCGATGCTGACGGTCCGCTATTTCGCCGGCGCTCGCGCGGCTGCGGGCGGGCTGCCCGCCGAGCAGGTCTCCGCCGCCACGCTGAACGATGTGATCTCCGTGCTGACCGCCCGCCACGGCGAACGCCTGGCAGTCGTCCTCAAGGCCGCGAGCTTCCTGGTCGACGGCCTGAGCTGCCACAACCCCGACGCGGCACTCCCCTCGGAGGCGACGGTCGACATCCTTCCGCCCTTCGCCGGCGGCTGAGCCACCCCGCTCAACCTTCCCGCCGCTTGACGGGGCGGCCCGAGGCGCTGTCCGCGTGGCCGGAGCGCCTCCTGGTGGGTGACGGGCAGAGGGGGCCGGCGTCGGCGGTCTCCTATGTGCGCTCCGCGATTGTGTGCGCTCCGATCTACTCACGCTTCCGGCCTGTCCGCTCGGGGCTGCGCGATCACGACCAGGACTGCTGCTTGGAGCGAGGAGTGGGACGTGTTGCCTATATGCGCTCAGAGCAAGGGGGCCGAGCACGCTGGTCACGGCGCCCGGGAAGGTGGGCGGTGGAGGTCGTCCGGCTTCACCGCCCTCCACGGCCCCGGTCTGACCGTCGGAATCGGATAGACGGCGCCGGGGCTGGCGGGGCGGATCGACCGTGTTGCGGTGGGTGGGATTAGGGGGCGGGTGGGACTCGGATCGCTGTGAAGATCCTGAGGCCGGGGGTCGGATGGGGCTGGGCTGCTGGAAGATGGAGCGAATGCCCTCTTCGAGGGTGGCCTGGCTTGGTCGGTTGATGGTCAGCCAGGGCTGCGGCGTGGCTGGTAGCGCGCCTGGCGTCGTAGGAGTGATGGGTGCTCGGGTTCATCGGGTTTGCGCTGGTTCTGGTGGTGGGGATTCATCTCTACCTGTGGAAGCGCCTGGTTCGGGACACCATGCGGCCGGGGGCGGGGCGGAAGGTCGCCGGGTTCGCGATGCTTCTGGTGGCGCTGCTCATTCCGGCGACGTTGATCTTCGTTCGTAACGGGTACGTGCAGTGGCTTGCCTGGCCGGGGTATCTCTGGCTGGCCCTGATGTTCTATCTGCTGGTTGCGCTGGTTCTGCTGGAGATTCCGCGGCTTGTCGTCAACCTGGTGTGGCGGGCGGTCGGGCGCCGTGACCGAGAACCGGCCAGCCTTCACGCCGCTCGCTCCACCGGTCTGGGTGGCGGCACCAGCAACCCCGCGACCAGCGACAACGCCGACCCGCTTGCCGAGGACGACGCCACCGCGAAGAACGACGTGGCAACAGACAACGGTGAAGGCGCGAGTAGGAGCAAGGCCGCAGCAGGTGGCGGCACGGCGTCGCCGGCCGGCACGGCCAAGGGATCGGCGCCAGGTGGCAATGCGGCAGACGAGAAAGCGGCAGACGACAAGGCGGGGATCGGGCGACGGCTGCTGCTGGCGCGTGGCGCTGCGATCTTCGCTGGGCTGACGGCCGCGTCGGTCACCGGGTATGGCGTCAAGACCGCGCTGGGCGGGCCTCGGCTTGATCGCGTGCAGATTCCGATGGCCAAACTGCCTCGGGCCATGGACGGCACCCGGCTCGCCGTGGTCTCGGATATTCACCTCGGGCCGCTGACGGGGGCCCGGCACATGGGCCGGATCGTGGAGATGATCAACTCGGTGGACGCCGATGTGGTGTGCATCGTGGGGGACCTGGTTGACGGGTCCGTTGCGGAGCTCGGGCGGTTCGCGGCGCCGCTGGCGGATGTCCGGTCCAAGCAAGGGGCCTACTTCGTCACCGGGAATCACGAGTACTACTCGGGCTTCGAGCAGTGGATCGACGAGGTCGACCGGCTCGGGGTGCGGCCGCTGCGCAATGAGCGGCTGGAGATCGTCACCCGTGGGGGTGCCTTCGACCTGGCGGGAGTCAACGATCTCGGTGGGGCCGCGGTCGGCGACGGGCCGAACTTCGACGCCGCGCTGGGCAACCGGGACGGCGCCAAGCCCGTGGTGCTGATGGCCCACCAGCCGGTGGTCGCCCGTGACGCCGCGCGCTTCGGCGTCGATCTCCAGGTGTCGGGGCACACTCACGGTGGCCAGATGGCTCCGTTCAACTACCTGGTCAAACTCCAGCAACCGGTGGTTTCCGGCTACGGCGAGGTCGATGGCGTGCCGGTCTACGTGACCAACGGCGCCGGCTTCTGGGGGCCGCCGGTCCGGGTCGGCGCCCCTCCGCAGGTCACGCTGATCGAGCTCAAGGCGCCCTGATCCGGGCCATCAAGATCCATAACTGGCTTTGAGCGTGGCGGCGCGCCGGGCCGAGAGCCGACGTGACAGGATGCAGCGCGTGCCCTCGGACAGCGAGGAATACGTAGCGGACCTGCACATCCACTCGCGATTTTCGCGAGCGTGCAGCCGCGACCTGACGCTGCCCAATCTCGCCTGGTGGGCCCGCCGCAAGGGCATCGCGCTGCTCGGCACCGGTGACTTCACCCACCCCGCCTGGCTCGACCATCTCAAGGAGAATCTCGAGCCGGCGGGCCACGGGCTCTACCGGTACGCGGCCGAGGACGAGGTCACCAAGCGGCTGCCGGGCTCGCTGCAGGCTTCCCGCCCAGCGCGATTCATGCTCAGCGTCGAGATCTCCACGATCTACAAGCGCGACGACCGTACGCGTAAGGTCCATCACCTGATCTACCTGCCCGACTTCGAGGCCGCCGCGCGTTTCAACACCGCCCTGGGCCGGATCGGGAACCTCACCGCCGACGGCCGCCCCATCCTCGGCCTCGACTCGCGCGACCTGCTCGAGATCGTGCTCGAGTCGAGCCCGGACGGCTATCTCGTGCCGGCGCACATCTGGACGCCGTGGTTCTCGGCGCTCGGCTCCAAGTCGGGCTTCGACGCGATCGCCGACTGCTACGCCGACCTGGCCGGCCACATCACCGCCGTGGAGACCGGCCTCTCCTCCGACCCGGAGATGAACTGGCGCGTCTCCAGCCTGGACCGCTACGCCCTGGTGTCCAACTCGGACGCTCACTCGCCGCCGGCGCTGGCCCGCGAGGCGACGCTGTACACCGGCGAACCGGACTACGACGCCATCCGAACGAACCGGACCTTGAAGGGCACCCTCGAGTTCTTCCCCGAGGAGGGCAAGTACCACGCCGACGGCCACCGCACGTGCGGCGTGAACTGGGAGCCGCAGAAGACCCGGGAGAACGCCGGCCGATGCCCGGAATGCGGCAAACCGCTGACCGTCGGCGTGCTGAGCCGGGTCGAGGATCTGGCCGATCGTGACGAGCCCAAGATCCGCCCGTACCAACCCGAGCATTTGATCCAGCTGCACGAGATCCTCGGTGAGATCAACGGCGTCGGCCCCAAGTCGAAGACCGTGGACGGCCAGCTCACCCACCTGGTCGCCACGCTCGGCTCGGAGCTGGACATCCTGCGCAGGGCGCCGCTGGACGCGATCGGCCAGGCCGGCGGCGAGAACCTGCGGGAGGCGATCACCCGGTTGCGCGCCGGCCGGGTCCGCCGGGTTCCGGGGTACGACGGGGAGTACGGCGTGATCACCCTGTTCGAGCCGGGTGAGCTGCGGACCGGCGAGCCTCAGCTGGAGACGCTCTTCGACATGCCCGCCGTGCCGCAGCAGCGCAAAGCGGAGCCGCCCAAGGTCAAGGCGCCCGTACCCAAGGTCAAGGAGCCCAAGAAGAAGGCCCGGCCGATCGCCCCGCCGCCGTCCCCGCACGAGCCGTTCGAGCCGATGCTGGCCGGCATGGAGGAGGTCGGCACCGGCCTGCTGGACCGCCTCGACGCGATGCAGCGGGTGGCCGCCTCCGCGCCGGGCGGCCCGCTGCTGATCGTGGCCGGCCCGGGCACCGGCAAGACCCGTACGCTCACCCACCGCATCGCCTACCTCTGCGCCGAGCTGGGCGTCTTCCCCGAGCGCTGCCTGGCCATCACGTTCACCCGCCGGGCCGCCGAGGAGCTGCGCGAGCGCCTGGACGCCCTGCTCGGCGACGTGGCCGAGGACATCACCGTGGGCACGTTCCACTCGGTCGGCCTGACCATCCTCAAGGAGAACGCGAAGCTGGCCGGCCTGCCCGCGAAGTGGCGGGTCGCCGACGACGCCGAGCGCACCCAGGCCCGGGAGCAGTCCGGCGACGACGACCTGGCCTACCGGAAACTGCTCCGCCAGCAGGACCTGGTCGACCTGGACGACCTGATCGCGATGCCGGTGAAGCTGCTCGGCGACGAGCCGGCCCTGGTGGAGAAGTACCGCCGGCGCTGGCAGTGGCTGTTCGTGGACGAGTACCAGGACGTCGACGAGCTGCAGTACGAGCTGCTCCGGCTGCTCAGCCCGGCCGACGGCAACCTGTGCGCGATCGGCGACCCGGACCAGGCGATCTACAGCTTCCGGGGCGCCGACGTGAAGTACTTCCTGCGCTTCAACGAGGACTTCACCGACGCCCGGCTGGTCCGGTTGACCCGTAACTACCGGTCGGCGGCGCCGATCCTGGCCGCGGCGGTGCAGGCGATCGCCCCGTCGTCGCTGGTCAGCGGCCGGCGGCTCGATCCGGCCCGGCTCGACCCGGAGTCGCCGCTGGTCGGGCGGTACCACGCCCGGAGCGTCGCCGACGAGGCCGACTTCGTCGTGCGTACCGTGGACGAACTGGTCGGGGGCCTTTCGCACCGATCGCTGGACAGCGGGCGGGTGGACGGCCGGGCGATCTCACCGGGCACGCTGTCCTTTTCGGACATCGCGGTGCTGTACCGCGCCGACGCCCAGTCCGGGCCGATCGTCGAGGCGTTGTCCCGGGCCGGCATTCCGGTGCAGAAGCGGTCACACAACCGGCTGCGGGACCGGGCCGGCGTGCAGGTGATCGCGCGCGAGTTGCGGCACGCCGACGGCCCGGCCGGTTCGCCGGCCACGCGGGTCAAGCTGGCCGCCCAGGTGCTGGCCCAGCGGTACGCCGCGCCGACCCTGGACGCCGAGCACCTGGCGCCGGACGACATCTGGGCCGCGGCCGAGCTGCTGATGCCGCTGGCCCACCGGATCGGCGACGACCTGCCCCGGTTCCTGCAGGAGATCGCGACCGGCGCCGAGGTCGACGCCCTCGACCCGCGGGCCGAGGCGGTGAACCTGCTGACCCTGCACGCGTCCAAGGGCCTGGAGTTCCCGGTCGTCTTCCTGGTCGGCTGTGAGGACGGGCTGCTCCCGCTGCGCTGGCCGGGCGCGTCGCCGGACGAGGAGGATGTCGCCGAGGAGCGCCGGTTGTTCTTCGTCGGGCTGACCCGGGCCCAGGACCGGCTCTATCTGAGCCACGCGGCGCGGCGGTTCCGGCATGGCACCGAGCGCGAGCAGTCGCCGACACCGTTCCTGGACGCGATCGACGCCGGCCTGTTCGAGCGCCTCGGCGACACGCTCCCGGCCCGCCCGAAGGACCGCCAGCTGCGCCTCATATAACCAGCGTCAGATGAGCAGTGTCGCGAGCGCCCCGCCGAGCAGCGCCGGACCGAACGGCAGTGGGTCACGCCGACCGAGCCGCCGCGTGGCCACCAGCGCGAATGCGGTCGGCCCGACGATCAACGGCGGCAGAGCCAGGCCCAGGAGTACGGTGTGCCAGCCCTGAACACCGAGCCCGAAGGCCAGCACCGCGCCAAGCTTCACGTCCCCGAATCCCAGCCCCTCGCCGGGCAGCAGAGCCACCCCAAAATACAAGGAAAACACCAGAATGGACGCCGCGAGCCCGCGCGCCAGAGCAACCGCCGGCCGGTCGAGAACCGGCAGCACCACGGCCATGGCCAGCAGGAACACCAGTGGGTCGGGCAGCCGGCCGGAGCGCAGGTCGGCCCGCGCCAGGAGCACGCCGACGACCAGCGCGGGAAGAAGGGGCACGGCCGAGACCGTAGCGAGGCGCGAGCGTGCCCCGTTGGACCCTGTGGACAACCGCCCCGGCGCCCTTGGTCAATTACGCGACACACAGGCTGATTTGGGGCGCTTGTCACTCAAGTGTTGCCTGGTCGGCGCGATTTCGGGAGTCACGCCGCGGAAAGTGCACGCTACGGTGGCGTACAGCGAAGACGCGCCCTGGAGGAAACGCTGATGACGCAGAACGGTCCGTACCCCGGCCCGCCGTCGCAGCCGTGGAACAACAACCAGGGCTCGTCGGACGAGCCGTACACCGAACCGGCCGACCCGTGGGGTGACCACCCGACGGAGAGCGCGTCGAGCCCGAACTGGGGCCACCACCAGGCCTCGGTGCCGCCGGCCACCGACACCGGCCATTCGACCATCGCGCCGCAGCCGAACTACGCGAGCCCGCCCCCGCCGGTCTGGGGGCATCAGCCACAGCCACAACAGCCGCGGAAGCGGAACACCCCGATCGTCGCCCTGGTGATCGTGCTCGGCCTGCTGATCTGCGGCGGCCTGGGCACGACGGCCTGGCTGCTCTCGGGCCGGGACGACGACGCGCGCGGCTCGACCGCCGACCCGACCGCCTCGGCCACGACCAACCAGGTCACCGACCCCCAGCCGCGCAGCAGCGAGGACGCGCGGTTCGTCACCAAGGGTCAGTGCGTCCGCAACGAGGGCAACGCCGACAACCCCGAGATGAAGATCGTCGCCTGCGCGAGCGGCACGTTCGAGGTGCTCAAGCGGGTCGACGGGCGGACCACCGGCGAGTCCGACGCCGAGCAGAAGTGCAGCAAGGTGCCGGGGTACACCAAGTGGTACTTCTATGACAGCGAGCTGGACAGCCTCGACTTCGTGCTCTGCCTCAAGGAGCGCTAGGTCGCTCTACGTCCGTCTAGCAATATCGCTAGACGAGCTAAGAGAGCCGCATAAGCGGGTATAGCCAGCTCTAGCGGAAACGCTAGATGCCCCGATACTGTCCTACGGCATGGACCCGGTGCGGAACCCGTACGCTCCCGGCGCAGGTCAGCGGCCTCCCGAGCTGGCCGGCCGCGATCGCGAACTGGACGCCTTCGACGTCGTGCTCGAGCGGGTGGCCCGCGGCCGCCCCGAGCGCAGCCTGGTCCTCACCGGCCTCCGCGGCGTCGGCAAGACCGTTCTGCTCAACACCCTGCGCTCGGCGGCGATCGGCCGGCTCTGGGGCACCGGCAAGATCGAGGCTCGACCCGACCAGTCGCTGCGCCGCCCGGTCAGCGCCGCGCTGCACATGGCGATCCGCGAACTCGCCCCGCATCACCGCGATCCCGACCGGGTCGACGAGGTGCTGGGCGTGCTCAAGGCGTTCGCGCTGCGGGCCAACCACCCCGACGCCAAGCTGCGGGACCGCTGGTCACCGGGCATCGACGTGCCACCGGCGCGGGGCCGGGCCGACTCCGGCGACATCGAGATCGACCTGGTCGAGCTGTTCACCGACGCCGCCTCGCTGGCCACCGACGTGGGCACCGGCATCGCCCTGTTCATCGACGAGATGCAGGACCTGGGCCCGGCCGACGTCTCCGCGCTGTGCGCCGCCTGCCATGAGCTCTCCCAGCTCGGGGCGCCGCTGATCGTGGTCGGCGCCGGGCTGCCCCACCTGCCGGCCGTGCTCTCGGCGGCCAAGTCGTACTCCGAACGCCTGTTCCGCTACCAGCGCATCGACCGGCTCGACCGGATCGCCGCCGACCTGGCCCTGGGCGCGCCGGCCGCCCGGGAGGACGTGGCCTACGAACCCAAGGCCCTCGATCTGCTGTACGAGAAGTCCGGCGGCTACCCCTACTTCGTGCAGGCGTACGGGAAGGCGACCTGGGACCACGCCCCGCAGTCGCCGGTCTCCGACGCGGACGTCCGGGTGGCCGCGCCCGAGGCCGAGGCCGAGCTGGCGGTCGGCTTCTTCGGGTCGCGGTTCGAGCGGGCCACGCCGGCCGAGCGGGAGTACATGCGGGCGATGGCCCAGCTCGGCGGGGAGGCCGCGGACGACATGGACCACTCGGTGCCGACCTCGGACATCGCCAACGCGCTCGGCCGCAAACCGGCCAGTCTGTCTCCGGCCCGGGACGCCCTGATCAAGAAGGGGCTGATCTACTCGGGCGAGCGCGGCACGGTCGCCTTCACGGTTCCACATTTCGGCCGCTACCTGCGTACGCAACCCTGATCCGCGGGTATACAGGGGTTCATGAAGCCCGTACGCACTGTTGCTCGCGTCATGCTCTCGGCGATCTTCGTGTCCAGCGGCATCAAGGTGCTGCTCGACCCGGACAGCCGGGCCGAGTCCGCCGGCCGGGTCACCGGCCGAATGGGGCCGTGGCTGGAGAAGGTCGACCCGCGCCTGCCCACTGACACCCGCACGCTGATCCGCATCAAGGGGGTCGCCGACGTCGTGGCCGGGGCCCTGCTCGCCTCGGGACACCTGACCCGCCCGGCCGCCGGGGTGCTGGCCGCCGGTCTGGTGCCGACCACGGTCGCCGGCCACGCGTTCTGGGCGGTTCCGGCCGAACAGCGGGCGGCGCAGCGTACCCAATTCCTGAAGAACCTCGGTCTGCTCGGCGGTCTGCTGCTCGCCGCGGCCGACACCGAGGGGCGGCCCGGGCTGGCGTACCGCACGACGCACGCGGTGGATCGCTCCCAGCGCGGATTGAAGCGGGCCGTGCGCACGGCACGCCGCGAGGCGAAGATCGCCACGATGTCCGCCGCCGCGGGTCGCAAGCTCGGGTGACCTCCGGAGCACCATCGGCGTTGAACGCTCAGGGGGCCGTGAAATTGGTCCGAGCGTTCTAAGCTGGCCCCGGCGTGCGAAGCGGGGGTGCCGTGCGGACGATGGCTGGGCGAGTGCGCGGGCTGAGGCCCCCGCGACGGTCCATCGTGGTCACTGTGGGTGCGGCCGCCGCGCTCGTTGCGGTCACGATCATGATGCAGCGGTACGCCCTGAGCACGCTGGCCGTCGATCGGGCGGCGATCCGGGGCTGGCTGGCCGGTGACGGGTTGTATTCCTACCATGATCCGGCGACGATGCTCGGCACCGCGATCTCGCCCCCGGGCGCCTTCGCGATGGTGCCGCTCGCGCTGCTCCCGCTGAACCTGGGCGGGTGGCTGCTGGCCCTGGCCGGCCTGGCCGCGCTGACGCTGGCGCTGGTCGCGCTGGCCGGCCCGATCGCGCGACGGCACCGCCGTCCGGCGTACCCCATCGTGCTCGTCGCTCTTCTGCTCGCGCTGGCCACCGAGCCGGTGCGGGCCGTGCTCGGGCTGGGTCGCTGGGACCTCGTGCTGTTCGGCCTGATCGTGGCCGACCTGATCGGGCTGCGCCGGAGCGCGTGGGCCCGCAGCCGGGCGATCTGGTGGCCGGGCCGCCGCTCGACGGCGCCACGCGGGCCGCTGGGGCGGTTCTGGGCCACCGGGGCGTGGGCGGGCGCCGGGATCGGGCTGGCCACCGCGATCGCCGTCGGCCCGGCGCTGTTCATCCTCTACCTGGCGATCACCCGGCAGTGGCGGGCCGCCCTGATCGCGCTGGGCACCGCGGCGACCCTGGCCGCGGCCACCCTGCTGGCGGCGCCGGGCACGAAGTCGGCGTGGTTCGGCGAGGTGCTGTGGCGACTCGACCGCACCGGCGGCGTCGACCAGACCGGCAACCAGTCGCTGGCCGGCGTGCTGGCCCGGCTGTACGACTCGGCCACCACGCCGATCCTGCTCTGGGCGTCGTTCGCGCTGCTGCTGGTCGCCGTGGGTTTCATCCGGGCCCGGTCGGCCCACCTGGAGGGCGACGAGGTCACCGCGTTCACCCTGGTCGGGCTGACCGGGGCGATCATCGGGCCGGTGACGCTCACCGGCGAGCTGATCTGGGTGCTGCCGGCCGTGCTGCTGCTGGCCGCGGCCGGGGCGCGGGCGCGGTGGGAGGCGGTCCGGCCGCGGCCCGGCGTGCTCGGGCGGTTCCCGGGGCTGGGCTGGTTCGCCGCCGCCGGGGGCGGCTACCTGCTGTTCGTGGCCGCGCCGATCTGGACCGTCGACGACGTGCTGGTCCGCAACGCGTACGCCATCGCCCTGATCGTGATCGTCAACGCGCTGCCCTGGAACTCGGGCACGGCGCCGGCCTTCCCGATCGACCGCTGGGTGACGCAGCGGTCGAGGCTCAGGGACAGTTGACCCATTCCTCGGTGCCGTCGGTGAAGAGCTGACGCTTCCAGATCGGCAGCCGGGCCTTGGCCTCGTCGACCAGCCGGGCGCAGGCGGCGAAGGCGGCCGCGCGATGGGCCGTGCTCACCGCCGCGACCAGGGCGACATCGCCGATCTTGAGGGAACCGACGCGATGGGAGACGGCCACCGCGAAGACGTCCGGGTCGGCGGCGATCTCGTCGGCCACCTCGCGGAGCACGGCCTCGGCGGTCGGGTGACCCTCGTAGTCGAGCAGGGTGACCCCGCGACCGCCGTCGTGGTCACGCACGACGCCCTGGAACGAGACGACCGCGCCGGCCCGCGGATCGTTGACCGCCGCCTCGTGCGCGGCGAGATCGAGCGGCACGTCGCCGACCTGCACGATCACCACGGTCATCGGCGTTCTCCGGCTTGGAGGGGCAGGGGCAGGAACGGGAGCAGGTCGCCGGCGGCCGCCTCGGTGCCGGGGTCGACCAGCAGGAAACCGTGCGCGTTGGCCAGCCCGCGCAGCATGGCCGAGCCGACGTGACCGACCGGGGTGGCCGACCGGCCGCAGGCGTCGAGCCGGGCCAGCGCCAGGTGGGTGTCGTTGCCGCGACCCTTCACCGGGGCGGTCGTGACCACCACCGGCAGCGTCGGCTCGGGGCGCCCGGCCAGCCCGTCGAGCAGCGGCTGCACCAGCGTGACCAGGGCGATCACCGCGGACTGGGGGTTGCCGGGCAGCCCGGCCAGGAAGCGGTCACGGCCGTCGGCGCCCTGGGCCCGGGCCAGCAGCATCGGGAAGCCGGGACGCACCCCGACCGTGTTGACCACGTATTCGGCGTTCAGCTCGGCCAGCGCCGGGTGCAGGTGGTCGACCGGGCCGTGCATGGTGCCGCCGGTCGTGCAGACCAGGTCGGCGGTCTCGAACGCCGCACGGATGGCGGCCAGATGGGCCTCGAGGGTGTCCTCGACCGGGCCGGCCACCTGGGCCGAGGTGATCTCGGCGCCACAGCGCCGCAGCCAGGCGGGCATCTGCGGGCCGAGCGAGTCGCGAACCCGGCCGTCGCCGGGCGGGCCGCTGGTCAGCAGCTCGTCGCCGAAGATCCGGAGCGCGGCCCGGGCCCGGGCGCTGACCGTGAGCGATTCGTAACCGCAGGTGGCGGCGACGCCGATCACCGCCGGGTCGATCGCGGTGCCGGCCGGGATCAGCTCTTCGCCCTTGGTCGCCTCCTCGCCGGGCAGGCGCCACTCGGGCGCCGGGCGGGGCGTTCCGCTGACCCGGCCCTCGGCGTCCTGGGTGGACTCCTCGACGCGGATCAGCGCCTCGGCGCCGGCCGGGACCATCGCGCCGGTGGCGATCTCGACGCAGGTGCCCGGCTCGGTCAGCGCCTCGGGGGTGTGGCCGGCCAGCACGCGGCCGGTCGGTCGCCACGGCGCCGGGCCCCGCACGGCCCAGCCGTCGATGCTGGAGGTGGGGAAGGCGGGCAGGTCGGTGAGGGCGAGCAGGGGCTCGGCGAGGGTACGCCCGTCGGCCGCGTCGAGCCGGACGACCTCGGCCGGGCCCGCCGCCGCGCGACCCGCCTCGTAGGCCAGCCGCCGGGCGGTCACCCAATCCACAGCGCTCACGCCTCGACCCTACTGCGTCGGTGACCGCGCCCGGGTCTGGCTGCCCTCGCGTCCGCCCTCCCGTTCCCTCAGTGGTCGCCGCCTCGGATCTGGTCGGTCGTGTGTTTCAGGAGGGGGCCGAGGACCGCCAGGCCGTCCTTCGCGCCGCCGGTGGAGCCGGGCAGGTTGACGATCAGCGTGCGCCCGGCCACCCCGGCCAGGCCGCGGGACAGGGCGGCGGTCGGCACCTTGTCGCGGCTGTGCGCCCGGATCGCCTCGGCGATGCCCGGGATCTCGAAGTCGAGCACGCCGCGGGTCGCCTCGGGGGTGCGGTCGGTCGGCGTGACGCCGGTGCCGCCGCTGGTCAGCACCACGTCGAAGTCCTCGGCCACGGCCGCGCGCAGCGCCTCGGCGACCGGGTCGCCGTCGGGCACCACGACCGGCTCGCCGGGCACCTCACAGCCCAGGTCGCGCAGGCCGGCCACGAGCAGGGGGCCGCTGGTGTCGGCGTAGACGCCGGCCGAGGCGCGGTTGGACGCGACGATCACCCGGGCCCTCATCCGCGGTGCTCCGGGCGTACCCAATCGCCGGTCTTGCCGCCCTCTTTGCGCAGCACCCGCACCGCCTCGACGCTGGCCGCGGGGTCGACCGCCTTGACCATGTCGATCAGCGTCAGACCGGCGACGGCGACCGCGGTCAGCGCCTCCATCTCGACGCCGGTGCGGTCGGCGGTCTTCGTGGCCGCGATGATCTCGACGCCGCCGTCGGTGAGCTCGAGATCGACGGTCACGCCGGTCAGCGCGATCGGGTGGCAGAGCGGGACCAGGTCGGGGGTGCGCTTGGCGCCCATGATCCCGGCGATCCGGGCCACGGCCAGCGCATCTCCCTTGGGCAGACCGTCGCCCCGGAGCAGGGCGACGACCTCGGGCGTGGTGACGAGACGGCCGGCCGCGACCGCGCGGCGGGCACTCACAGACTTGGCCGACACGTCAACCATGCGGGCCGCGCCCGTCTCGTCGACGTGAGTCAGCTGGGATTCGTCGGGCATAACGGGAGTTTAACGACCTCGACAAAAAATCGGATTCGCATATCCGGGCCAGAGGACGCACAATTCCACTACGACAAATTACGGCACCTCTCCGCTGGTCAGCGGCATGCCGGTCCGTTGATAACTACACATCAGTGGATATTGATTGTCAATCCTTTGGGTTAGCAGAAAAACACTGTCCGCTATTCGGATACTCCGGCCAAACCCACCGTCTACATTGCCGTGAGTTCTTGATTCGAAACATTCTGTGACGCCGGTGCGTCGGATTCTCGCTTTCTGCGCATACCGACATGAATGCCTACCAATGTGGCAACGGATCACATAACGTTCCTCATGTCGCGACACGGTCTACATCGACAAGGACTTCGGAAGGGCTCGCGAAGGCCCACCGAGGACCCAGGGGGTTAAGGAGAGCGCCATGCGTGGATCTGAGTGGACCTGAGCTAGATGCGCCGGGCCCGTCCGTCGCAATACGCTGAGCCTTGGCCGGCAGCTCGTCCGGCCGCTCGCCGCGGAGGGCCTGTGACTCACGAGACAAGCTCCAACGACGACGTGACTGACAAGCGGCTCGCGCTGCTGGTCAGTCTCGTCGTCGTTGCGGGTGGAATCGCCGTGGTGACGTCACTGGGCACCGCCTGGCTGGCCCCCGAGGGCCGCCCGACGTTCCTGGTCTCGGCCGGCATCATCGCCGCCATCGCGGTCGGCAGCCGCACTCAGTGGCGGATCCGCATCCTGTCGCACGGCCGGGGCATCTCCTGGCCCGAGGTCGGCGTCCTGGTCGGGCTCGCGGTCATGCCGCCGGTCTGGGTGATCATCTGCACCTGCGCGGCCATCGCGATCGCGAAGTTCACCGCCGGCCTCACCCTTCAGAAGGCGTTCTTCGGGGTCGGGCACGACGTTCTCGGCGCGACGGCGGCCGCGTTGGTCTTCGCGGCTCTCGAGGTGCCGCACAACGTCGATGACCCCCAGCTGCGGGCCGGCGCGCTGGCCCTGGCCACGCTGGCCATGTGGCTGGTCGACGAATCACTGGTGGTGCCGGTCATCGCGCTGGCCACCCGGGTCAGCCTGCGGCAGTCGCTACGGGCCAACTGGGACATGCGGCTGATCGGCACGGTCGCCCGCTACGTGGTCGCCGCCCTGGTCATCGGCATTCTGTCGCTCGGCGGCGACGCCCGCCTCCTGCTGCTGGTCGTGCCCCTGGTCATGTGCATGCACCTCTGGCAGACCGCACAGATCCGCAACCGTGAGGAGCGGCGCTCCTGGCAGCGGCTGGCCGAGGCGACCGACGAGCTCAACGTCACCGACCTGACCGCCGTGCTGGCCGCCGGGGTGACCCGCACGGCCCAGCTCTTCTCGGTCGACGAGGTCGACATCGAGCTGCTCCTGGGCGACACGAAACGGCTGGTCCGCGGCAGCTCCGACGGCCTCCGGTACGACGGGCCGACCGCCGCCGCGCCGGCCCGCGACGGCGCCGAGATCGTCCGGCGGCTCGCCGGGCACGACGGCAGCAACCCGATGGGCGAGCTGCGGCTGCGGCTGAGCCGCTCGGTCAAACTCTCCGGGTCGGAGAACTACAAGCTTCAGACGTTCGCCTCGGCGCTCTACACGGCCATCCGCAACGCCGCGGCGTACGCCGAACTGGAACGCATCTCGGCCGAGCACGCGTACGACGCCGCGCACGACCCGCTGACCGGCCTGGCCAACCGCCGCGAGCTGCTCGACCAGGCCGGCCGGATGTTCACCGAACGCCCCGACGAGGGCATGCTGGCGCTGCTGCTGATCGACCTCAACCACTTCAAGGAGGTCAACGACACGCTCGGGCACGCGGCCGGCGACGAGGTGCTGCGCGAGGTGGCGGTCCGGCTGCAGAGCGCCGCCCGGCCGGCCGACCTGGTGGCCCGGCTCGGCGGCGACGAGTTCGCGGTGCTGCTCACCGGACTGCCGTCCCCGGCGATGGCCCGGCACCGGGCCGAGACCCTGCTCGCCGCCCTCGACCACACGATCGACGTGGACGGCATGCGCCTGACCGTGGAGGCGTGCGGCGGCATCGCCCTGGCCCCCGGCTCGGGCGGCGTCACCGAGCTGCTGCGCCGCGCCGACGTGGCCATGTACCAGGCGAAACGCTCCGGCACCCGAACCGCCGACTACGCGCACTCGCGGGACACCGCCGACGTCGGCCGGCTCATGCTCGGCGGCGAGGTCCGCCGGGCGGTCGCCGAGCTGGAATTCTCCGTCGACTTCCAGCCCATCGTCGACCTGGGCAGCGGCGAGGTGGTCGCGGCCGAGGCGCTGGCCCGCTGGCACCACCCCGAACACGGCGACCTGACCCCGATGCAGTTCCTCGAGACCATCGAGCGGTCCGGGCAGTTGCCCGCCTTCGCCGACGCCGTCCTCGAACAGTCGCTGGCCGCCGCCGACGCGTGGCGCGAGGCCGGCTTCGACATCCCGGTCGCGGTCAACGTGTCGCCCCGCAGCCTGCTCGACCCCGACTTCCCCGAGGCGGTCCGGTCCCGGCTCAGCAACCACGGTGTCCCGTCCGACCGGCTCGTGCTCGAACTGGCCGAGACGCTGACCATCAGTCAGCTCGAGGTGGTCGAGCGCGCGCTCGTCGAGTTGCGCGACGCTGGGGTACGCCTGGTGCTCGACGATTTCGGCGCCGGTGTGTCGCCGCTGTCCGTGCTCAGCCGGATCCCCGTGCACCAGTTGAAGATCGGGCGCGAGTTCGTGGCCGCGGTGGAGACCTCCACCGAGGCGGCGGCGGTCATCCGGTCCACCGTGGACCTGGCCCGCAGCATGCACCTCACGGTCATCGCCGACGGGGTGGAGAGCGAACCCCAGCGCGCGGCGCTGTGGGAACTCGGCTGCGTGGCCGGCCAGGGCCACCTCTTCGCCCGCCCGATGCGCGGCGGCCGGCTGCTGGCGGCGTTGCAGCGTGGCACCGGCGGCCGGCCGGGCGTGCTGGCCGGCGCCCTGCACGACGTCGGCTCCGTGGTGCGGCTGCCACGCCGCCGGCCTCCCGGCCCCCACCGATCGTCTCTGCCACACTTGCCCGCGTGATCGCCCGACTGCTCACCCGCGCCGACCAGGCCGCGGGCGGGCGGATCCTGGACGCGGCGCTCTACGCCCTCTCCGGGTTGTTCGCGCTGGTCACGGCGCTGTCGTCGACCCTGTTACCCCATCGGGCGTGGGGTTCGGTGGCGGCCTGGGGTTACCTGGCGGCGCTGCTGCTAACGCCGTTGGTCCATCGCCTGCTCCTCACCTGGGCGACGTTCGCCGCGGTGTCGCTGCTGCCGCTGGTCATCCAGGCCGTGCAGCGGGCCGGTGGGCGTCTCGACCGGGCCCAGGAAGAGGTCTCGGTCGTCGAGGAGATGGGTCACGGGCTGGCGTCGACCGGGTCGCCCTATCTCTCGCGCGCGGACATCGCCGCTCTTCCCGCTCAGGATCAACTCGACGCTTATCACCCCTATCAGCCCGGAATGGCGGTCTTCGGGCTACCGCGGGCGTGGTTCGGGGACTTCTGGTGGACCGACTCGCGCGTGTGGTTCGCCGTCGTCATGGTCGGCGCGGTGGCCTGGGCGACACGACTTCTCCTGACAACCGGCTTGGAGGTGCGGGCCCTCCAGGCGGCGACGATCTTTCCGGTCTGCGCGCTCACCCTCGCCACCGGCGGCGACGACATGCCGGTGCTGGCGCTCTGCCTGCTGGCGATCGCGTTCTGCGCCCGACATCGCTTCGGCGCGGCCGGGCTCGCGGTCGGCGCGGCGGCGGCGCTCAAGCCCTTCGCCTTCCCGGTGGTGATCGTGCTGGCGGTGCTGGCCTTCGCGACCCGCCCGCCCAGGAACAGCCCGGACGCCGGCCGCCCGTGGCGGCGCTTCCTGCCCGGTGCGGTCGGCCTGCCGGTGCTGGCCCTGGTGCCGGCGTTGCTGGTGAACGCGGACGCGTACGTCGAGAACGTGGTCCGGTTCCCGCTCGGGCACGGCCTGGTGAGCAGCCCCGCGCAGTCACCGTTCCCCGGCTATCTGATCGCGTCGTCCGTGCCGGGCGGGCGGTACGTGGCGCTCGGCCTGCTGGTTCTGGCCGGACTCACGATCGCCGCGCTGCTCCTGCGCCGCCCGCCGCGTACCGCCGCCTCGGCCGCCCTCTTCTGCGGGTACGGCCTGCTGACCGCGATCCTGCTGATGCCGACGACGCGGTTCGGCTACCTGCTGTACCCGATCGCGTTCCTCGTCTGGGCGACGGCACTCAGCAGACCCACAGCAACATCGGCCCCGCGAAGAGACACGGCCTTGTACCGTCAGTGAATGCAGATGACCTGCCCCAAGTGTCACGGCGAGATGCGGAACTACGAGCGCAGCGGCGTGACCATCGATCAGTGCACGGAGTGTCGCGGCATCTTCCTTGATCGCGGTGAGCTGGAAAAACTCTTCGAGGCCGAGGCGAACTGGCAACAGCGTCAGAGCGCCGGTGGCCCGCCCCGGCCGCAGCAGGCGCCGGCCCCGGGTGGCGCGTACAGTCCACCGCCCCCGCCGCCCGCCCACGGTGGCGGTTACGCGGCGCCGCCGCCCCCACCGGTTCACGGCTACCCGCCGGCGCCGGCCCCGGGTTACGGCCAGCCCGCCTACGGACAGGCGGCACACGGCGGCGGCTACCACGGCCACTACCGCCAGCGCGGTCACCACGGTCACTACAAGCGCCGCAAGGGCTTCCTCGGCGAACTGTTCGACTGAGACCGGCCCGACAACCGCATCACCACGTGCCGTCGTCCTGGACCCGGGCCGCGGGGCCGTCGCCCATCACGAGGTCAGTCATCGCCTCGTCGGTGGTTTCGCCGATGAGCCACTCGCCGCCCTGGTCCAGGGCGAAGACTCGGCCGCGTTCGTCCACGGCCAGGATCGAGTCGCCGTCCTCCTCGGTGCCGAACGGGAACAGCGGCACCCCGATCACCTCGGCGAAGTCGGCCAGAACGCCCGCCGTGTGCAGGGCGACGCGCATGTCGAACTGGAACAGGCGCACCCGGTGGCGTACCCCGGGCATCCGTCTCTTCGCGACCATCACCGGGAAGTCGACCAGCAGGCGCCGCGCCGCCGGGAACGTCTGATGGCCGTGCTGCTGCGCCATCGTGATCTTCTGGTCGGCCAGCGCCTCACGGCCGATCAGCCCGATCAGCGGCTTCCACCCGCAACCGGCCAGCCGCCGGGCGACCTCGTCGGGGAAGCGGTCCGGCTCGGCGGGCTGGTCGTCGTACCAGGGCGGGCCCCACACCGGCACCTCCTCCCAGGACTTCACGCCGAAGCCGGCCAGCCCCGTCGCGCAGGTGTCGCAGGGTGCCGCGGGGGCGCCGGCCAGCGGGTCGCCCGGTTCGCGTACATAGAACGCCTCGAAGATCGAGTCACGCATCGCCTCGCGCGCGGTCTCCAGGGTGAGCGGCTCGGAGCGCGCGCGTTCCACCTCGTGCAGCGCGTCGGAGAGCACGATCAGCTCGGCGTGGCGCTCGCAGCCGCGGACCAGCTCACCATGCGGCGCCGCGGCCCGGAACATGCCGGCGATCAGCGGGTGGTGGTCGATCTCCTGGTCGCCCTTGGCGCCGCGGGCCCGGAACACGTGTCCGTCCACAGTCAGGTGTGCGGCCGTGGTCGGACTGTGCTTGCGCCGCACGCCGCGCAGCAGCTCGACCGACGGCTGCACCGTGCGGCGCTGGGCCGACAGGGCGGGGTGCTGCGCACGGTAGAGCTCGGCCAGCGTCTCCACCGGCACGGCCGGCCAGGTGGTCACCAGGCCCAGGTCACGGTCGATGACCGTACGCCCGCCGTCACCCGGCTCGGCGGTCGCGGCGTCGGCACGGCGCGTCCACACCGCGTACCCGAGATCGAACTCGACCACGACGGCGCTGCACTCGTACCCCCGCCTCGCGGTCTCGAGCCGCGCCCACCCGGCAGCGATCTCCTCCGCCTGGGCCAACGTGATCATGGAGCTCCTCCCCGGGTGACCTTCGCGGTGTGAAATTACCGGACCACGCAAGGTTGCGGGGAGCGGTACTGTGCTCGCTGGAACGGCAGGGGAGGGCCGGGTGGCGGATCAGGCTGACCGCGACGTCAACCACGCGTTGCGGGCGCGCTTCGACGAGGTCGCGGTCCAGGTGCGCCGACTCCGCTCCGGCCTTGGTGACCTGCAGGAACAGATCGCGGCGCTGCGAGTGAGCGCAACCTCGCGCGACGGCAACGTAACGGCAACCGTCGATGCGCGCGGACACCTGGTCGACCTCGCCCTGCGCAAGAACCCATCGGCGTCGATCATTGTCTCCACGGTCCAGGCGGCCGAGGCGTCGGCTCAGCGTCAGGTCCGCGACATGATGGGTTCACTCCTGCCCCCGTCCTCCGGCGCGATGCGATACATGGCGGACGGCGACCTGCGGTCCCTGTGGCGGAACCCCGATGAGTGACCACGTCTCGCTCGACCCGGTCGCCGTCGCCGCTGGTGGCGCCGCGTTGTTCGCCGCCGGCCAGGCGTTGGGCGAGCTGCTGGCCGACACGCGTACGACGCTGATCCCCGCGACCGCGGCCCATCCGTGGGGCACCGACGAGATCGGGCACGCCTTCGACGACGGCTACCGGCCCGCCGAGCAGGAGGTTCTCGCCGCCTTCGAGGCGATGGCAAGGCAGGTGCGGGCGCTGGGCGAGCAGGTCCAGGCCGTCGTGGCCGAGCTTCAAGCCACCGATCAGACCGCTGGGGTACGGGTGGAGCGCTCCTATCAGGAGCCCACGTGAGCGTGCTGCCGAGCCCGATCCCCCATCCGCTCGAGTTCAGCCCGTGGGAGATGCCCGGGTGGGTGTACGAAGCACTCGAATGGGTGGTGGGCTTCGACTGGCCGTCCGGCAACGAGGTCGCCACCTGGGATGTCGCCGACCGGTGGTATGCGCTGGCCGGCGCGCTGACCGATCCACGGGACGACGCCGCGGCGGCGGCCGGTGACATCCTGGCCGGCTATTCCGGGGCGGGCGCGGACGCGTTCGAGGAGGCCTGGCAGGGCGTACCCCTCGAAGCCTTGATCGAGGTGGCCCAGGAACTCGGCCAGATGGTCGAGGAATGCGGCTGCGACATCGAAGGCGCCAAGATCGAGGCGTGGATCGAGCTCGGCCTCTTCGTCATCGAGCTGATCGGCATGGCGGTGGCGGTCGCGGCCACCCTGGGCGCGGCATCCCCCGCGGCGGGCGGGCTGATCGCCGCGACCCGGCTCATCATCCAGCAGATCTTCCGCCGCCTGGTCGAACAGCTGAGCCGCAAGGCGCTACGGCAGGCCGGATCGCGGGCGGTCAAGCAGTTGTCGACCCGGGCCGGGCGGATGGCGCTGGCCCGCGGGGCGCTGCGCGAGGGCTTGGACGAGGCGCGGGAGGAATTCGCGACCAACGCGCTGATCCAGGGCTACCAGAACACCACCGGCCGTCGTGACGGTGTGGACGCCGCCGACCTGGGCCTGTCGGCGGCGGCCGGGTTCGGCGGGGGTTTCGCCGCGGGCGGGGCCCACGTCGGCGCCGGCCACGGCCAGCACGGGGTGGTCCGGGGCGCGGCCGGCGAGGTCCTCGGCGAGTTCGGCGGCGCCGCGGTCACCGGCGACCTGCCCGACCTCGAGGGCATGGCCAAGTCGGCATCCTCGGGCGCCGTCGGCTCGGCAATGTCCGGCGGTCACGGTCTCAAGACCGGCGGCCTGGACATCTCCTCCCTGGACACCGCGGGCCCGGGCACCCTGTCGGCACTGGCGGGCGACACCCCCACCCCGTCATCCGCCTCGTCGGCATCTCCTACCTCTCCGCTTTCCGCGCCGGCGCCCGACGTCACTGCTCCGCCGCATGCACCTTTAGAGACCAGCCACTCGAAGTCCGACAGCTCTGTGACCGACGTCATCCGCCCTGACATCACGGCTGCGGCATCAGATCTCGCCGACGACCGGGTCGACCACGTCGCCGGAGGCCCCGGTGAATCGTCAGCTACGCGAGATGGTGGCCGAGCCCCCACCAGCGACATTCCTGGCCCGAGTAGCGATTCGACCGACAATCCCACCAGACCTACTGCTACACCCAGCGTGGGTGTCGCCCCCGGGCCGGTCACCGCGGACGTCGTCACCGCGCAGGCGCCGACGGCTGCTCCGACAAGCACTGACCCGGCCTCGGCAACCAGCCCGAACTCACCAACGCCGACCATTCCGTCTCCCAGCCCCACGCCAACTCCGGCCGTCGGCCTGGAGCCTTCTCCGACCGGCATTCTCGGCACTCCTCCGACGTCGAACACCGACTCCGCCCCGCCATCTGCGACATCTCAGACAGGCGGCCGCACACCGATACCGACCGTCCCCTCCACGACCGCGCCACTGAATCGGCCTTCGCCGGAGCCAACTGGTGCGCCCGATCTGAGCCGGTCCACGATGGACTCAGGGATCACCCATCCCTCGCACCGCCCTGTCCCCGATCCCGGCAAGCTGCCACGCACCGGCCCGTGGGACACCCCGCCCGGCCACGTCGACCCCGCCGGCCCCCGAGCGGCCGCCGCCGCACCCGCCGCTGTCGACACCGCATCTCCGCAGACCAGACCATCGCCGACTCACCCACCCACAGCGGCCGGGCCACCCGCCGCAGACACCGCACCCCCGCGCGACAACCTGACGCCAGGCATCGTCGGCCCATCGGTCGATGACGCCCCGAACCGACTCAGCTCACCGGACGCCCGCACCGGCGTCGCACCGCCTCACGCCGGGCCGCCGCCCTCGGACACGATGTCGCCGGTTCGGCCTTCTCCGGATACTGGGCCGCCACGGGATCGGCCGGGCCGACCCGATGACCAGGACCCGCAGGACGGGACGCCGGCGGATCGGCCGCGGTCGGATCTGGATCTGATCGCCGCCGCGTTGGGGCCGGGCGCGCCGGCTGCGCCAATGCGGGATCGGGCACCCGTTCGGGCGCCGGACGATCAGCAGCAGATCGACGCCTACCTCGGGTATCTGCGGGACTCCCGCCAAGCCTTCGAGACGGACCGGCGGGAACGTGACGCCCGGGCGCTGAACAACGAGTCGGAAAGCTGGGCCGGTTCGGCCGGCCGGCTGGCCAACGAGGCCGCCGACGCGCGGGCGCGGGGGTTCACGTTGCGGGCCGGCGAGCTGAGCGCCGCCGCACGGGCGGCCGAGCGCCGGTCCGTGGTGCTGTCCGCCGAAGCGGACCTGGTCGCGGCGAACCTGGTCCGCCCACCGCGCACCGACGTCGAATTCGACGCATGGGACCGCCTCAACAACGACGTGGGCATCCTCGCCCCCGGAGGCGTAGACACGGACGACCGGTCAAGGGTCACCGACGACGACATCCCGGCGCCGGTGGAGAAAAGCCGGAACTACGACGAGCCGGGCGGCCTGCGGCGTCCTCTGGCCGTACATCAGAAAGACCTGGAGCGAGCCGTCCCGAAGGACCACCGCGGCCGCCCTCTCCGCAACCCCGACCCGCGCGAGGGCCATTGGTTCGGCCTGGCCAACGACGGCGGCCCCCGGGCCGACGCCACCCGGGGAATCAACTGCGTCGACGGCGTCCTGACGCTGTTCGACACCTACGTCCACGGCCGCCCGAGGGTGTCAGCCCCAAGAACATTCGACTCGTACGCCCAGGGCGAACCGACAAGACCCCTGAACCCCGAATCCGGTGGCTTGTCCCGCATAGAGGCCACAGCCCGCGGCGGTTTCGTCAACCTGACCCCACCGGACCCCAACCCGAAGCGCGCGGTGGACCAGGCTCTGACCAACCTGTCCCGCCAACTCCTGTCCTTGGAGCACGGCGCCTTCGCCTTCATCGTCACCCAGTCCGAGGCCGGCGACGCCCACGCCTGGGCAGCAATAAACCACGGCGGAACCGTCCTCTTCCTAGACCCTCAAACAGGCAAAATCGCCGAAGACAAGCCGCTCTACACCCACACCGGCCACCCAAACCCGTCCAATGTGGTCGCGGTGAGCGCCTTGCTGACCAACCCGAGCGGCGAGTACTCAACCATCCCAGCCCACCTCTCACCCACTACCGTCAATCTCCCCGACCCGACGGGGCTGCCCTTCAACTGGGCGCGAGCAGCTGAGCGCCGCGCCTTCGAATCGCTACCCGAGACTGTGCGCAACGCGCTCATCGCCGACAACGCAACTTGCCGAGACATTGCTGATCGGACCCTGTCCGACCTGGAAAGCATCGTCGCGCGACTGAATCCTGATGGCAGCCGATACGGACCACTGCTGTATGGCACCGCGAATCGCGTCAAGACGCCAGAATCGATTGCTCGCACGATAGCGACCGAGGTGAAGGCCGGAAACATAAACCTTCCGCGCACCTTGGCAGAAATGAAGGACCGAGTTCGATTTACGATCCAAGTGGGAGAAGAAAATTATGTCGATTCCGTGACAACGGTGTTGGATATGCTCACCGAGAGTGGGTACTCGGTCGTGAGGAAGGTAAATTTTTGGGGGCACGGCGGGCGACACAACGGTCTCAATATCTCCGTGAAGGATCAGACAGGAACCCTGATCGAGATTCAATTCCCCACCGAGTTGTCACGAAAGATCAACATCAAAACTCACAAATACTACGAGATCATCCGTCAAGATGACTTCGACATCGCCAAGAAGATCCATGCTTTTCTGAAGATGCTGGCGATCAATAAGCGGGCTGGAATGAGCAGCCATCAGCCTGCGGGTTTGGATACTTTGCAGTTCAGCAAGACCGTCGACAGCTCGTTCACAAAGTGGATCAATGAGCTCCCCGACCAATGGGAACTGTACAATGCGAAACTCGCAACCAGAGGTAAGTCCTTTGACTCCGTCCTCAGACGCTACGGCCTGGACAGGTCTGATCTATCGACGCAAGGCGGGCCGAGATGATTGACCTGGGATTCAGGTACCTCGCGCTGAAGGTGAACGGGGCGGCGGCACCCCCATCCAGCCTCGTTGCTTATCTCAACGCCGAGGGCCCGATGCAGGCCGTCATGTGGAACGTCCCAAACAAATCTTGGGAATTCGACCCGGGTGTTGCGACCGCGTTCCTCTTCGAGGAAGACCGCATCAGCCAGCGCGAACGGGTCGATCGAGTGGAAGCGGAACAGATCGCTCGGGAGCATCTGGACACTAAGCTGCCCACCGAGGACCAGCTTCGGCAGATCTGCGCTGCCGGGCTCGCCTTGTGGACGCAAAAAGAAGATCTCAGCGGCTCGTTCGAGGACGACGACTTTCCTGATGGTGTTTGGAAACCCGAGGACGACGAGCCGCCGGGCCAGAGCTAGACGACGGCCATGTCGACGAAGCGGGAAAGGTGGAGCTGGGCGGCCACCGTGACGGTGTCGGTGGGGCCGTTTCGGTGTTTGGCGACGATGAAGTCGGCCTCGCCGGCCCGCGGGGACTCCTTGTCGTAGTAGTCGTCTCGGTGAAGCAGGATCACGACGTCGGCGTCCTGCTCGATGGAGCCTGACTCTCGCAGGTCGGAGAGCTGGGGACGCTTGTCGGTGCGTTGTTCGGGGCCACGGTTCAGCTGGCTCACCGCGATCACGGGGCACTCGACCTCTTTGGCCAGGAGCTTCAGGCCTCGGGACAGGTCGGCGACCTCTTGCTGGCGGCTCTCGGTGCGTTTCGGGCTGGTCATCAGCTGGAGGTAGTCGACGACGATGAGCTTGAGGTCGTGGCGCTGCTTGAGGCGTCTTGCCTTGGCCCGGATCTCCATCAGGTTCATGCTCGGGGTGTCGTCGACGAAGATCGGGGCCTCGCTGATCTCGCCCATGCGGCGGGCCAGTTTGGTCCAGTCGTCGTCGGAGAGCTGACCGGAACGCAGCACGTGCAGGGGCACGCGGGCCTCGGCCGACAGCAGGCGCATGACAATCTCGATCTTGCTCATTTCCAGGCTGAAGATGGCGCTGGCGCAGTTGGCGCGGATCGCGGCGTTGCGGGCGAAGTCCATGCTCGCGGTCGACTTACCGAGACCGGGGCGGCCGGCCACGATGATCAGCTGGCCGGGGTGCAGCCCGCTGAGCAGGCGGTCGAGGTCGGAGAAACCGGTCGGTACGCCGGTCATCATGCCGTTGGTGGCCCCGACCGCCTCGATCTCGTCGAGGGTCGGCTGGAGCATGTCGGCGAGTATCGCGAAGTCTTCGCTGACCCGTTTCTCGGTCACGTCGTACACGGCCTGCTGGGCCAGGTCGACGACGTCGTCGACGTCACGGCCGCCCATGCCGCCGGTGCCGTACCCCAGCTGAACGATCTTCGTGCCGGCCTCGACCAGGCGGCGCAGCACGGCGCGCTCGGACACGATGCGGGCGTAGTAGGACGCGTTGGCGGCGGTCGGCACGCTCTCGATCAGCGTGTGGAGGTAGGGCACGCCGCCGATGCGCTGGAGATCACCCGAGTCGGAGAGGGCGGCCGCGACCGTCACGCCGTCGGCCGGCTCGCCCCGCCCGTACAGGTCAAGGATGGTGTCGAAGACCGTGGCGTGGACGGGACGGTAGAAGTCGGTTGTCTTGAGGATCTCCACGACATCGGCGATCGCGTCCTTGGACAGCAGCATGCCGCCGAGCACGCTCTGTTCGGCCGCGATGTCCTGTGGCGGCGACTTGTCGAAACCGCCGCCACCGCTGCCCCCGGATGGGCGCGGTGCGGACTGTGGTCGGGCGTCGTCGGTGATCGACACTCGGTGTTCCCCCTCCGCCACGACCGCTCACGCGGTAGCCGGTCTCGCACCCGGCCACCCTGAGATCAAACAACCCGGGTACGACACTTTCGGCTGATCCTGTGGCCAGGACCACCCACCACGCCGGTGGGATGCGTGCGTTCGCGGCGGGGTAACCATACGAAGCTGCGCTGAGCTGCCCAAGTTGGCCGGTGGATGAGCCTTGGGACAACCTGTGGACATCTCCCCCGTGGCTGTGCACACCCCTGTGCACAGCCTGGGGATAACCGCTGGGGACGAATTTCGGTATGCCTTCTTGAACTGGCATTTCGCTGTCCTCAGCGTGTGGACGAGCAAAAACTGCCCCGCGTGACCAAACCATCGCTTCTGGGCGTTGCGGTTCGCGTTTTCACCGGTCACGCTTTTCGGGTGGACCAACGGGATTGGGACTACGGCGCCCGCCTGCCGCGCGAAGGCCGCGCGCCGGAGCCTCGCTCACCCCAAAATGGTCCGGAAAGTCCCGATATCGCCAATACTTACGGCTCCCCCGCCGATACGGGGAGTATGCAGCCCATTCCGGAGGCGGTTGCCTGGGCCGAACGCGCCGACGCCTGGGCGACTCGTCCGGATGAAAATGGCGGTCGCGGGCAAGAATTAAGTCGTTGGTCCGACTCCGCGGCCGAGGGACGCCCGGCGTTCCCGGCCGACGGTGTGGGCTGGCGTACCGAGACCGCGGAGTGGCGCGCGACCGACCAGAGCGCGCGCTGGCGGCAGACCACCGAGTGGCGTTCGACCACGGGTACGCACGGCTACCGCACGACTACCGAAGCGTGGCAGACCGGCGCCGGCGCGGAGGGCTTCACGCCCCCGGTCGAGCCGCCGGCCGGCTCCCGGCAGCCGCTGGCCATCTCCGACACCGCGTACCCGAGCCGGCCGGACGCCGACGGCACCCGCTCGTGGCAAGACTCCGACGGCGCCGGCAACACGTCGTGGCACCGGGTGACCGGCACGCCGCCGCCCGAGCCGGGCACCGAGGCCCGACCGGCCTGGCAGCAGTTCACCGAGCCGCCGTCGTCCGCCGCCCCCTGGCAGCCGAGCGGCCCCGCGGCGCCCTGGCAGTCGAGCGGCCCGGCCACCCCGTGGCAGCAGAGCGCGCCGTCCTGGCAGTCCACCGACCGCCCCAGCGCGACCCCGTCACCGTCCTGGCAGAGCCTCGTCGACCAGCCCGATGAGGGTCGTCCGTCCTGGAACACCACCGGCCCGGTGCCCACCATCAACGGCACCACCGTCCCCGACCACGGCGCCCGCTCAGCACCCTTCGACGAGGGCCGCCACCTGGTCCGCGAGGACGACCGCGATCGCTGGCGCCGCGAGTACGGGGCCGACGAGTCCCGCTCCGGCGGTCGTCGCCGCGCCGCCGACCCAGGTTCAAGAACAGGCTCGGGTACGGGGTGGAGCACTCGTTCCGACGCCGACAACTGGGCCGGTCACGCCGACACCGGCAGCATGCAGATGTTCGACGCGGCCGCTCTGAGCGCCCCCAGCGACGCCCCGAGCTGGCGCTCACCCGACCAGGACTGGCGCACCCGCCCCGACGGCGACCCGTCCCGCGGCTCCTGGCGTGACGATCCGGACGGCGCCCGCAACTCCACGTCACCACCGTCCTGGCGCACCGATCCCGGCGCCCCGCGACACGTCTCCGCCGCGCCGGCCTGGACCACCGAGCCCGACGACCGCCCCGACCCGACCGGTCCGACCGGCGACCGCGACTCCCCGTACGGCGCGGGCCGGCGAGGCAGCTCGGAGAACGGCGCTGACCCCCGCGGCGGCTCCGACTTTGGCTCCCCCGCGCGCAACGGCTCGGAGTACGGCGCAGCCCCGCGTGGCGGCGCCGACAACGGCTCGGCCCCATGGAGTGGCGCGGGCAGCGCCCCGACCGCATGGAGCGGCGCCCCTGGCAGCCCCACATCCTGGAACAGGTCGCAGAGCGGCCCCACCGACCCGCCCGGCAGCCCGACGACCTGGAACGGCACGGACGGCACACCCGGCAGCGCGGCAACCTGGAACGGCACGCGAAGCGGCCCGGACGGCACGCCGGGCAGCCCCACGTCCTGGAACGGCACGGACGGCACACCCGGCAGCCCGACCTGGAACGGAGCGCGAAGCGGCACCACCGACTCGCCCAGCGGCCCGACGTCCTGGAACGGAGCGCGAAGCGGCTCGGACGGCGCGCCCGGCGGCCGGACATCGTGGAACGGCGCCCAGGACCCCACCGACCCCCAGAGGGGCCGGCCGAGCTGGAACACCTCGCCGAGCGGCCCCGACGGCAGTTCGACATCGTGGAACGGAGACCGAGGCACCACCGATCCGCAGAGCGGCCGGCCCGGCTGGGACAGCAGCCCGAACGGCGCACGGAGCGGTCGGACATCGTGGGACGGCGCGCAGGACGGCCCCATCGGTTCGCCCGGCGGCCCCATCGGTTCGCCGGGTGGTCCGATCGGTTCGCCGGGTGGCCCCGGTTCCTGGAACGGCGCCCAGGGTGGCCCCGCAGGCTCGTCAGGCGCCCCGGCGTCCTGGAACGGCACCCCGGGCGGCCCTGCCGGATCCCCGGGCGCACCGGCCTCCTGGAGCGGCGCCCCGAGCGGCAGCCCCGCCTCGTGGAACGCTGACGCGGCTCGTCGCCGCGCCGCCGACGATGAGGGTCCGAGCTGGCGCCGCGACCCGGCCGACTCGCCCAGGTCCAACGGCGCATCAGGCCGACAGCGCGACGACGACCGCCTTCGCGACCAGCCTCCGGGTGGCGGCCCCCGCGCGATCGGCTCGCGGCCCGAGGAACCTCCCACCGAGAGCTGGCGCGACCCCCAACGCGCGAGCCCCACCGACACCGGCAGCTGGCGCGACCCCCAACGCGCCAACCCCAGCGACACGGGAAGCTGGCGCGACCCCCAGCGCGCCAACCCGGCCGACACCGGAAGCTGGCGCGACGCCCAGCGAGCCACCCCCGCCCCGCCCGACGCGAGCCCGGGCGAGGTCCCGAGCTGGCGCGACCCCCAACGCGGCGCCCCTAGCGACACCGGAAGCTGGCGCGACGGCCAACGCACCAGCCCGAGCGACACGGGTAGCTTCCGCGATCCGCGAGGCGGCAGCCCCGGCGACACCGGCAGCTGGCGCGACAACGGCCAACGCGGCAACCCGGCCGACGCCGGCACCTTCCGCGACCCGCAGCGCGGTAACCCGGGCGACACGGGCAGCTGGCGCGATCCTCAGCGAGCCGCCCACGCCGGCCCGGCCCCCGGCAGCCCTGCCAGCTGGCAGGACCCGCAGCGCGGAAAACCCGGCGGCGCACCTCCCGGCAGCCCTGCCAGCTGGCAGGACCCGCAGCGCGGCGAGCCCGGCGGCCGGCGTGACAACGGCCAGCGGACCAGCCCCTCCGACACGGGGAGCTGGCGCCGCGACGAGCCGCCGACAGAGAACTGGCGCGACAACGGCCAGCGCACCAGCCCGAGCGACACCGGCAGCTGGCGCCGCGGCGACGAGCCCGGCCCACCGCAGCGGCGGGCCATCGAGGGCGCGCCCGCTCCCCGCAGCGGCCCGCCCACCCGGCGCGGCGACGACTCGTGGCGGCAGGACCTGGTCCCGACCGACCCGACGGCCAACGGCGCGAGCGGCGGCGACCCGGTCACCGGCGGCTGGAGGCGCGACCCGGACAGCGGCCAGTGGTACCGCAACGAGGCCGTCGCCGAGAGCATCATGCGCCGCACGAGCCCGAGCGAGACGGGGAGCTTCCGCGACCCGCGAAGCGGCAGCCCAAGCGAGACTGGCAGCTTCCGCGACCCGCGAAGCGGGAACCCGGGTGACACCGGCAGCTGGCGTGACGCTCAACGAGCGGGACCGGCGGCCGACCCCGACGGCAGGCGGGACGACGGTCGGCGGGGCCGGCCGGGGGATTGGCGCGACGGCCCCCCTTCTGAGGGCGGCCGCCGCCGGATCGAGCCAGAGGATTGGCGTAGCGGCGAGCCGCCCCGTGCCATAGAGACGCGTGCCATCGAGAGTCGCGCCGCGATCGAGGCCCGCTCCGCGATCGAAGGACCGGACGCGCCGGGACGGGCCGCTGACGGCCGGCCGGACTGGCGTTCCGAGATGCGCGGGCGCCGGGACGATGACGATGTCACCCAGACGTGGCGCCGGGACGATGTCGACGCGCCGCGACGACGTGGCCGCGACGATGACGAGCCATCCGGCGGGGCTCGGGCGATCGGCTGGCGGGGCGAGGACCGCGACCCGCCGGACGATTCGTGGACGCCGGGACCGGGCGACACCTCGACGCGCGGCGGCGCGGGCGGTGGGCGTACCCCCCAAGCCGTTGGTCGTGCTCGGCCGTTGAACCCGAACCGCCGGCGGATGGACGGCGACGGGCCGGACGTCACCGGAACCCGGATGAGCCGGGGCGACGCACCGGTCGGGCCGGAGCTGTGGGGGCGCGAGCCGGGCGGCCGGACGAACGGGAACGGCAACTGGCCGGACGAGCCGCGCGACGCCGACTGGCGGGATGAGCTGCGCGCGGAGTCGGAGGCGTTCGTCGGTGACGCGGTCACCGAGATCCGCCGGGTCGAGCCGGACTGGCTGCAGGCCGAGCGGGAGGGCTCGGGGCGGACCACGGCCATCTACCGCGAGGGCGCCACCGGCACGGACTGGCGCCGGGAACTCGACCCGGAGAGCGGCCTGGCCGACGGGGAGTCGCGGCGGTACAACACGCAGGACTTCGTGCCGTTCAAGCCGGGCGGCGCCGGATCGGTGTCGGCCGCCCCGGTGTCACCGAACGTCGAGGCGATGCCGCCGCCGGCCCAGCGCCGGCCGGCCGGTGAGGAATGGCCGCCGCGTCGCGCCGAGAGCGTGCCGAGCCCGTCGACCACCGGCTCGTACGAGCGCCGGCCGGTCACCGGTGGTCTGGCCACCGCGGTCCGCCCGAACAACCTCCTCGAACCGGACGAGGACGAGATCGAGGAGGACACCGGCGGCCCGCTCGCCGCGGTCGGTTACACGGCCGTCTGGTACGGCGTGCCCGTGGTGCTGTTCCTGCTCTACTACCTGGTCGTGCTGAACGGCGACGAGAAGGCGCACGCCCTGGACACGCTCGCCGGCGCCGCGCCGCAGTTCGGCCTGTCGCTGGTGCTCAGCATGGGTGTCGCGGTCGGCCTGCGGTGGGCCAGCGGCTCCTGGAAGGCGGTCAGCGTCGGCCTGGCCGCGGCGGTCATGGGTGGCGGCCTCGCCACCGTCCTGACCTCGGCCATCACCGGCAACAGCCTGAGCTAGAAACGCCCGGACGCCTGGGGCCGCAACGAAAACAGCGCCCCGGCCGAAGCCTGGGACGCCGTCTCGAATCTGGAACCAACTACTTGGCGCCGCTCACGGTCACGGGGAACGTGGCGGTCACCTCGGGGTGCAGCCGGATCTTGACGTTGTGCTGGCCGGTCGTCTTGATCTGACCGGGCAGCTCGAGGCGGCGACGGTCGAGAGCCGGACCACCGGCGGCCTTGACCGCGTCGACGATCTCGGCCGGGGTGATCGAGCCGAACAGCCGGCCACCGTTGCCGGAGCGCGCCGACAGCGAGATCTTGAGACCAGACAGCTGGTCCTTGACCTCGTTGGCGTGGCCCAGGTCGCGGATCTCACGGGCCTCGCGGGCCCGCTTGATGACCGTGACCTGCTTTTCCGCGCCCTTGGTCCAGCGCATGGCGAAACCCTGCGGGAGCAGGTAGTTGCGGCCGTAGCCGTCCTTGACCTCGACGACGTCGCCGGGGCCGCCGAGGCCACTGACCTCCTGGGTGAGGATGATCTTCATGTCCTGGCCTCCCCTCAGCGCGCCGTCGCCGTGTACGGCAGGAGCGCCATCTCACGGGCGTTCTTGACCGCGCGGGCGATCTGCCGCTGCTGCTGGGAGGTCACGCCGGTGACCCGCCGAGCGCGGATCTTGCCGCGGTCGGAGATGAACTTCCGCAGCAGCGCGGTGTCTTTGTAGTCGATGTAGGTGATCCCGTCCTTGTCGAGCGGGTTCACCTTCTTCTTCGGCTTGCGAAGCGCAGCAGCCTTAGGCATTGCTCTTACTCCTGAACGTGTCAGACCTTAGAAAGGTGGCTCTTCATCGAAGGACGAGGAGCTGCGACCACCGCCGCCTCCTCCACTGGCGGGGGCAGGCGCCGCCGTGGCCCACGGGTCGTCGAAGTTGTTACCTCCGCCGCCACCGCTGGTGTTGCTGCCACCGCCGGCCGCCGGCCGGTTGCCACCACCGCCACCGAAGCCTCCGCCACTCCCGCTGGAGCGGCTCATCTTCTGCACCTTCGCCGTGGCGTAGCGGAGCGACGGGCCGATCTCGTCGACCTCGAGCTCGTAGACGGTGCGCTTCTCGCCCTCGCGGGTCTCGTAAGACCGCTGGCGCAGACGCCCTTGCACGATCACCCGTGAGCCGCGGGTCAGCGACTCGGCGACGTGCTCGGCGGCGTCACGCCAGATGTTGCACGCGAGGAAGAGTGGCTCGCCGTCCTTCCACTCCCCGGACTGCCGGTCCAAGGTCCGCGGCGTCGAAGCGATGCGGAACTTGGCGACCGCCGCACCCGAAGGGGTGAAGCGGAGCTCGGGGTCGTCGGTCAGATTGCCGACGACCGTGATGGTGGTTTCTCCTGCCATGATCTTTCTCCTCGCCGCTTTCCGTCGTTCTCGCAGAAGGCTCTCAGAGCCCCCCGACAAAAACGAGCGTCAGCGGGTCTCGGGCCGGATGACCTTGGTGCGCAGGATGCTCTCGTTCAGCCGGAGCTGACGGTCCAGCTCAGCGACGGCCTCGGGGGTCGCCTGCAGGTCAACGACGGCATAGATGCCTTCGGCCTTTTTGTTGATCTCGTACGAGAGCCGGCGCCGGCCCCAGACATCGAGCTTCTCGATCGAGCCGCCCGCGGTCCGGATGACGTTCAGGTACTGGTCGAGCGACGGGGCGACGGTGCGCTCCTCGAGACTCGCGTCGAGGATCACCATCAGTTCGTAATGACGCAAGACAATCTCACCTCCTGTGGGCTTGGCGGCCACGGTCTTTCCGTGGCAGGAGGTCTTGGTCAGCCACGCGAGGCGCATGGAGCACCTGGCGGACGGTCAAGTGTAGCCAGGTCGGCCCCCGGAAACGGAATCGGGCCCCGTCGCCGATGCGACAGGGCCCGTCCGAGGGAGCCGCGGGGCGTCCGGTCCGCATTCGTTGGGTGGGACCTGGGGAGGAACGACCACACCGATGAGGTTGGACACAGCCGCCCCGCGGAGCTTGCTAGCGGTAGCTTACGCGATGTTTGACCGAGATGCACGTTGCGACACAAATGACCGAATAGCGGCAAACGCAACGCCGAGCGCGCACACCCCCGCGACCACCGCGAGCAGACCGACCGGTTGCTTCTCCGGCATCGGCCGCATCTCCGCGACCGGCTCCGCCGCCGCGATCTCCGAGGGGGGCGCGGCGGGCGTCATGGCCGCGGCTTCGGACATGGTCGGAAGATCAAGCGTGGGTACGTCGGACACGATCGTCTTCTGCTCACCCGGTGGCATCCCGGCGAACGTCGGCGTGCTCCCCGCCGTACCCCGCAGAACCTTGGTCCTGACCTTGGTCGTCGCCGCGCCGCCCTGAGGCATGGTCGGGATCGCCACCGCCGCGGCCGGCGTCACCGTGCGCTCGCCGACCGGCTGCGTCTTGGCCGGACGCGTGGTCGACGTCGCGGTGCGCGTCGGGCGGCCGGTCGTCGCGGGCGTGTCGGGCAGCGCGGAACCCGGCGCGGCCGGCGTCCCCGAGTCGGACGGCGCCGCGGTCGGGCTCTCCACGTCGTCCGTGGTGTCGTCAGGGGTCGGCTCGAGCTCCTCGCCGGGCAGACCGGTCGGCTCAGGGGTCGCGGTAACCAGCAGCGGCGTCGACTCCGCACCCAGCGCGCAGGACGGCGTGAGCTGCACCGCGGTCGTGCCGCGCCGGAAGACCACCGCGGCCGAGCCGTCGTCCGGCACCGTGCCCCTGACCGTGTCGCCCAGCCGGAGCCGGGCCGGATGACCGGTCCGGTTCACCACCCGCACCGTCGACTCGGCCGGAATCGTCAGCGAGCTCACATCCGGCGTCGAGCGGCAGGAGAGCCCGAGCATGCTGCCGCCGTCGAAGACGACCTGGCGGCCGCCCGCCTCGACCTGCTCCGCGCTCGCGGTGCCGTTGGTCAGCAACGGCACACCGAGAAGGAGCCCTCCGAGGGTCAGCGCGGTCACCCGGTGTCGGACCTTGGACATGCGTCTCTCCCAGCTACGGCCGTTTTTCGTGATCAATCCGTTAACGAGACGTTGCGTAGCGCGGTGACGCCGGGTCGCGTTGTCGTACCGGCGTCGTAGGCTCGTCCCATGCGCATCGGAGCTCACGTCGACCCGGCCGATCCCCTCGCCGCGGCCGCCGACCGCAAGGCGGACGCGGTTCAGTTCTTCCTGACCGATCCGCAGGGTTACAAGACGCCCCAGCCGCGGTCCGACGCCGAGGCGCTCCGAGCGTCCGAGGTGGACGTCTACATCCACGCGCCGTACATCGTGAATGTCGCGACCCTCAACAACCGCATCCGCATCCCCAGCCGCAAGCTGATGATGGCGCATGCCAAGGCGGCCGCCGAACTCGGCGCGAAAGGCCTGATCGTGCATGGTGGCCACGTCGGCGCCGACAACGACCTGACCGCCGGTTTCGACAATTGGCGCAAGGCTTTCGAGTACGCCGAGAAGGATGGTGGCCTGCCGCTGCCGGTGCTGATCGAGAACACCGCGGGCGGCGACAACGCGATCGCCCGCACGTTCGACAACCTGGCCCGGCTGTGGGACGCGGTCGGCGGCTTCGGGGCGGGCTTCTGCCTGGACACCTGCCATGCCCACGCCGGCGGGGAAGAACTGCTCGGCATCGTCGACCGGGTCAAGGCCATCACCGGCCGCATCGACCTGATCCACGCCAACGACTCGAAGGACGCGTTCGACAGCGGGCGCGACCGCCACGACAACCTCGGCAGTGGCAAGATCGACCCGGAATTGGTGGTGGCCGTGGTCCGTGCCGCCGGCGCACCGGTCATCGTGGAGACTCCGGGCGGCGTCGAGGGCCAGTCGGCCGACATCGCCCTGCTGCGCGAGCGTGCGGGCAGCTGAGCAGGCGGCCTTCCGGGGGAGACGGATGACGACGGACCAGCCCTCGCCCAGCGAGGCGGCCATCCCTGAGCAGTCCCCACCGCCGGGCGTCGAGCCGCCGGCGGCGGCGACCACCAAGCCGGCCGAGGCCGGTCAGAAATCGGTCGGTGAGACGAAAACAGACCTCGAGCCGGTTCCGGCGGGTTCCGGCCGGCGGCGGCTCGGCGGGCTCGCCCGGCGGTTGATCCGGGGAGCCGGGCAGGCGCCCGCCGGTCCTCAAGGGAGCGAAGGACCGACGGCCTTCACCGGGAAGATCAAGGGCGCTGGGGTCACCCCCGCCGGTCCGGCCGGATCCTCCCGGATCGGGGCGCCACCCACCGGGCCGGCGGTGAGCGAGGTCGAGCGCGCGGCGGCCGGCCTCGACGTCGAGCCGGACAAGCAGACCGATAGGGACTCCGCCGACCAGGCGAAGAAGGCGGACGACGCCGGCAAGAAGGTCGCGGGGGAGAAGAAGCGTAAGAGGCAGAAGAAGGCGCTGCCCGACGAGCGCCCCGCGGATGCGCCGCCCGACCCGTGGTCGGCCTTCGCCGCCACCACCGAGCGCGCCCCCGGCCGGCTCCGCCGCGCCCTGCGCCGCGTCGGCCGGGCCTTCCGCAGCGAGTACGCCCTGGTCATCTACGCCGGCCTGCTGCTCGCCGTGGCCCTGACCTGGCCCGCCCTGCAATATCCGCTGCACACCACCCCGCACGAGCTCTTCGACCCGGCCCGGCAGGCCTGGCAGATCGCCTGGACCGGACACGCGCTGCTCACCGACCCGGCGCAGCTGTGGCAGTCCAACGCCTTCTACCCGGAACACAACAGCTTCGCCTTCGGAGACAGCCTGCTCGGCTACGCGCCCGCGGGCCTGCTCGGCGACGGCCCGGCCGCGGCGCTGCTGCGTTACAACATTCTCTTCGTCCTGGCCCACGCGCTGCTGTTCATCGGCGGGTACGCGCTGGTCCGGCAGCTCGGCGCCGGCAAAACCGGGGCCACGGTGGCGGCGGTCGCCTTCGCGTTCGCGCCCTGGCGCCTCGCCCAGGAGGGCCACCTGGACATCGTGTCAGCCGGCGGGATCCCGCTGGCCCTGGCGATGCTGGCCCGCGGGCACGGCTGGACGATCCGGTGGGGATTCCGGCCGGCCCGACGCCACTCGGGCTGGGTCGCGGCCGGCTGGCTGGTGGCGGCGTGGCAGGTCAGCCTCGGGTTCTCGCTGGGCATCCCGTTCGCGTACGTCCTGGTCGGGGTGGTCCTGCTGATCGTGCTCGGCGTCCCGCTGCGGTGGTGGCGGCAGCGCCGGCGGAAGCTGAAGCGGCCGGTGCTCGGCTGGCGGGTGTGGATCGCCGACCTGCTCGGCGTGATGATCGTGGCGTGCATCGGCGCGCTGATCGCGATTCCGTACATCCGGGTGCCGGCGGGCGGGCCGGCCGGCGACGAGATCGGCTTCTTCTCGGCGCCGTGGCGCAGCCTGCTGATCGCCCCGGCCGAGTCACGCGTCTGGGGCGGCGCGCACGAGGTGCCACGGGCGGCGCTGGGCTGGCCGGCCGAGATGACCCTGCTGCCCGGCTTCGCGCTCTACGCCCTGGCGCTGGCCGGACTGGTCTTCTCGGTGTGGCGCTGGTGGCAGCGGCTGATCCTGGTCGCCGGGCTCGCGGTCAGCGTGATCCTGACGATGGGCACCTCGTTCCTCGGCGGCAAGTGGACCTACCTGCCGCTGTTCGGGCACTACCCGGCGTCGTTCGGCACGCGCATCCCGGGCCGGCTGATGCTCTGGGTGACGCTGCTGCTGGCGATCCTGGCCGCCGGGGCGGCGGCCGAGATCGTTCGCCGGGCCGAGCAGTGGGCGTCCCACCGCATTCCCCCGTTCCCCGGCCCGTGGCTGCGGCTGGCCACGTTCGTGCCGCTGCTGCTCGTGCTGGCCGAGACGATCAACGCGACGCCCCATCCGGTGCAGCCCGACCAGCCGTCGACCATGCGCGGCGACAGCTCGGCGACGCTGGTCCTGCCGACCGCCGCACAGGGCGACCAGATCGCGATGCTGTGGTCGACGACCCGGTTCCAGCCGTTGGCCAACGGGTCCGGTGGCTTCGCCGCGGCTGGGCAGGCCGAGTTGCGCCAGTCGGTGGCCTCGTTCCCCGACCAGGCCAGCATCGACTACCTGCGCCGGGCCGGCGTCCAGACGGTGATCCTGGTCCGGTCGCGGGTGGCCGGCACCGCGTGGGAGGAGGCCGGCGACGTCCCGGTCGACACCTTCGGCATCCGCCGCGAGGACGTCGACGAGGACACCGTGGTCTTCCGCCTGAACTAGCTGGAGCCTGAGCTAGCTGGAGCCTGAGCTAGCTGGAGCCTGAGCTAGCTGGAGCCTGAGCTAGCTGGAAACTGAACTAGCTGGAAACGGCCTCGACCTTGGTACGCCGGAAGCGTTGCTGGAACCGGGGTATCCACGGGGCGTCCGGAGCGGCGTCCAGGATGCCGCCGTCCGGGTCGTCGGCGTACGACTCGCGGACCGCGTCGAGCTCGGGTCGCCAGATCTCGCGGATCACCAGCCCGCACAGGATCAGGACGGTGACCAGGCGCAGACCCGACGCCAGCACGAACGTACCCTCGGGAATCACCGGTTTTCCGCCCGCGCCGAGCAGCTCCGCGTAGAACGCCGCGAAGTACCCGATCTCGGCGACCGTCCAGGCCAGGATGGCGCCCCACTTCGGCCGGGCCAGCACGATCAGCGGCAACAGCCAGAGCACGTACTGCTGCGACCACACCTTGCTGAAGATCAAGAACGCGGCGACCACCAGGAAGGCGACCTGGCCGAGCCGGGGGCGGCGCGGGGCGAGCAGGGTGAGCAGCGCGATCCCGCCGCAGGCGAGGAAGAACAGGCCGTAGCTGACCCAGTTCAGCACCGGGATGTGGTCACTCAGCCACTGGAACGGGCCCTGGTCGCCGACCACCCCGGTGTTCCACTTGGTGTCCAGGAAGCGGCCGATGTACCAGATCGTGCCCCAGTCGATCGGCCTGGTCGTGTTCAGGTCGAAGAACCGCATCCAGGAGTCGCGCCAGAGCAGCAGCACCGGCGCGTTCACCACCACCCAGACACCGAGGGCCGCCGCGAACGCGTAGCCCCACTCCAGCACCCGTTTGGAGCGCAGGCTCAGGATCAGCAGCGGGCCGAGGATGAACAACGGCCACAGCTTGGCCGCGCCGCCGAGCCCGATCAGGATGCCGGCCAGCGCCGGATGTCGCCTGGTCCAGGCGTAGAGGCCGAACGCGTACAGGCCGATCGCGAGGAAGTCCCAGTTCACGGTCGTGACGAGCAGCAGGATCGGGGACAGGGCGAAGAGCGCGACGTCCCATGGTCGTCGCCGGCGCAGGGCGAGCATCACGCCGGCCGTGGCCACCGCCAGGACGCCGAGCAGCAGCGCGGTGCCGTCGTAGAACCAGGTTCCCTGGTTGATGGCCGGGTTGTTCTTGCCGATCGCGTGCACCGGCAGGCCGACGGCGCCCATGAAGAGGCCGGTGACCACCGGGTACTCCACCGCGTGGTCGCGGTAGGGCACCTTGCCCTCGTTGAGGCCCTCGGCGTAGTAGAGCGCCAGCACGTCGGTGTAGCAGAACCGGGTGTACTGCATGTTGTTCTGCCAGTCGCCGTCCCGGCAGGGCGACTTCTGCACCCAGTGCAGGGCGAGCGTCAGGCAGCAGAGCGCCAGCACGATGCGGGCGGCGGTCCAGAACCGGCCGGGCCGCGAGCTCGGGTTGACCGCGTGTGTGCCGAGCGGGCCACCGATCGCCTCGGACAGACCGCGGACGAAGGCGTCCGACGCTGCGGGCTTCTCGAGGTGATCAGGCTCGGTGCTCATGACTTGGCATCATGCCTCATGAACCACACGAAAACGGCGCTCGCCCCCGGCGGTGCGGGGACGAGCGCCATCAGCTAACCGGTGAGCGCCGCTAATTCGGCTCGGCGTTCTGACCGCCGCCCTGATCGGTGTTATCGCCCGGTTGGGTGGGGTCACCGTCGTTCTGGCCGCCGCCGTTCTCGCCGCCGTTCTCGCCACCGTTGTTCTCGCCACCGTTGTTCTGCCCACCGTTGTTCTGGCCGCCGTTGTTCTGGCCGCCGTTGTTGTTGCCGGGCAGACCCGGGATGTTGATGCCACCCGGGTTCGGCGGGTTCTGCGGGTTCTGACCGTCCTGGCACAACTGGGCGAGCAGGTCACACGCCGGGTTCTCGGGCTTCTCGGGGGGGAGGCCGTTGCCCTTCTTGTTCGGGTCGCCGACCTTCTCGTCCGGCAGGAAGTCGTCCTTCGGGTAGTCCATCGCCTTGTTGGCGAGGTCGAGGAAGGTCTTCCAGACCTCGCCCGGCACCGAACCACCGCTCATGCCGCTCTTGCCGTTCGGAGTCTTGAAGATCGGCTGCGGCACCATCTTCTTCTTGACTTCCTTCTCACGGCCAATCCAGACCGTGGCCGCGATGTGTCTCGTCCCGCCGACGAACCAGGCGTCACCGTTCTGGCTGGTGCTGCCGTCCTTGAACTCCCAGGTGCCGGACTTGCCGATGGCCTTGTAGCCGTCCTTCAGCGTCTTGTCGTTCTTGCCCGGGATCTTCTGCAGCACGTGGTCGATCGCCGCCACGACGTTCTTCTCGAAGACCTGCTTGTCGGTCTTCTTCTCCTTCTTGTACGCCTGGAACTTGCCCGCGGCGTCCCGCTTCATGACCGTCTTCACGAAGTGGGCCTTGTTGTAGACGCCGTCGTTGGCCAGGGTGGCCACCCCGCTCGCGTGGTCGAGCGGGGTGATCGGGTACTGCCCGTACCCGATCTCGTTGCCGAGCTGGGCCTTGAGCTTGGCCTCATCGGTGACCTTGTTCAGGTCGATGCGGCCTTGCTGCCCGGTGATGAAGTTGACGCCGGCCTTGCGGGCGGCCTCGGCCACCTTGTCCGATCCGAGCTTGGCGGCCAGGTGGTAGAAGCAGAAGTTGTACGACTGGATCGTGCACGTCTCGAGCGAGCAGCGCCGCTTGTCACACTGGAGGTTCTCCCGGCTGGCGTTGTTGATCGCGTCGCCGCCGATCTTCTTCACCTCGGCGTCCCAGGTGGTGTCGAAGCCGTAGCCGTCGCTCAGCGCCGCGAGCAACGTGTAGATCTTGAACGACGAGCCCGGGGGCCGGCCGCCGCCGATGAAGTCGCCCGAGTCGTTGTAGTTCGGCCCGGCGTAGTCCCAGCCGGTGCCCTTCGGGCCGCCGTAGTAGGCGAGCACCCGCCCGGTGCCTGGGTCGACCGCCGTCAGCGCCGTCTTGTACGTCGCCTCGAAGTCGTGCAGCGGCGATTCTTCGTTGGCCCGGTTGGCCGCGGTCTCGGCCGCCTTCTGCACCGCCGGGTCGATCGTCGTGGTGATCCGCAGACCACCCTTCGACTGCTCCTCGGAGGAGATGCCCATCGCCCGCAGCTCGTTCTTGACGTACTTGACGATCTTGCCCGTGGCCTGCTGGCTGCCGCAGTCGGTGCGGCACTTGTTCGGGTCGAACTTCTGCACCGTGGGGAACTTGGCCGGCATGTCGGCGGGCTTGAGCCAGCCCTTCTCGACCATGTTGTTCAGCGTGTACTGCCAGCGCTCCTTGGCGTTCTGGAGGCTGTTCTGCGGGTCGTAGCCCTGGTGCGTGGCGGACGGCTCGGGCTGCTTGATCACCGACGCGATGACCGCGGCCTCGGCCGGCGTGATCGCGCCCTTGGCGCCGGGCTGGGTGATCGACGAGCGGTTGTTGCCGAAGTACGCCTTCACGGCGGCCTCGATGCCGTACGCGCCCCGGCCGAAGTACACCGAGTTGAGGTAGCGGCCGAGGATCTCTTCCTTGGAGTAGTGGTCCTCCATCTTGCGGGCGATGACCGCCTCACGCAGCTTGCGGTTGTAGCTGATCTCCTTCAGCTCCGCCGCGTGCCGGGCGTACTGCTGGGTGATCGTCGAGGCGCCCTGCGTGTCGCCGCCGGTGAAGTTGTTCCACGCGGCCCGCATGATGCCGAGCATGTCGATGCCGTGATGGTCCTTGAAGTTCTTGTCCTCCGCCGCCATCACCGCCTCGCTGATGACGGGGTTGATGGTCTGGTACGGCACCAGCGACCGGTTCGTGTCGCCGACCGTGGCCAGCAGCGTCTTGTCGTTCGACGCGAACAGCTGGGTGACCTGGTCCTCGGCCTTGGGCTCGGTGAGCTGCACGTCGTCGAAGAACCACGTGCCGGCCACCACGCCGCCGCCGAGCAGGATCACCACGATCGCCGCGGCCGCGGTGAGGATGTTCGCCCGGCGGCGCTTCTTGGCCGACTTGGTCAGGTCCTTGCCCTTGGGTCCGCCCGGTCCGCCGCCGGGGCCCTCGAGCTGGTCGTAGGACGGGCCGGGACGCACCGCGGCACGGGCCACGGAGGCGGAGCCGACCGACGCGGAGCCGACCGACGCGCGACCACCGACCCGGGCCGAGCCCACGGGGGCGTTGCCCATCGGGGGGCCGCCGACCGAGGCACGTCCGCCCACGGGCACACGGCCGCTGGTTCCGCCCACGGAGGCCGAGCCACTCACGCCGGCACGGCCGCCAGGGGCGGAGCCACGCCGATAGGCGTCAGGCGTAGGAGCAGGCCCGGACCCGGGCACGTTGGCCCGGGCGCGCGCAGACTGCGGATCGCCGTACGAGTTCATCGGTCACACCTACCGGTCGAGGTGCCGCGCCCGGGTAGCCCTGGAGGGGCTGCCACAGGCGGCGTCACAGACTGACGTCATGGGCTGCTCGGTCACAGCCGTCCTGTCGGATGTCCAGAATGACCGATTGCGGGGCTGGATGCCCGTACCGGTCTCAAACGTGTCCACGTTAGCGAGGGCGGATCGGTTCATCGACGACCCTCCCATCGGTGTGACGTCGACCCCGCTGCCGCCGCGTCCCGGCCCGGCTCGTCGGCGTCCAACGCATCCCGCCCGAGCAGGAACTGCTCGGTCAGGTGGTTCCAGGAACAGGACTGGCACACCTCGACGACGAACACCTGGAACTCACGCAGTGTCATCGCCAGGACCGGAAGTTCCGCGAGTTTGCGGGCCTGTCCGGCGGACTGCTTGAGCTCGTCGCCGTAGATGTAGTGCACCAGGGTCAAGTTGTCGAGACGGCAGACCGGGCAGCGGTCCTCGGTGGGTTCACCGTGAAATCTGGCCGCGTTCTTCAGGTACGGCGACGCATCGCAGACCTCGAGGGTCCCGACAAGCCCCTTGTGCAGGTCACGCAGCAGCGCTCGCTTCTGAAGCGAGTAGTCCACCACCTGCCGCTGCGTCCGCACGGCGTAGAGAGTACGCGGTCACCCCGGTCCCGGCGACAGTCATCACGCAGGGTGGCGCCGTGGTCGCGTACGCATGATCTGGTTGCCGTTTGTTCCGACCCGCTCTACGGTTGCGATGTATCGGGGCGATACATCGGAGAGGGGGGATCGGGATGATCGAGTTGGCCATCCTCGGCCTCCTGCAAGAAGCCCCGATGCATGGGTACGAGCTCCGCAAGGAACTCGCCACCAAACTCGGCACGCTGCGCGCCGCGATCAGCTACGGAACGCTCTACCCCACGCTCAAGCGCCTGCAGACCGGCGGCTGGATCACCACGGCGGGCAATGCCGACGTGGCCGAGGCCCCTCCGCTGACCAGCAAGCGCGGCCGGGTCGTCTACAAGATCACCGCCGAGGGCAAGGAGCGGTTCGCCGCGATGCTCGCCCAGGCGGGTCCCGAGACGTACGACGACGCCGGCTTCGGCGTGCACTTCGCGTTCTTCGCCCGGACCGACCGGGCCACCCGGCTGCGGATCCTCGAGGGTCGCCGCCGCCGGGTCGAGGAGCGTCGGGAGGGGCTGCGCGACGTGCTCGCGCGGGCCTCGGACCGGCTCGACGCCTACACCCTCGAGCTGCAACGACACGGACTGGACGCCTGCGAGCGCGAGGTCCGCTGGCTGGAGGAGCTGATCACGAATGAGCGCTCCGGCCGTTCCCCTTCCGCGCGTACGACGGAAGGGGAGACATCCCCCGCAGATCCGGGCCCGCCTGAGGACCGGTCATCATGACCAAGGAGGCAAACGCGATGGGCTCCGTCCGCGTCGCCATCGTCGGTGTGGGTAACTGCGCCTCGTCCCTGATCCAGGGCGTCGAGTACTACCGCAACGCCGACCCGACCGACCGCGTCCCCGGTCTCATGCACGTGACCTTCGGCGACTACCACGTCGGCGATGTGACCTTCGTCGCAGCGTTCGATGTGGACGCCAAGAAGGTCGGCATGGACCTGGCCGAGGCGATCGTCGCCAGCGAGAACAACACCATCAAGCTGTGTGACGTGCCCCCGACCGGGGTGACCGTCCAGCGTGGACCGACCTTCGACGGCCTGGGGCAGTACTACCGGGAGATCATCGACGAGTCGTCGGCCGAGCCGGTGGACGTCGTCCAGGCGCTGCGTGACGCCCAGGTCGACGTCGTGGTGTCGTACCTGCCGGTGGGCTCGGAGCAGGCCGACAAGTTCTACGCCCAGGCCGCCATCGACGCCGGCTGCGCGTTCGTCAACGCCCTGCCGGTGTTCATCGCCTCCGACCCCGTGTGGGCCCAGAAGTTCACCGACGCCGGCCTCCCGATCGTCGGCGACGACATCAAGAGCCAGGTCGGCGCCACCATCGTGCACCGCGCGCTGGCCAAGCTGTTCGAGGACCGCGGCGTCGAGCTGCTGCGTACGTACCAGCTGAACTTCGGCGGGAACATGGACTTCATGAACATGCTGGAGCGCACCCGCCTGGTGTCCAAGAAGATCTCCAAGACCCAGTCGGTGACCAGCCAGATCCCGCACGAGATGGTGAAGAGCGACGTGCACATCGGCCCGTCCGACCACGTGCCGTGGCTCGACGACCGCAAGTGGGCCTACATCCGGCTCGAGGGCCGCAGCTTCGGCGACACCCCGCTGATGGCCGAGCTCAAGCTCGAGGTGTGGGACTCGCCCAACTCGGCCGGCGTGATCATCGACGCCGTCCGCGCGGCCAAGATCGCCAAGGACCGCGGCATCGGCGGCCCGATCCTGAGCGCCAGCTCGTACTTCATGAAGTCGCCGCCGGAGCAGTACAACGACCACGACGCCAAGGCGGCGGTCGAGGCCTTCATCAAGGGCGAGATCGAGCGCTAAACTCGTCGCGTGACGTCCCCGGGGGGTCGAGCCGATGGCTCGGCCCCTCGTGTCATCCGGTCGGCCGTTCCACCCACGCCGGCCAACCCGACCCGTCACCCCACCAACCTTCTGATGGGTACGCTCGGCAGCGCTGTATTACTGGTGTCGTTGGTGGCCGCGTGCGCCCGCCCCGGCAACACCCCGCCGCAGGCCCCGGTCCCCGGCAACACCACGGTCCAGGTCACCATCAGCGGCGCCGCCACCGGCCAGGCCACGATGCAGGTCTCCGCCTTCATCGAGCAGGTCTCGCCGAGCGCGCGCCCGTGCCTGCCGAACTCGATGCTCGCCCGCCTCCCCGACGGCGAGATCCCGGTCGGCCCCAGCGGCCCGGTGGCCCCCTCACCGTGTCGTCGCTGAGCCGATCGTCAGGCGATCAATTTCTCAAGCCGCGCGACGCGGTCTCGCGTCTTATCGGCGAGCGCGCGCCATCTCACCTCCTCATCGACATCCCCGCGGTCGCGCGCCTCCTCAGCAAAGCGATCTATGTCGGTCGCCTCGGCCAAGAACGACGTCACTGCCGGCGCAACTGTCGTGGGGCAGTGGGTGGTCTCCTTTCGGAACTTGATCATCATCTCGGTGGCGAAGGCGCTGCTGAGTGCGCACCACTGGTCGTAGACCTGCGCCTCCGTTTCGTTGGCGATCGCCTTGATCGACCTCAGCCTTTCGAACAGCTTCCCAAGATGCGCGATTGCCTCTTCGTGAGCAGCTCCTCCTGAGTCCATGCCGCATTTTTACTCTTGCCTATAGTCATGAGTCAACATGACATCTATCATCTAGTTATGCGCCCCAGGAGCGCTCCAGCGCGACCCGCGCCTCCAGCTCGAGCAGCTTCCGTTTGCGCTCCAGCCCACCACCGAAACCGACCATCTTGCCCCCGGCCCCGACCACCCGATGGCACGGCACGATGACCGGCACCGGGTTGTGGTTGCACGCCGTGCCGACGGCCCGGGACAACCCGACATCACCCAGCGCGGTGGCGATCTCGCCATAGGTGACCATCTCGCCGTACGGAATCTTGGCGATCTCGGCCCACACCGACCGCTCGAACTCGGACCCGCCGCGCATCTCCACCGGCAGCGTGAACTCGGTCAGCCGCCCGGCGAAATAGGAACGCAGCTGATCGGCCACCGGCCCGGCGCCCTCGACCGGCCCGGACGCGGCGAACCGCACCCCGACGACGGTCGCACCGTCGAGCGAGACTCCCAGCGGACCGATCGGCGACTCCACCACCACATGCATGGCGACGATTCTGCTCGGGCCCTACGACAAGTTCTGGTCCCGGGCCCACTTCAGCAGTTCGGCCTCGGCCTCGTCACGGTCGAGCGGGCCACGGTCCAGGCGCAGTTCCCGGAGGTGCTTCCAGGCCTTGCCGACGATCGGGCCGGGCGGGACGCCGAGCAGCTCCATGATCGCGTTGCCGTCGAGATCGGGGCGTACCCGGGCCAGGTCTTCCTCGGCCGCCAGCCGGCTGATCCGTTCTTCCAGCGCGTCGTAGTCGGCGGCCAGCTGCGCCGCCTTGCGCCGGTTCCGGGTCGTCACGTCGGACCGGGTCAGCTTGTGCAGCCGGGACAGCAGCGGTCCGGCGTCGGTGACGTAGCGGCGTACCGCCGAATCGGTCCACTCGCCCCGGCCGTACCCGTAGAAGCGCAGGTGAAGAGCGACCAGCTCGACCACGTCGGAGGTCACGTCCTTGGGATAGCGCATCGCCTTCATGCGCTGCTTGGTCATCCGCGCGCCGACCACCTCGTGGTGGTGGAAGCTGACCCGCCCGTCGCGGCCGACGTCCTTGGTGGCCGGCTTGCCGACGTCGTGCATCAGCGCGGCCATCCGCAGGGTGAAGTCGGGCCCGGTGTCGCCCTCGAGGCGGATCGCGTTCTCGACCACGATCAGCGTGTGCTCGTACACGTCCTTGTGCTGGGCGTGCTCGTCGATCTCGAGCTTGAGGCCGGACAGCTCGGGCAGGAAGCGGTCAGCCAGCCCGGTGTCGACGAGCAGCCGCAGGCCGGTGACCGGGTCGGCGCCACTGAGCAGCTTGGTGAACTCGTCCCGGATCCGCTCGGCGGTGATCCGGTCGAGGTCGGCGGCCATGTCCCGCATGACCGAGAGGACCGATTCGTCAACCTTGAACCGGAGCTTCGAGGCGAACCGGGCGGCCCGCAGCATCCGAAGTGGATCATCACCGAAGGAGAGGGAAGGAGCGGCCGGGGTACGGATCAGGCCGGCCGCGAGATCTTGCAGGCCACCGTACGGATCAGTGAACTGGTGCCCCGGCACCGAGACGGCCATGGCGTTGATCGTGAAGTCGCGCCGCTGCAGGTCGTCGAGCAGATTATCGCCGTACGTGACGATCGGGTTCCGGGTGACGCCGTCGTACGCCTCGGCCCGGAACGTCGTGATCTCGATCCGCAGGCCGTCCTTCTGCACGCCGATCGTGCCGAACTCGCGCCCCGTCTCCCAGATCGCGTCGGCCCAGCCCTTGACCACCGCGAGCGTCTGTTCCGGCCGCGCGTCGGTGCAGTAGTCGAGGTCGTCGCCGAGCCGCCCGAGCAACGCGTCGCGAACCGACCCGCCCACGAGATGGAGTTCGTGGCCGGCGTCGGCGAAGCGGCGACCCAGCTCGTCGGAGATCGGAGAGACGCGCAGCAGCTCCGCAACGGCGTTGCGCTGCGCCGAGTTCAGTACAGACATGGGACGACCAGCGTATCGGTCGTGGCGGCGACCGGCGGAAGCGGGCAGGATGGGCGTCGTGCCCGTTTCTGAGGCGCTGAGCCGCCTCAGCCAAGATCCCGCGTTCTGGGCCAGCGTCCTGACCGGTGACCGCTTCACCGAGAGCCGGCCGACGCTGCACGTCTCCTTCCCGGTCGTCGGCGGCTACGCCCTGGTCCTCGAGGCCGATCTCGACGGCGGCGAGCGCGCCCTCGGCCTGCGCAGCCCGGCCAGCCTGGAGCCGATCCAGCTCGGCTGGACCGCGCCCGGTCTGCCGCTGCCGGCCGCGTTGCGCTGGTGGGAACTCGATCTCTGCGCCCGGGTGATCGCCCTGGAAGATCCGACCCTCCCGCACCCCGGCCTGGTGGTGGCCCTGCTCTCACCGTTCGCGCCGGCGCTGCCCGAGGACAACGGGCACGAGATCACCCAGGTCCGCACGGCCGCCTACCGCTCCCTGCTGCGCCCGCCGCCCGGCGACGAACCGCCCGACCCGCGCCGCGAGCCACCGTTGCCCCTGTTCACCGACGCCGCCTGGTGGCCGTCCCCCCGGGTGCTCGACGACGCCACGATCACCCGGTACCTGACCGCCGACCAGCCCCACGCCGAGGTCCGCTCCGGTCACCGTTTCCCCCGGGCCGACCTCGACCGCATGCTCCGGCTGGCCGACCGGCGGCTGGCCGAGCTCGCCGACAACCCCCTTTTCGCGCGGGTACGCCCGTCCGCCCGCCAAATCACCGAGAGCGGCGACCTCTCCCACGTGTCCGAGCTGGTGCACGTGCTGACCGAGGCCGGCTGCGACCACCCGACCGTGCTGGACGCCCTCAGCGAGCCCCTGGTGCCGGCCGAGGCCTGCTGGATGGTCGAGACCCTGGCCGGCGCCGCACCCGGCACCCTGCTGCGCCGCTGCGTCTAGCACGTCTCCTCGCACACCGCCCCGGCCTGTGGATGACGCCGGAACACTCCCGTCCTGTGGATGACGCCCAGGCCCATCCCGCCGCCCGCGCTACGTTCCCGCCCACCCAGAGGGCGGGGGCGGTGGCGGTCCTTGCGCGCGTGCGCGCGTGCGCGCGCGCACGCGCGCACGAGACGCACAAGACGGCTGGAAAGTTGCATCGGGGGCGGTGCGGTGGGCGCGCTCACACGCCACGGCTTTAGGCTTCGCTGCGAAAGACGAGCAGGGGAGAACAGCGTGACCGGCGGCCTGTACCGCAGTTCGCACGCCGAACACCAGGGCGGCGCGCCCGGGGCCACCGACGTCAGCCCGAGCGACCTCGACGAGCCGGAGGCGCCCGAGACCGTCCATCCGGAGGATGGCGGGCCGGACGACGACCACCAGCCACGTCCCGAGGACAGCGGCGTCATCCCGTCCGAGGGGCCGACGCCCGGTGTGGTGGCGGCCGAGGAGGCGCTCCCGCCCGAGCAGCCCGTGCCCGGCACCACGCGGCAGAGCGCCATCATGGCCGTCTGGAGCTTCGTCAGCCGGGTCATCGGCTTCGTCCGCAACGCCCTGGTCGGCATGACGCTGGGTTCGGCGGTCGGCGACGCGTACACCAGCGCCCAGTTCCTGCCGAACCAGATCTACGAGCTGCTGCTCGGCGGCATCCTGACCAGCGTCCTGATCCCGTTGCTGGTGCGCCGCCGGAAGGCCGATCCGGACGGCGGTCAGGCGTACACCCAGAAGCTCCTGACCTTTGCCATGGTCAGCCTGGGCATCGCGACGGTCCTGGTGGTCCTGGCCGCGCCGGTCATCACCTGGATCCAGTCCGGCGGCAGCACCACGCCCGAGTATCGCGACCTGGTCACGATGTCCGCGTACCTGATGTTGCCGATCATCTTCTTCACCGCTCTGTCCGCGCTGATCGGCGCCGTGCTCAACGTCCGCGGGCACTTCACCGCACCGATGTGGGCGCCGATCCTGAACAGCGTCGTGGTGATCGCGGCCTGCGGCGTCTTCCTGCTGTTCCTCAACAGCCCCGACGGCCTGACGATCGCCGACATGACGCCGGCCCGGGTCGCGGTGATCGGCGGCGGCACCCTGCTCGGCATGATCGTCCAGGCGCTCGGGTTGCTGCCGGCCCTGCACAAGGTCGGTTTCCGGTGGAGCTGGCGGTGGGACCCGCGCGGCCTCGGGCTCGGCGAGATCGGGCGGCTGGCCGGCTGGATGCTCTGCTACGTGGTGGCCAACCAGGTCGGGGTCTTCATCGTGGTCCGGCAGCTGAGCGGCGTCTCCGGCAACGACAACGCGAGCACGCTGGCCTACAACTACGTCTACCTGCTGACCATGATGGCGCACGGGATCATCGGGGTGTCGGTGATGACCGCCCTGCTGCCGAAGATGAGCGCGGCCGCGGCCGCGGGCCGGTTCGCCGACGTCAGCGAAGATCTGCGCCGCGGCATCCGGCTGGTCACGACGGCCCTGGCCCCGATCGCGGCGGTCTACGCGGTGCTCGGTGTGCCGATCGCGGTCACGCTCTTCCAGGGTGGCAACTTCAGCCTCGATGCCGCGCACGCCACCGGCACGGTTTTGGTCACCGGTTCGCTGGTCGTCATCCCGCTGTCGATCAGCTACCTGTGCACGTACGCGTTCTACTCGCTGCAGGGCAACAAGACGGTCGCGCTGATCAACATCCCGGTGGTCGCGCTGCGCGTCACCGGGTACCTGGTGCTCGCCCGGGTGCTGTCCGAGTCGATGGCCGCGGCCGGGATGACGGCGGCCAACGCCATCTCGTACGCTCTCTCCGCGGTGATCTCGCTGTCGGTGCTGCGGCGTCGGATCGGCCGGCTCAACCTCGGCTCCCTGGTCGCCGCAGTGCTCAAGGTCTTCGTGGCCGCGGCGGTGGCCGGTGTGCTGGGTTGGCTGGTGGTGCGGCTGCTGCCCGGTGGTGGCCAACCGGACCGCCTCGACGCGCTGCTGCAGCTGGTGGCGGGTGGTGCGGTGATCCTCGTGGCCTACCTCGGGGTGGCCGCTCTGCTGCGGGTGTCCGAGATCAGCCAGGTCGTCGGGACGGTCCGCCGCAAACTTGGACGTTGACGACTATGCACAAGCTGTGGATAACTTTCTGATCAGACAGTTCGGCTCCGCCATTCGGACGAACCACCCCAGCCAGGGCTTTGTTTGGCGCTGCCGCGCCAGGGGGATGACCTGTGGGCCGGTGGCGGCGGGCGGGTAAGGTCGCTCTGGACACGTGTGCACCACCGAGGGAGGACGGGTGACCCAGGTCGGCGAAGGCCAGGAGACCACGGCCGATGAGTCCGGTCCGGTCATGACCTTCGGTGCACCCACCGTCGGTGAGATCCTGGCGGAGCGCTACCAGCTAGAGGAACACGTCAACAACGACAGCGCCGGCCGTCAGGTCTGGCGCGGTATTGATGTGATCCTCCGCCGCCCAGTTGCGGTTGTGCTGCGCTATCCGGGTGGCGACTCGGCCACCGAGATGCTTCAGGCCGCGGTCGCCGCGAGCCGGGTGATTCATCCCAACCTCTGCGGCGTGTACGACGCGATCGACGAGAGTGCGCGGGCCTATGTGGTGCGCGAGTGGGTCGACGGCGAGGCATTGCGTGACCTGATCGCCGCCAACGGCCCGCTCGAGCCGGCCCGGGCCACCGCGATCGCTCATTCGATCGCCGACGCCCTGGCCGCGGTGCATGCCACCGGCATGGTGCACGGCAACGTGCACCCGGGAACGACCCTGATCGGCGACGACGGCCGGGTCGTGCTGGCCGACGCGCGCGCCGACTCGGCCGATTCCACCGAGGGCGACGTGCGGGCGGTCGGTGGCCTTCTCTACTACGCGCTCACCGGCACGTGGCCCCATGCCGAGCTCGGCCAGTCCGCGCTGCCCGACGCCGACCGTGACGCGAGCGGTGTGCTGCCCTCGCCGCGGACCATCCGCGCGGGCGTGCCGGCCTACCTCGACGACCTGACCATGGACCTGCTCGACAAGCGGGTCGCGGCGCCCGATGCCGACGCCCTGGCGGCCGAACTCGACCGGCTCGACGCGGCCGACGACGACTACGAAGATGTCGGCCCGCTGCGGTTCGCCCAGAACAGCACGGCGACCGAACCGGTCCGCAGCACCCGCAAGATCGTCTTCGGGGTCGGCGCGCTGGTCGTGATCGCGCTGGTCGGCCTGATCTTCGGCATCCGGGCGATCAGCAACTCGGGCAAGCCCGACCCGACGCAGACCAACCAGGCCGGCACCGCGCCGGCCGGGCAGGACGGCGGCGAGCAGACCCCGGGCGGCCAGGCCGAAGCGCCGCCGCCGGCGAAGATCCCGCTGACCGCCGACATGGTCCGCATCGTCGACCCGCCCAAGGGCAGCCGGAGCGACAAGGGCGAGTCCGAGTTCACGGTCGACGACGACAAGGAATCCGGCTGGGAGACCCAGCGCTACAACCAGTCCAACTTCGGCAACAACAAGCCGGGCATGGGCGTGCTGATCCACCTCCCGTCGCCGCGATCGATCGCCGATGTCCGGGTCGAGACCACCACGGCCGGTGTGGCCATGGACATCCGGGTCGGCACGAGCGACCCGGGCGACAGCTCGCAGGGCGACAAGAAGATCGTCGAGAGCTACAAGAAGCTCGGCGAGGCCGACACCAGCAAGACCGACGGGACCAAGGAGATCTTCCCGGTCTTCGACCCCGACCAGAAATACCAGTACATCCTGGTGTTCATCACCGACCTGCCGAAGGCCGACGACGGCAGCGGCAAGTACAAGCTGACGATGAACAACCTCGAGCTGTGGGGCTACTGACCGGGTCCCGGCGACTCGCCGGTGTCGACTAGATTCTCAGCGTGACCACCGGCGGTGCAACCGAGGGCGTGACCGACGCCGAGCTGTTGCACGCCCATGTCGAGGGTGACCCCGAGGCGTTCGCCGAGCTGGTCCGGCGCCACCGCGACCGGCTGTGGGCGGTGGCCCTGCGAACGGTCGGCGACCGGGAAGAGGCCGCCGACGCGGTGCAGGACGCGCTGCTGTCGGCCCACCGCGCGGCCGCCCGGTTCCGGGGCGACGCCCAGGTCACGACCTGGCTGCACCGCATCGTGGTGAACGCCTGCCTCGACCGCGTCCGCAAGCGCCAGGCCCACCCGACCGTGCCGCTGCCGGACGGCCGGCACACCGACGACGGCGCCGCCGCGACCGGTCCCGAGCCGGCCGCACCGGTCCGCGACCACGAGACCGCGCTGGTGGTCCGGCAGGCGCTGGCCGAGCTGCCGGCCGAGCAGCGGGCCGCGCTGGTGCTGGTCGACGTCCAGGGCTACCCGGTGGCCGAGGCCGCCGAGATCCTCGGGGTGGCCGAGGGCACGATCAAGAGCAGATGCGCGCGCGGCCGGGCACGGATGGCTCTGCGGCTCGGCCATCTCCGCAAGGGAGACGATGGTCACGGGAACCACCAGCCGACCGGCAGCGTCCCATCCGGGTCGGTGCAGGCGAGGTCCGAGGGGAGGAAAAGCCGATGACCGCGGACGAGTTCGGCACGGTCGATGTCGACCTGCTGGCCGACTACATCGGTGACGCCCTCGACGGGCCCGATCACGAGCGTGTCGCGCGCCTGGTCGCCGACGACCCCGAGTGGCGTTCGGCTTACGCCCTGCTGTCCCCGGGAATGGACTCGGTCTCGGCCGAGCTGAGTGCGATGGGTTCCGCTCCCGAGCAAATGCCCGACGATCTTTGGGTACGCCTGGACGACGCGTTCCGATCGCCCATCGCCGACCCCTCGACGATTCCGGCCGACCTCGCCACGCCCGCCGAGCCCCATCTCGAGCCGGTTCGCGCCGACCGCCACCTGGTTTCCGTACCCACCGAAGTTTCCGCGCCCACCGGAGCTTCCGTACCCACCGAAGTTTCCGTACCCACCGAACGGTCTGAGCGCAAGAACACGTCGCGCCGGCGCCGCCTTCGCTGGGCCGCACCCATCGCCGCGGCCGCGGGGGTCGTCGCCTTCGCCGGTTTCGGCGCCGCCTACCTGAGCAACAGCAAGAGCTCCCAGGACAACGCCACGTCGAGTGCGGCCGGTGCGGCCGACATGCCGCAGAACGCCCCCGAGATCGCCTCCGCCGGCGGCGCGTCCGGGCTGGTCGACGGGCCGTTCGCCGGCCAGGTCAACGCCACCGGAACCAACTACTCGGAGCGGTCGCTGCGCAACACCGTCCCGTTCAACAACGCGGCCCCGAAGACCGCCGACGACGGTCCGCTGTCGGCGCCCCCGGCGCAGGAACAGGCCCGGACCGGCGGGGCGATGCCCGTGCTGCCGGCCGATCCCGGGCTGAGCCGGCTCGGCTCGAGTGACGCGCTGAGGGCCTGTCTCGAGGCGATCGCCAACCAGAACGGCGCCGGCCGCATCACCGTGCAGTCGATCGACTACGCCCGATTCAACGCCGCTCCCGCCCTCATCGTGCGGTTCACCGCCGAGGGGGTCACGCAGTCGTGGGCGACCGGCCCCGACTGCGGCGCGTCCGGTCGCGGCGCGCAGGTGCGCAAGGCCGTGCAGGTAGGCTGAGAGACCCTGGATTTCCCAGTTCGTGACGCCCGACACGGGCGTGTTCCGTACGGGAATGGCGCGTCTCTACTCTGACGTTCTAGGGTGCGGAATCGCCGGAGCGAGTGCCCCGGCGGCGACAGACTTTAGGAGTCGGCTGTGGACGAGATCCGGAACCTGATCATCATCGGATCGGGGCCGTCCGGCTACACCGCGGCGTTGTACGCGGCTCGTGCCAACCTCAAGCCGCTGGTCATCGAGGGCGTCCAGTCCGGTGGCGCGCTGATGACCACCACCGAGGTGGAGAACTTCCCCGGGCACCCCGACGGTGTCATGGGCCCCGAGCTCATGGACAACATGCGCAAGCAGGCCGAGCGCTTCGGTGCGGAGTTCCTCACCGACGACGCGACCCGGGTCGAGCTCGGCGAGAAGGTCACCGAGCCGGGGGCCGAGGGCCTCAAGACCGTGTATGTGGGCGAGACCGAATATTTCGCCCGGGCGGTGATCCTGGCCACCGGTTCCGCGTGGCGGCCGCTGGGCATCCCCGGCGAGCAGGAGCTGCTCGGCCACGGCGTGTCGTCGTGTGCGACCTGTGACGGCTTCTTCTTCCGCAACCAGTACATCGTCGTGGTGGGCGGCGGCGACTCCGCGATGGAAGAGGCGACCTTCCTCACCCGCTTCGCCGAGACCGTGACGATCGTGCACCGCCGCGACTCGTTCCGGGCCAGCAAGGTGATGGCCGCCCGCGCGCTGAACAACCCGAAGATCAAGGTCGAGTGGAACTCGGTCGTCGAAGAGATCCTCGGTGACGACGGCAAGGTCGTCGGCGCCCGGGTCCGCAACACGTCGACCGACGAGACCAAGGTCCTCGACGTGACCGGCGTGTTCGTCGCGATCGGCCACGACCCGCGCAGCGAGCTGTTCAAGGGCCAGATCGAGCTGGATGACGAGGGGTACGTCAAGGTCGACGCCCCGAGCACCCGAACCAACATCCCCGGCGTGTTCGCCGCGGGTGACCTGGTCGACCACACGTACCGGCAGGCCATCACCGCGTCCGGCACGGGCTGTGCCGCCGCGCTGGACGCCGAGCGCTTCATCGCTTCATTCGTCGAGCTGTAAATCAGGAGGTCCATCCCGTGGGAGCAACCAAGGCGGTCACCGACGCTACGTTCGCCAGTGACGTACTTCAGTCCGACAAGCCGGTGCTTGTCGACTTCTGGGCCGAGTGGTGCGCGCCGTGCCGCAAGGTCGAGCCACTGCTGGCGGAGATCGCCACGGAGATGGGCGACAAGGTCGAGATCGTCAAGGTCAACATCGATGAGAACCCCGAGACGGCTCGCGCCTACCGGGTGATGTCGGTGCCCACGCTGACCATGTTCAAGGGCGGCGAAGCGGTCAACTCCGTGGCCGGCGCCAAGCCCAAGGGCGCGCTGATCAACCTGATCGAGTCGGCTCTCTGATTGTTGTTCTACGCACCCCGCGCTCTGATCGAGCGCGGGGTGTTGTTTTGGTGCCCTGTGGGGTGATCGGGGCGGCTGCGATTGGGTAGTACGCTCCGGACGGTTGCCCCCTTCGAGCTAGAGGAGTCGCCCTCGTGCGTGCGATCCGACGTGGAGACACCGGACCGGCGGTCGCGGAGATCCGTTCGATCCTGGTTCAGCTCGATTTCCTGCCGGGCGCCGCTTCTTCTGCTTCCGCGTCCTCCTCGGCTCCTGATTCCGGGTCTTCGTCGGCTCCTGCTTCCGCGGCTCCCGCTTCCGGGGCTCCTGCTTCCGGGGCTTCGTCGGCTCCCGCTTCGGCGGCTTCCTCGGCTCTGGATGACTTCGACGCCGAAACCGAGACCGCGGTCCGGGCCTTTCAGCAGAGCCGGGGCATCGGGGCGGACGGCCTCGTCGGGGTAGAGACCTGGGCCGCCCTCGACGGCGCCCGGTGGAAGCTCGGATCGCGGACGCTCTTCCACTCCGTACCCAACGCTCTCGTCGGTGAAGACGTCAGCGCGTTGCAGGAGCGGCTGCTGGAGATGGGCTTCGACACCGGCCGGGCGGACGGCATCTACGGCGCGCGGACGGCCCGGGCGGTGGCCCAGTTCCAGCGTGAGGTCGGTCTCACCGGCGACGGCTCGTGCGGCCCGCAGACCATGAAGGCGCTGCGCCGGCTCGGCCGCAAGGTGGTCGGCGGCCGCCCGCAGTGGCTGCGCGAGGCCGAGGCGTTCCGGCAGTCCGGCCCCAACCTGGTCGGCAAGACGATCGTGATCGACCCCGGTCACGGCGGCGGGGACGATTCCGGCGTGGTGGTGCCCGACGGTCCGCTGCGCTGGACCGAGGCCGACCTGGTGTACGACGTGGCGTCGCGCCTCGAGGGCCGGCTGGCCGCGGCCGGGATGCGGGTCCACCTGACCCGTGGTCCGAAGCCGGCCCAGCCGATGAGCGGGGCACAGCGCGCCGAACTGGCCAACGGGCTGGGCGCCGACCTGCTGATCTCGCTGCACCTGGACGAGAACACCAACGCCGACGCGGAAGGCGTTGCCACCTACCACTTCGGTACGGGCAACGGGCTCACGTCGACCGTGGGGGAGCGGCTCGCCAACCTGGTGCAACGGGAGATCGTGGTCCGGACCGGCCTGGAGAGCTGCCGGGTGCACGCGAAGACGTGGGAGTTGCTGCGGCTGACGCGGATGCCCGCCGTACGCGTGGATCTGGGTTATCTGACGTCGCCGAAGGACCGCGACCGGCTGGTGAACCCGCTGTTCCGCGAGCAGGTCGTCGAGGCGATCCTGGCGGCGGTGCAGCGGATGTACTACCCGGTCGAGAACGACGTGCCGACCGGCTCGATCGACGTCCGCCAGCTGCGGATGGCAATCGCGTCCCGCCGCTCGTAGCCCTGTGGACAGCTAACAACTTCGTAAAATCCGGCGGCTACGGTGACACCCCACCCTGTGATCGGGTGGGGGGCGGGTGGCGGGCGCGATTTCACATTTCGGCGTCGCGGCCCGTTCAGCTCTGGCCGCTGCGCGTGTCAGCTCTACCGCTGCGCGTGTCAGCTCTGGCCGCTGCGCGTGGCGGTGGCCGGGCGCACGGGGCGCAGCAGCGTCTCCGGGCTCATCGAGCCGAGCAGCTTCTCCAACGCGTACTCGACGTCCGACTTCCAGGACAGAGCGGTGCGCAGCTCGAGGCGTAGACGCGGATAGCGCGGATGCGGGCGTACCGTCTTGAATCCCACCGAGAGGAAGAAATCGACCGGCGCGACGCAGCCCTCTTCGCCCTCGCCCGCCTCGCCGAACTTGGCGTCGCCGAACGCTTCGATCGCCTTGACCCCGCGCTTGGTGAGGTCGCGCGCGACGCCCTGGACGAGCATCCGGCCGAGCCCGCCGCCGGCGAACGCGGCCACCACGTGTGAGGTCATCAGCAGGACGGCATCGGCGCTGACCGGGCTGGTCGGGAACGCCATCGCTCGCGGCACGTAGGCCGGCGGCGCGTACATCACGAATCCGGCCGGCATGCCGTCGACGTAGGCCAGCTTGCCGCAGGAGCCCCACTCGAGCAGCGTCTGGGAGACCCAGGCTTCCTTCTCCAGCCCCGGGTCGCCGGACGCGCACGCCCGCTCGGCCGACACCGGGTCGAGCTCCCAGTAGACGCACTGTCTGCATGGTCGTGGCAGATCCTCGAGCGTGTCGAGAGTCAGGCTGACCAGGCGTCGCGACATGGGCGAGACCCCTCATCATCGGCGGACATGCGGACGCCCTCCGCGCCCCCGGAACGGGATCCTACGCTTCTCACTCCTTGATCGGCCCGAGAATGACCAGGCTTGCGAGTGATATCCGTGGTTAGCATGGGGCCTTTGTGGCTCGATTCCTGCTCCGTTTCTTTGCTGAGGGGTGACACGCATGACCGGCACCACACAGGACGATTACACCGACCGCTATGCGCGGCGGGTCCGGGGGATGTCCACTTCCGAGATCCGCGCGTTGTTCGCCGTGGCCAGCCGGCCCGAGGTGGTGTCGCTGGCCGGCGGGTCGCCGTACATCGCCGCGCTCCCGCTCGACGCGGTGGGCGAGATGCTCGGCCGGCTCGCGACCGAGCACGGGACGACAGCGCTCCAGTACGGCATCGGCCAGGGCACGGTCGAGCTTCGCGAACACATCTGCGAGGTGATGGCCCTGTCGGGCATCAACGACGCGTCGCCGGACGACGTGGTGGTGACGGTCGGCGGACAGCAGGCGCTCGACCTGATCTCGCGGCTGTTCCTCGACCCGGGCGACGTGGTGCTCGCCGAGGGGCCGACCTACGTCGGCGCACTCGGCGCGTTCCAGGCCGCCCAGGCACAGGTGCGGCACGTGGCAATGGACGCAGACGGCCTGATCCCCGCCGCACTGGTCGAGGCGCTCGCTGCCTCGGGCGGCCGCGCGAAGTTCCTCTACACGATCCCGACGTACCAGAACCCGGCCGGCGTGACCCTCTCCGAGGCCCGCCGCGAGGAGATCCTGAACATCTGCGCGGAGCACAACCTGCTCGTGGTCGAGGACGATCCCTACGGGATGCTCTCGTTCGAGGAGGACGCGCCGCTCCCACTACGCGCGCGCCGGCGCGACGGGGTCATCTACCTGAGCACGTTCTCCAAGACCTTCGCGCCCGGGCTGCGGGTGGGGTGGTTGTTGGCACCCCATGCGGTACGCGAGAAGCTGGTGATGATCTCCGAGGCGTCGATCCTGTGTCCCAGCGCGTTCGCCCAGGGCGCCGTGACGCAATACCTGGCGACCATGCCGTGGCGGCAGCAGATCAAGGTCTACCGCGAGGTGTACCGCGAGCGCCGCGACGCCCTGCTGATGGCGCTGTCCGACCTGATGCCGGCGGGCACCTCCTGGACGAACCCGGCCGGCGGCCTGTTCGTCTGGGCAACCCTGCCCGAGGGCCTGGACTCGAAGGCGATGATGCCCCGGGCCATCGCCGCGCGGGTGGCCTACGTTCCTGGCACCGGCTTCTACGCGGACGGCACGGGCAGGCAGAACATGCGCTTGAACTTCTCGTTCTCGTCGCCGGGCCGCCTCCGCGAGGGTGTCCGCCGGCTGGCCGGCGTGATGGAACAGGATCTCGCGATGCGGTCGATGTTCGGCACGCTGGACGAGTCCCATGCCCGGCGCGGCCGCCGAGGCGCTGCGGCAGCGGATACTCCTGGCCCTGACTTGGCATGATCATGGGCATGCCCTGGCCTTCATGTGATTCGGTTTCACGTGAAACAGGCGCCGGGTTGGTTTGGGCGCGACCGGTGTTGCGTGGCGATGCGCTCCCGCTCATGTTTGTTGGGCGGGTGGCGCGTCGCCGCCGTCACGAGCAGCGGTCTCGGGTCCATCTGCGCGCTGACCGCAAGCAGTCTCGGCATGGGCCCTCATGCGCCAGGCAGCTGATAGCGGGACAGCCCCTTTCGCCGACAGAAGGGGCGCTGCACGGTTCGCGCCTGGGCTGTTTCGGGCCTCCGCGTCCATGGTGGATCTTCCTCGCGGGCGCCGATCTCTTGTCGTACGAGCAAGTACCGTTTGGACAAATAGGACGAATTGATTTGGCGCCTTTGCCCTTAGGGAGGCGTCCCTCCAAGTCGGAATCGACCGTTGATGCCCGGCCCCTCTGGCTACGACGGTGCCGGCCTGGTCGGCGAGACGCCCGAACGTCGTCTCGTTTCCCACAGGCAACTCCTGCAACGGGTCGTCGAGAGCTTGCCACCGAGCCAGGGCAACTACGCAACCGAGGACGCACGTCGCCTGCCAGTCCAGGTTCCGCCCTGATCCCCCTGCCGACGAGAGCGACGTCAAGCCGCATCATGGCGGCGCCATCTCTCGACACACATCCGGCACTGCAGGCAACCAGCGGCCTTGGGCGTCCTCCGGCCGTCGTCCCCTCTATACGTCCGGGCGGCCCTCCGTGCGTCACCTACCGACTCGGACCGATCTGGTGGAGGGGGCCGACCCCGGACCGGCCGCACGACCCGCGTGTCGTGCGGCTGGTCACCGACGATCCCCCAGTGGCGTGCGGCTACCGCCCTGCCAACGCTGCTGTAACCAGACGCGGCGCACCTCTCACGTCAGAGGCTCTACTCACCTCATCGCCAGCAGCGCGCCGAAGGATTCTCGATGACCAGCGCCCCTGATCCGTCCGCCCCGAGCGCCGCCGCACCGACCGGTCAGTCAGCGACCACCGGCATCACCGACGCGCGCAGGTTGCCCACCGCGGACCGCGCCGGCCATTTCGACCCCGCCGACCTCCAGGTGCTCGTACTGGCCGGTGGCCTGTCCTATGAGCGCGACGTCTCCCTGCGGTCCGGCCGGCGGGTGCTCGACGCTCTTCGCGGCGCCGGTGTGTCCGCCGAGATCCGCGACGCCGACGCCGCGCTGCTGCCTTACCTCGAGGCGGACCCACCGCACGCCGTCGTCATCGCGCTGCACGGGGCCACCGGGGAGGACGGCTCGCTGCGCGGGGTGCTCGACCTGTGCGGCGTGCCGTACGTCGGCTGTGACGCCCACGCCGCCCGCCTGGCCTGGGACAAGCCCTCGGCGAAGTCGCTGCTGCGCGAAGCGGGCATCCCGACCCCGGACTGGGTGGCGCTGCCGCAGGACCGCTTCTCGGAGTTGGGCGCCGCTGCCGTCCTCGACCGCCTTGCCTCGCGCCTGGGCTTGCCGCTGATGATCAAGCCGGCCCAGGGCGGCTCAGGGCTCGGCGCGACGGTGGTCCGTGAGGCGTCGGCGCTGCCCGCCGCGATGGTGGGCTGTTTCGGGTACGACTCGACGGCACTCGTCGAACGCTTCATCCCGGGCACCGCCGTCGCCGTCTCGATCGTCGACCTGGGCGACGGCCCGCAGGCCCTACCCGCGGTAGAAATCGTCCCGCGCAACGGCGTCTACGACTACGCCGCCCGCTATACCGCCGGCCTGACAACATGGCACGCCCCCGCCCGCCTGGATGAAGAGGTGGCCGCCCTGGTAGCGGAAACCGCGCTGTCGACCTACCGGGCCCTGAGCCTGCGAGACCTCTCCCGCGTAGACCTCGTGGTCGACTCGGACAACAACCCACAGGTCCTGGGCGTCAACGTCTCCCCTGGCATGACGGAGACGTCCCTGCTTCCCCTGGCCGTGCAGGCCGCCTCCCTGAACTTCGGCGTCATCCTGAAGTCATTGGTCGTGCGAGCCGCGTCCAGAGCGGCCCGGTAGTCAGGTCGCGTGTGTACTCGGCGGTGGTTGCCGACGACGCTAGGCCGACGCTTCCGCGCCCGCGCGATGGTTGCCCACGGCGCTTCCGCTCCGCGCGGCTACACCCGGCTGGACGTTTCCCCTGCGGCCTGGCGCGGGACCTTGGGTCCGTTCGGCGTGTTCGACGCGTCGTGACTGTCGTCTGCTGAGGGCGAGTGGTCGTCGCCGTCGGCCGGCTCGGCCTCGGGTGAGCCGGCTGCTGGTTTCACGGGAAACATGCCCGCCGAGCTGTCCGCGTTTGATTCCTCTGTCTGCGTACCCCAGGGGCCGGCCGGAGCCGGCACACCTTCACCAGCCACCGACGTGGTGCCCGCGGTCGGGCCACCCACCGACGCGCTCGCGGCCGCCGTGGTCTGCGACTCGGCCGTCGGGGAGGTGCTGAAAGTTCCCGGCGATTCCCACTGGATGTGCGGCGGTTCGGCGTTGGCCTCGCCCCCGAACTCGGCGAGCCAGGCCGCCACCATGGCCAGGTTTTCGCGCCACTGGTGCTCGGGGATCGTCGGCAGGATGTCGTCCCACAGCGAGAGGAAGGTGCCGCGGAGCTGCAGCTGGCCGTACGGCCGCGCCAGGAACCACATGTGCAGGTGCGCCGAGCCGTCGCCCCACCGATTCACGTGAACCCGCGCCACCCCGTCGAGCGAGCGAACCGCGCGCTCGAGCCGGACGGTCATGACGCCAAGCTCGGCGGCCAGCAGGTTCGGTAGATCGCCGAGGTCAAGATGCGAGCGGCATTCCAGAATCAGAACCATCGGCAGCCCGGTGGGCCGGTCCATCGCCCGGACACGCCAGCGTTCGCTGAACCAGATGTACGCATCGTCAGGCGTATTGCAGGCCACGCACTCGGCGGCGTCCTCACCGCTCCGCGGAGGCTCCACCGCCACGGGCGTGGCGAGCGGCTTGATGCGCATGTCGCCCTCGAAGGGGAACGACGGCCAGCGGGTGAAGTCCGGCAGGGGGGCGGCATTCTCGGGCACGAGCCTGACCTTAGTGCAGGCCACGGGGCACTGTCCCGGGTCAATTTCTCAGCAACCCCCGCGCTCACCGCCTTGACCCCGTGAAGCCCGCCGACACGTGCAAGTCGATCACTATCCGTGGGCACCAAACCACGCCCAAAGTTATCCACAGAAGTTATCCACAGGCCACGCCGTTTCACGTGAAACGCGACGTAGAACGCTTGCGCACCCTGTGGATACCCACGTGGACAACCCCTACCCACGCCCCCGTTTCACGTGAAACGGCCCCCTAACCACGCTCCTCAACAACCCAACTCACAGCCTGTGGATAACGTCCTTCTCCGATGCATCAGGCAACCTCTTTCAATCCCTCGTTCAAGCCCTTGTCACCTGGCATCCACCACCACGACCACGACTATTTCGATACATGTCTCTAGCTCGATCGGGCCTCAAGCCACGCCGCAGGCCACCGGCTCCGACCCGCCAGCCCAACCAAGATCAGCTGGCCACGTCTGGCAAGACCGATGCCGAGAAGCGCTGATCTCGGCCAACGTCGAAGAGCCCCGGCGGCGTGATCGAAGAGCCAACCAGAACACCCCGCGACTTCTCCGCAGGAACCGTGGTCGAGCAGCCGCTCGTCTGGTCACATACCGATAGCTGCGACGGGCCGGGCGGCCCTAGGCGATGGGCTGGCCCTAGGCGACGGCCGGGCCGGGACAATCAGCCGGGCCTGAGCGATGAGCCGGGCCTGAACGATAAGCCGGGCTGAACGATCGGCTGGGCGTGAGCGATGAGGCGGGCCTGAGCGATCGGCTGGGCGTGAGCGATCGGCCGAGCCTGAGCGATCGGCCGAGCCTGAGCGATCGGCCGAGCCTGAGCGATCGGCCGAGCCTGAGCGATCGGCCGAGCCTGAGCGATCGGCCGAGCCTGAGCGA